>JBGUKU010000106.1:0-46072 GCA_045114615.1 Anaerovoracaceae bacterium
CAGTACCGGACGGCGCCGCGATATACCTCTAAGCAATCTATATCCAGGCCCACAAAAGGTTCTGCCGGAAAAGGAGGATCTTTTGAAACATAAAATATCTTATCAGGAGGGAAGCGTAAGAAAGAGAGGAAGGAAATACTACTACAGATTCAGGATGGAAGAGCCTGACGGCACTATGAAGATGCACGAATTCGTCGGGACCGAGTCGAAGCGTGAGACAGAGAACATACTGAAGAAGGCCATCGATGAGTACAACGAGCTTGGTAAGTTCCTCGATCCCGGTGATATCACAGTTGAGGAACTGATGGACGAATGGTTTCGGACGGAGATCGAACCGAGCAGCCGTGCAACTACTACGCTTGACAGCTACCGCAATGTGATGGATCACGTAAGAGCTCATCGTATCGGTAAACTGAAACTGAAAGAGGTGACTGTGGAGGTGCTGCAAGCGTATGTCGATGAAAAATACTTCGGCGAATACGATGCAGACGGCAAAGAGATCAAACATGCTTACTCGGAAAGCTCGATGAAGGAAGAATTCGTGGTCCTGAACGGGATCTTCAAATTCGCTGTCTATCCGAAGGAGTATCTGAAATCCAGTCCGATGCAGCATGTGAAGAAGCGCAAGAAACCAAAAGAGTCAGATATTTTCGGCGATGATGCGGAGAAAGTGGAGACCATTACCCATGATGAATTTCTGAAGGTCGTCGAATTCCTCAGCACTCATACGAACAGCTACGGAGATGGTTACGAGTATATGGTCCTGCCTGTGCAGATCTCATACTACACCGGACTCCGTGCCGGCGAGATCGCAGGTCTTTGCTGGGACGATATCGATATCCCGGGACGCAGGCTCATAGTCAGGCGTTCGATGTTCAAGGATACCGGAACAAAGTGCTGGGAACTCAAGGTGCCTAAGAACGGAAAGCAGAGGGTGGTTGATTTCGGCGAGACGCTTGCGGGCATCCTTACAGAAGCCAAGGCAGAGCAGGAGCGTGACAGAAAGCTGTATGGCGAGCTTTACCAAAAGCATTACTGCCAGATCCAGAGTATCAAAGGCCGGCAGCACAACATGATATTCACTGATATCCGTACGAAAAACGGTGTTATCGGCAGCAGAGTAGGGCATGGCAGGCTCATTGAGGAAGCGGATAAAAAGATAAGGCTGTTGCCTCTGGAATTCGTCTGCAGGAAGGCAGACGGTGAAATGGTCACGATCCAGACTCTCAAGAACTGCAACAAGGTCGTTCAGAATAATCTGAATACCATCCCGTTCCATATGCACGGCCTTCGACATACCTATGGTTCAAATATGATCGCAAGTGGGGCGAATTTCAAGGACGTACAGGAGCTGATGGGACATTCAGATATAAGCATCACGCTGAATACCTATGCACACAGTAACGAAAAAACCCGTAAGCGCTCGGTGGATATGATGGAGAAAGACCTTGCGGAAATCGAAGCTGAGTCAGAAATACCGCCGGGGAGAGGTAAAGAGAAGGCTTCTGCCTGAGCCGGGAGCAGTCACCGTTCTGAATTACCAAAAACAATCTTGCCCACAAGCTTGTGGGCAAAAATGTGGGCAAAACGCCTAAATCTTGTATTTTTGAGAAAAAAAGAAGTCCTCAACCCCTTGCAATTACTGAGGTTGAGGACTGTGTCTGGTGGATGATCAGGGGCTCGAACCCTGGACACCCTGATTAAGAGTCAGGTGCTCTGCCAGCTGAGCTAATCATCCATATTCATTATCTGCGCTCGCAATGTGTTTCCGCGAGCCGCTTGATGATATTACCACCGCAATCGCAACAAGTCAATAGCAAAAATACTAAAATTTCTTATAATCCGTTCATATCGCAATCAAAACATTGAAATGTAAACAAATATATAGTAGTATTTCACTGAATATTTATGAACAGGCACGTTTTTGATGTGCAAAAAAGCTAATACTGCCCTGAAAAGGCAATAGACTATACGGAGGAAAAAAATGTTCTGTACAAATTGTGGAAGCAAGCTCGTGGATGGCGCAAAGTTCTGCAGCGAATGCGGAGCCAGAGTCGCCAGACCGGAGGAGCCGGTTTTCAGAACAAACCCGGATATTCAGTTCGAGGAGCCAAAGGTCGAAACATCTACATTTGAGGCACCTGTTTATGACGAGACTCCTGAAAGACCGGTAAGAGAGAAGGTGTCTTTCGACTGGAGCAACGTGGTAGATGAACCGCAGAGGAGAGATGTCAGTGACATCAAGTCACCTTGGGGAGCTACGGACAGGATCGATGAGAAGGCAATTTATGCTGAGATGGCTCCTTCGAGCGAGAAGAGCCGTACGATGAGTTTCATCGATATTCTCAAGGCTGAAAAAGAAGAGAAGGAAAAGGCTGCAGCTGACAAAGCTATCGAGTACACGGAAGTGCTTCACCTTGACCCGGATCTTACAGCATTCGATGAGGCACCGCAGCTTCATTATGCTCCTCTTTATGAGGATGTAGATGAGCCGGTAGTTACTCCTTTTGATATTCCGGAAGAGGAGAAGGCAGAACCTGTCTTTGAAGATGAGCCGCAGTTTGAGGACTCTCTGTTTGAAGAGCCGAAGTTCGATGCGGTACAGTTTGAGGAGCCGGTAATCGAGGAGCCACAGTTTGAGGAACCTGTTATAGAGGAACTGCAGTTTGAAGAGCCTGCAGCGGAAGAGCCGAAATTCGACGAGCCTGAATTTGAGGAGCCGCAGAGAATGGCTGAAGCTGCTGAGGAGCCGGAACTGGAAGTTTCCAGGGAGACAATCGCTCAGTTTGATGAGTATGTAAAGAGTTTTGAGAAAGAGGCAGGGATAATCAGTGAGCCTGACTTCCCTGAATTTGAAGAACCTGAGGTCGCTCAGCCTGCTTATGAAGCTCCTAAGTTTGAACTTCCGGATTTCCTGAAGAAAATAACTGATTTTGCAGCTAAGAAAGAAGAGGAGCCTGTAGTTGAGGAACCTGTGGCTGAAGAGCCTGTGTTCGATGAACCGTTTGAGCCTGAGGTAACACCGGATATCGACGAGCTTTTCGCAAGCCTCACACCTGCAAGCCAGGCAGCTCCTGAAGAGCCTGCAGCTGAGGAAGAATCTGAAGAGCCTGCAGCTGAGGAAGAATCTAAAGAAGAACCGATCGCAGAAGTTGTTTTCGAAGAACCTAAGTACGAAGAAGACGAGTATGCAGAGCCAGAAGAGACCATGGAAGATCTCTATCTTGACTTTGAGCCAGCTGTTCACTCCGGCCGCACAATGCGTTTCGATGTAAGTGAATATGACGACGAAGACGATGATGAAGACGAAGAAGCTTTCAAAGAAGAAGAGGAAGAAGGCATTGACGAGGAAGAGCTCTTCAGGGAAATGGATGATACAAAACCTGAAATGCCTGAGATGACTATAGCTCCTCCTGCAGATAAGCAGGAAGAGATCGAAGCTCTCAGAAAGAGACTGGCAGAGCTTACGGGTGTCGATCTATATGATGTCGCAGATCTCAATGCAGCAATGAGCCTTGATGAACTCGAAGGAAATGAGGAACCTGCTGTCGAAGAAACTGAAGAGGATAATGGTGACGAGCTTTTTGATGAACCCTCTTACGAAATGTTCGATCTGTTCGAGGCAGAGGTAACACCTGATATCGATGAGCTCTTTGATAGCCTGACTCCTGCAAGCATGATGTTTGAGCCGGAATATGAGCCGGATTTCGGAGCAGAAGAGCCTGTATTCGAAAAGGTTCAACCTGATATATTCGATTTTGAGCCTGAAATAACACCTGATATAGATGAACTCTTTGATGGCCTGACTCCTGCAAGCATGCCGGCTGAACCGGAAATCGCAGAGGAGGCAGTCGAAGAGGTCGTTGATGAAGTGATTGAAGAGGTTGCTCCTGTTGAAGAGGCCGTTGAAGAAGTAGTCGAAGAGGTTGCTCCTGTTGAAGAGGCAGTTGAAGAAGTAGCCGAAGAGGCTGCTCCTGTAGAAGAGGTCGTTGAGGAAGTAGTCGAAGAGGTTGCTCCTGTTGAAGAGGCAGTTGAAGAAGTAGTCGAAGAGGCTGCTCCTGTTGAGGAAACATACGAAGAAGCTGTTGAAGATCTTTATCTGCAGGACTTTGAGCCTTTTGAGAGAGCACCTAGAGAATTTAAGGACGAGCCTGAAGAAGCAGTTGAAGAAGTGGTCGAAGAGGCAGCTCCTGTCGAAGAGATCGTTGAGGAAGTGGTCGAAGAGGCTGCTCCTGTCGAAGAGATCGTTGAGGAAGTAGTTGAAGAGGCAGCTCCTGTAGAAGAAATCGTTGAAGAAGTAGTCGAGGAGGCTGCTCCTGTAGAGGAGATCGTCGAGGAAGTGGTCGAAGAGGCTGCTCCTGTCGAAGAACTCGTTGAAGAAGAAGTCGAAGAGGCTGCTCCTGTTGAAGAAATCGTTGAGGAAGAAGTCGAAGAGGCTGCTCCTGTCGAAGAAATCGTTGAGGAAGTAGTCGAAGAGGCTGCTCCTGTAGAAGAGGCAGTTGAGGAAATGGCTGAAGAGGCTGCTCCTGTAGAAGAGGAGGCAACAATGCCTAAGAAAACAGATGCGCTTTCGCTCGAAGAACTTGAAAGAGACCTGTTTGGCGATAATCTTGCTGAAGAAGCAGAGGCTGAAGAGACAAAGAAGATCGACAAGTTCTATACACTCTACCGCAAGAACGAGGAGTTCCAGAGACTGCTCGA
This sequence comes from Anaerovoracaceae bacterium, assembly GCA_045114615.1. Taxonomy (GTDB): domain Bacteria; phylum Bacillota; class Clostridia; order Peptostreptococcales; family Anaerovoracaceae; genus Crickella. The sequence continues at coordinate 4,702 of JBGUKU010000106.1, forward strand.
TGAAGAGTATGAGAAACTCAAACATGGCGGCGGACTGACAGAAGAAGAGAAAGCTGCAGTTGATGCTGTTCCTAAGATGGCTGATGTTGAGGCAGCTAAAGCTGCCGCTGCTGCTGCTCCTGTGGCTGCTGCTGTCGGAGCTGTTGCGGCTGAAGTCATTCCTGTAGAGAACAAGAAAGCATACAGACAGGTAGAGGATGAGACCATCTACATGTCAAAGGAGGAACTTGATGCAAAGCTGAAGGCTGAAGCTGCGGCTATCGCTGCAGCCAAGACTCCGGAAGAAGTTCCTGCTGACAAGGCTGCAAAAAAGAAAGCAGAAAAGAAAGCAAAGAAGAATGTTGAGGTTGAGTATGAAGACGTTGAGTCAGGAAGCAAGTTCCTTACTGTTCTTGCTGTGATCATCGCACTCATTCTGATAATCCTTCTCGCAGTGATACTGATCCTTCAGATCGCACCGGACAGCGGTATTGCAGCATGGATCGATTCACTCATCGAAAGCATTGCTTCCAGTTCCGGCCTTGTAGAGCCGTTCAACGGGCAGTTCCTGCTTTAGGCAGCAAGTAAAAACATAACTACACTTGCAGCGGCAGCCAGACGCTGTCGCTGCACTTATTTTCACCAGTGCATCATGCAGGGAGGAATAAACATTGGCAGAATATACTGATGGAAAAAGACCAAAAAGGCAAAGAAAGCAAAGGCAGGTTGACCCTGAGACCCGCGCTAGACGCAGAAACGGCCGCAAGGGATTCTCAATAGCCATCATGCTTATAGCTCTTGTGCTGGCAATTCTTGTCATGTTCGTCGGATTCATCACCGACTGGATGTGGTTCAAGGATCTGGGATACACAAGCGTATTCTGGAAGAGACTGCTGACACAGCTCGAACTCGGAGTCCCGGTATTCGTTGTAGTCACGCTCCTCGCGAGATTCTACCTGAGGGCCCTGAAGAACGGGTACTTCAAGAAAATCGAATCGCACGAGATCCCGAATCTCAAGAGAATCAACTCCACCTCGTGGATACTGTCCTTGATATTCGGCCTCGGAATAGGCATGTACACATCAACGGGAACATGGCTTACATTCCTTAAATCGAAGTACTCAACCGAGTTCGGCCTTAAGGATCCGCTGTTCAACTTTGATATAGGATTCTACATCTTCAATCTGGACTGGCTCGACAAGGTCAACGAGATCATCCTTGTTTCGGTCATAGGCCTCGTGGTAGTCACGGTAGTCTATTATATGTACCTGCTTTCTGTCAGGACTCCGGACATCTTTGAGCATGATGACGATGATCTGCCGCCTGAACCTGAGTTTGAAGAAAAGGATGAGGATGAGGAGCCTAAGGTCATCTACCGCACACCTATCGACCACTCCGTGATCGGCAGGATGGGAAGAGCGGGCAAGAAGGCTGTGGAAGCAGCTTTCGATCCTAACAGAAAGAAGAAGAGAGGTCATACTACCGACATCAATAATAATAACGTAGAGAATCTGATGAACATTGCAAGCGGCAAGCTCATCATCCTCGGAGTCATTTTCTATCTGATGCTCGCAGTTGACTTCTTCCTGAAGCAGTTCGATCTGCTTCACACTCATACAGGTGCTGTTTACGGCGCTGGTTTTGTAGATGTCAACATCACACTCTGGGTATACCGCATCATCATGCTGCTCTGCCTTGTCGGAGCGGTTACTCTTGCGATCCACATCAAGAAGGGCGAGATCACAAAACTGCTCAAGCTGCCTGTTATCATGGTGCTTGTATTCGCCCTTGGAGTAGGAGCTGCCAGCCTCGTGCAGTCGCTCATCGTAAGCCCGGATGAAATCAACAAAGAGTCAAAGTATCTTGAAAACAACATAGAGTACACAAGACACGCGTACGGTATCGATAACGTCAGAGTTGCTAACTTTGCGGCTGACGATTCGCTTACTGCTGATACTATCAAGGATAATGACGAGACGATCGGAAATATCCGTATCAATGACTACGGTCCGGTCGAGGATTTCTACAACCAGACTCAGAGTATCCGCCAGTACTACAGATTCAACGACGTAGACATTGACAGATATACCATTGACGGCAGCATCACGCAGACTTACCTTTCAGCCAGAGAGATCGATGAGGACAAAATCTCCAATACATGGATCAACAAGCACCTTAAGTATACGCACGGTTATGGTGCCGCTGTATCCATGGTAGATACCGTTACCGCATCGGGTCAGCCTGATGTTATCGAGGGCAATATCCCTCCTGAGACCAATGTTGCTGAGCTCAAGATCGACAGACCTGAGATCTACTTCGGAGAGCTTTCGAAGGATTATGTAATTGTAAACACAAAGGAAGCCGAGTTTGACTATCCTGACGGAAGTGAAAACAAATATACCGAGTATGAGGGCAATACAGGCATCAAGCTCAATCTTCTCAACAGAGCTCTGTTCGCTCTAAGAGAGGGCAATGTCAACATCCTCGTTTCCTCGAACATCACTTCGAAGTCAAAGATCCTGTATGTCAGAGATGTGGTCCGCAGAGTCGAGAAGATAATGCCGTATCTCGCATATGAGGAAGATCCGTACATGACCATCGTTGACGGAAAGCTCTACTGGATACTCGACGCGTATACAACAAGCAGCAAGTATCCATACTCTGAGCCATATAACAACGATCCGAATGCAATCAACCCTACTAACTACATCAGAAACTCCATAAAGGTAGTAGTTGATGCATATGACGGAAGCACCAATTTCTACATCGTAGATGATGAGGATCCGATCGCGAAGACATATCAGAAGATCTATCCTAAGCTCTTCAAGTCCAGCAGCGACATCTCTGAAGAACTGAAGCCTCACCTGAGATACCCGAACGCAATGTTCAAGATCCAGGCTTATGTTTACTCGAAGTATCATATGGACGAGGTCAAGGTCTTCTACCAGAAGGAGGACCTCTGGGACATTGCTCACCAGATTTACGGAACCGAAGATGTTGAGATGGACCCGAGCTACTATGTATTCAACCTGCCTGACACGGAGGAAGGTGCCGAGTTCATCAACATGGTGCCGTTCACACCGAAGTCGAAGCAGAATATGACTGCTATCATGATGGGACGCAACGACGGTGACAACTACGGTCAGCTGATCGTATACACTATGCCGAAGAACAAGACCATTTACGGTCCGATGCAGATAGAGGCCCAGATCGACCAGAACACCGAGATTTCCAAGGAGTTCTCGCTGTGGAAACAATCAGGATCGTCATATAAGAGAGGAGACCTCTTCGTAATACCTATCGGCACATCGCTCCTGTATGTTGAGCCGGTATACCTCGAGGCTACAAATCAGGCTATCCCTGAAGTCAAGAGAGTAATCGTGGCTTATCAGGACAAGATCGCTTACGAGCCGACTCTCGGCGAGGCTCTGCTGAGCCTGTTCGGCGGAGATGCCGGAGATACCGGCAAGAATGTCGATGGCCTTGATGGCGGAGATTCGAACGATGATGTTGCGGCACTCATCAATAAGGCGCAGAACGCTTACGAAAAGGCGATAGAGTGCCAGAAGAACGGTGACTGGGAAGGCTACGGCAAGTATATCAAGCAGCTTGAAAACTATCTGACCAAGCTTGTTAACGAAAGCGGCACATCCGCACCGGCTGCGGCACCTGCGGAGGAGCAGACTTCGGCACCTGCAGAGGAGACCGCTTCTGAACCTGCAGCTGATACTGCTGATGAAGCAGCATAACATTATTGAAAGGGTAAAAGGATGATCAATTTTGATCTGAATAGAATGTTATTTACACTGACTCCGGACGAGCACGACGAAGAGACCGTCCGGAGTCGTCTCATGGCACATCCTGAAGTGAAGTTTGTTTCATTCACTGGCGTTGACATGGGAAATCACAGCACCGACGAGAAGATCCCGGTCGCGCTGTTTATTGACGACATGGCAAAGATGATCGAAAACGGAGTGCAGACTGATGGCTCATCAGTAGCGCTTCCGACGATCGCCGACCTCTCTAATGCAAGAGTCGACATCGTTCCGGATCCTGAGGCTAACTGGTTCGTTGAATATAATTATGACAACAGGGACTATGAGACGGGGCTTCCGACAGGAACACTGAGGATCCCGTCATACCTTCGCCATAATGGCGACACAATGGTGGGATCGAGGATCTACCTAAAAGAGTCTGTAAGCAAATTCCTTGCAGGCCTGCGCGCAGCACTCGAGGAAAACCCTTATGTGTTTGAGCATATTGGCGGGGTGAACAGCATAGAAGATATTGATGAGCTTCTGCTTACAAACGCTACAGAGCTTGAGTTCTGGGTTAAGACGCCTGATGACAGGGCAGACAGAGACCAGCTTTCGATCGCACAGGAACTGAAAGAGCAGTACTGGCAGAGAGTAAACGGACCGGTAGGCACAGCAATGGAGCAGGTGCTGGAGATACTCGACCACTATGGATTCGGCATCGAAATGGGGCATAAAGAGGTAGGCGGAGTAAAGGCCAAGATGGGCAACTCCGGCAACTTCGACCACATCATGGAACAGCTCGAGATCGACTGGAAATACTCGTCACCGATGCAGGCTGCTGACAATGAGGCGCAGATAAAGCATATCATCAGAGACATATTCCGCATGAATGGTCTTGAAGTTACTTTCATGGCAAAGCCTATGATAGGAGTCGCAGGCTCCGGAGAGCACACGCACTTCGGCGTGGCAGCAAAGCTGAAGGATGGCAGCGTGGTCAATCTGTTTGAGCCTGAGAACGGAGACCAGGATTTCATGAGCCCGGTAGGTTATGGAGCACTCATGGGAATACTCCATAACTACGAGAAGCTCTATCCGATCATCGCTCCTGAGCACGATTCGTTCCAGAGACTCAAACCCGGATACGAAGCTCCTGTATGTATCGTTACATCGCTGGGTGTTGATCACAAGACTCCATCGCGTAACAGAACGGTGCTGATTGGACTCGTAAGAGACCTGAAGAACCCGCTGTCTACGAGATTTGAGCTCAGATCTCCGAACCCGCATACGAATACATATCTTATAATCGGTGCAGGATACCTGACGATGCTTGACGGAATAAAAGCCGTGCTTTCAGCAGGCAAGACCCCTCACGAGCTCGAAGCCTCGATAAGCAAGCGCTATGGCGAAGAAGACTTCTATCTGGAGAGAGACCGCGAGTACAGGGCGGAACGCAATATATACACTGAGTTCACTCCGGAAGTGAGGGAGAAACTGTTCGGCAAGGCTCCGGCAAATGTCTGGGAGAGCTTCCTGAACTGGGGTGACGGACGCTTCGATCCGTATGAAGTCAGACTCATCACGGGCGGTGATGCTGTAATGGCTATGATACTCAGGTCGTACCGTGAGCAGATGATCTACAAGTGGACGATGGAATATCATGACAGGTACATCGGCAACACTATGGATTTCCTCAGAAGCTGCATAAAGCTGCATGAGGACGAAACAAACGAATACGATGTGGCCAACTGGAAAAGATGTTCGGAGCTCAAGGCTCTGATCGGCCACGAAGAGAGGGGCAGAGCCTCCCTGCTGATGCAGGCGAGGATCGCTATAGATGAAAAAGATTACGCCGGCCTCAGCAGGCTCGAGCTCGAAATAGAAGAGAAGCTCGAGGAACTCCGTGAGGTTTACGCGAAATACAGAAGGAACATTCTGTAAAAAGCAGGCAGATATATTCATTACAGATAAGTTAAATCATTTAGAAGGAATTCACTATGTTAGACATTAAGAAGATAAGGGAAGATTTTGAAGGCATGAAGGCCGGCGTTGAAAGACGCGGCAAGGGCGACTTCGGATTTGACAGGATCAGGGAACTTGACGTTAAAAGAAGAGGCCTTCTGGCGGAAGTCGAGGCACTCAAGAACAAACAAAATGTAACTTCACGCGAGGTGCCTAAGCTCAAAAAAGAAGGCAAGGACGTATCTGGGCTTTTCAAAGAGATGAAGCAGCTCTCAGGACGCATCAAAGAGCTTGATGCTGAAGTTGCCGACGTTGAAGCCGAACTCAGGAACGTGCTTCTGGGCATCCCTAATGTTCCTAACAAGGATGTTCAGGAAGGTCTTGATGATACCGCAAATGTTGAGCTTCGCAAAGTGGGTGAGCCGAGGGAATTCGACTTCGAGGCAAAGGCTCACTGGGACATAGGCGAAGCGCTTGATATTCTCGATTTCGAGAGAGCAGGCAAGCTCTCCGGCGCAAGGTTTACAGTATATAAAGGCCTGGGCGCAAAGCTCGAAAGAGCAGTCATCAATTTCATGCTCGACCTCCATACCGAGGAGCAGGGCTATACTGAAATACTTCCGCCGTTCATGGTGAACCGTGAATCGATGACAGGTACAGGACAGCTTCCAAAGTTCGAAGATGATATGTTCTACCTGCCGGCAAAGGATTTCTTCCTCATCCCTACAGCAGAGGTGCCGGTCACGAATCTCAGAGCAAAAGAAATCATTCCTATGGAAGAACTTCCGGTATACTACACAGCGTACACTCCTTGCTTCCGCAAAGAGGCAGGTTCAGCCGGAAGAGATACAAGAGGCCTGATCCGCCAGCATCAGTTCAACAAGGTGGAGATGGTTAAGTTCACAACTCCGGAGACATCTTATGAGGAGCTTGAGAAGCTGACCAACGATGCAGAGGAAGTCCTGAAGAGACTTGGAATTCCATACAGGGTCGTAAGGCTTTCGACCGGAGATCTCGGATTCAGCTCGGCAATGACATACGACATCGAAGTATGGATGCCAAGTTATGGCAGATACGTTGAGATCTCGAGCTGCTCCGACTTCGAAGACTTCCAGGCAAGACGCGCAAACATCCGCTTCAAGAGAGACAAGGACACAAAGCCTGAATTTGTTCACACCCTGAATGGATCGGGACTCGCTGTAGGCCGTACGGTGGCAGCGATCCTCGAGAATTTCCAGCAGGAAGACGGCAGCGTGGTGATCCCGGAAGTGCTCAGACCTTATATGGGCGGCCGTGAAGTAATAAAATAACGGCTCGAAAATTTACACTTGACTTTTTCAGAGGCCACTTGAGTGGCCTCTTTTGCGTCCTGCACAAATAATCTTTGCCGTTCATACGGGATTACCGTATGGCTGGAAGGTGGCTAATATCCTATACCAACCTTGATGCGTCCTTCGTCGTCAACGCCGGTGATGGTTTCTCCGTCTTCAAGTATGCCAGAGATGTGGCTGATAACCTCCATAGTGAGGATCTCGCCCGGGCAGGCTATCGGTGTGCCCGGCGGATAGGTGACTATAGGGTCATAGAGAACTCTGCCCACAGCCTCATAAAGCGGAACATACTCGCCTTCGATAGGAACGTTTGCATATTCAAGAACCATATCATCGAAGGAGCGAGGGGTGCGGTCGATCTGTGTGTCGACACCATAGCCGGATGCGATATCCTTCAGAGCTTCGAGAAGGCGTTCGTAATCGCTTCTGACATTACCGACTCCTGTCATCAGGAGCACATACTCTCCATGTACCATTTCAGAAATGATACCTCTGTATCTCAATTCTTTAGCAAGTCTTTCGCCTGAAAGACCGAGTCCAGACATGCTCAGGTTTATCTTGGTCGGGTCCGGGCCTTCTCTGTATCGGTACAGCGCAAAAGTATCTTCATCCTGTGAGCCGGATCCTTTGACTCCGCTGCCTTTGACTACCGTCAGTCCGTTTATTCGTGAGGCACCTTTATAGAAACCTCTGAGGTTTTCTTTCCATGCATCTATCAGATCGCGCCACTTTCCGCGCATTATCTTTTCATTTATATCTAGGCTCGTCATCAGCAGGTATGAAGGGCTGGTCGTCTGCACCATGCGGAGAGCTTCGCTGACTGCATCGATGTCGACAGAATTACTGCATATGTTGAGAATGCCGCTTCCAGTAAAGCTCAGGAGTGTTTTGTGAGTGCTGTTCACAACGATGTCTGCCCCGAGAGATTCTGCTGAGTGCTTAGGATGGGGCACATATAAGCCATCTTCCCGGGCGCTTGCGGCATCATAATCGAAAAACTTCAGATGAGCACCGTGCGCCTGGTCAACTATAAGAAGCATGCCGTGGTCGTGTGCTGTATCGGCGAGAACTGAAATGTCACTGAGCATTCCGCAGTAATTCGGGCTGGTAATCAGTACAGCTGAAGCGTCCGGATTCGCTTCACATGCAGCCTCGAGTTCATAAGGGGATATACCGGCCGCGATATTGTATTCCGGATCTGTCTCGGGACGGATATATACAGGGTTGATGCCGCCGAGCCTGAGAGCGCTGAAGGCGGCGTGGTGGGAATTGCGGCTCAGAATGAGCTTGCCGCCGACCGGAACGCTCGATATGATGGCGGCCAGCAGGCCCGCGCTGGAGCCGTTTACCAACAGCTCTGTATGGCGTACGCCATACAGTTCTGCGTAATTGTCCATTACATTACGCAGAACACCGCGCGGGCAGAACAGCGAATCTGCCCCCGGGATCTCCGTAATGTCATATGCCGCAGCAGTCTTCAGAAACTGCCCGTAGCCCGCTTCGTCATAAAGCGTGCTCCGGCCTTTATGCCCGGGCATGTGAAAAGACACATTGCCCGACGCCGCATTCTTATTCAAAAAATCCGCAATCGTATATTCCTTCATAACGGTACCTATATAAATGGTTCCTTATGTTAACAATTATTACAATAGATTATAGCATGGTACCGCATATTACAAAATAAGCGGGTGACAACATGCCGACGCGAGCATTGTGGAGGAGCCGCGAGCGTAGTCAAAAATCAGCTGGGACAAGTGCCGGATGCGAGACTCCCGCAGGAAGGCAGAAACACACTGCGGCAGCGATCCGAAATCCGCCCCCCAGCCTTGCACGTGAAAATGAACAGCTTTGTATTGTTATGTTTTTGGCAATTCGCCTTTTTCTCATTTTTTGTTATATAATATTTAGGCTGAAAAAACAGCGCTCTTATTTTGTTGTGCAAAAGAATGGCCAAAACTGTTAACTTGGTGGTAAAAGCGCTGTAAATAAAAAGCATAAAAGCACTAGTTACCGTAGAAAGATATTTATGTGAAAGGAGTTTTCTAAAGGGATGAGCCAAAGGAAACATTTGCCAAGCATCCACGTACCGCATCACAAAAATACGGCCGCATGCGAGACCGTAACGATGCCGATACCGGATGAAGTAAGCATCAGCATGTCCCAGAACATCGGCGCTCCTTGTCAGCCCCTCGTAGAGAAGGGTGATTATGTGAAGGTAGGACAGAGGATCGGAGACGTACAAGCCTTTGTCAGCGCACCTATCTTCTCGAGCGTCAGCGGAACTGTCAAGTCAATTGACAAGGTCCGAGGTTCAATGGGCGGCTTTGAAACTCACATAGTTATCGAGCCTGACAAAAAACAGGAGGTCAGCGAAGAAGTCCAGATACCTGTTGTAAACAGCTTTGAAGATTTCGTCAAAGCTGCAAGAGACAGCGGCATGGTAGGTCTGGGAGGAGCTTCCTTCCCGACTCATGTAAAGCTGAATCCTAAGAATCTCGATGAATGTGAGTATCTTGTAGTGAACGCCGCAGAGTGCGAGCCGTTTATTACAACAGATAACAGAGAGATGGTGGAGAACGGTCAGGACGTTCTCGACGGCATGAAGCTTATCATGCAGTGGCTGAATCTCAAAAAGGGATTCATCGGCGTCGAGACAAACAAGCCTGATGCTATCGCCAACCTCAAGAGACTGATCGAACAGAACGAGATCGACGATATCGAGATCGTACCGCTTCCGTCCAGCTATCCGAAGGGAGCTGAGCGTGTACTCGTTTATGAGGTCACAGGCAAGACGATGAATGCGGGCGTGCTCCCTGCACAGCTCGGAGTCATTCTCGACAACGTTTCGACTATCGGTGTAATGGCCGAATACTTCAAGACGGGTATGCCGATCGTAAGAAGAAGAGTCACGGTCGACGGGGACGCTGTTGCTGAACCGAAGAACGTGTACGTGCCGATCGGCACAAGGATCGCAGACGTGGTAGAATTCTGCGGCGGCTACAAGAAGGAGCCTCGCAAGATCATCATGGGCGGACCTATGATGGGAAGAGCTACCAAGTCCGATGAATCCCCGACAATGAAAAATACATCCGCTATTCTTTGCTTCAGCCAGGAGATGGCAGAGGTAAAAGAAGAGACAGCCTGCCTTAACTGCCAGCGCTGCCACACGGCGTGTCCGTTCGGACTGATGCCAAGCATCTTCGCTGACGCATACGAGGCAAAGGATGTAGATAAACTCAACAGGTTCAATGTTATGCAGTGCATGGAATGCGGCAGCTGTTCGTATACATGCCCGGCAAGACGTCCGCTTGCTCTTACTAACAAGCTGGCAAAGATGATGGTAAAGGAGGCATCGAAGTAATATGGCTAATAAGTTTCATACTAATTTGATCGTATCCTCCTCACCTCATATCGTAACGGAATCGGATACCACAAGGCTGATGGGATCGGTGCTTCTGGCACTCGCTCCTGCATGGATCGCCAGCATTTACATCTTTGGCCTCAGGGCTCTTCTGCTGTCGGTCGTATGCGTTGCAGCCAGCGTACTCTTCGAGTACCTCTTCAATGCTATCGTTCATAAGAAACAGACGGTTGGAGACCTTTCCGCTGCTCTTACGGGACTTCTGATCGCGTTCAACGTACCGGCAAGCTTCCCGATCTGGCAGGCCATTATCGGATGCCTCTTCGCTATCGTAGTAGTCAAGGGACTCTTCGGCGGAATCGGAAAGAACTTCTCAAACCCTGCTATCACAGCACGTATATTCCTGTTCATCTCGTTCTCGGCAAACATGTCAACATGGCCTCTGACGAGACTTGCAGAATCAACTGATGCGGTAACCGGCCCTACACCTCTTGCGCTTTACGCAGAGGGAAGCACAGATCAGATCCCTGGACTCATGCAGCTGCTGCTCGGATTCCACGGTGGTTCGACCGGAGAAGTCTGTGCACTCGCACTGCTGATCGGAGGTATCTATCTGATCGCACGTAAGGTCATCAGCCCGGTCATCCCTTGTGCTTTCATCGGCACGGTGTTTGTTTTCGGACTGATCGCAACAGGAAGCGTTTACTGGGCACTCTTCCACGTGCTCAGCGGCGGTGTAATGCTCGGAGCTTTCTTCATGGCTACAGACTATGTCACATCGCCTAAGCTACCTCTTGGGCAGCTGATCTTCGGTATCGGCTGCGGAATCATCACGATGAGCATAAGGCTCTTCGGTTCGTATCCTGAAGGCGTATCCTTCTCGATCCTGCTGATGAACATCTGCACACCGCTGCTCAACAACCTGTCCTACAAGTTCTACCTGAAGGAGGGAGGTGCTAAGAATGGAAAATAAAAACAGCGCATTCAAGGAATTCATCTCGCCTATCCTCGTGCTTGTAGTGATATGCTTCGTGACAACATTCCTGCTGGCATTCACATACGGCGTAACGGCACCTATTATTGCCGAAAACACAGCAAAGGCTGCCAGTGAGGCGCGTATGGAGCTTCTGCCTGACGCAGACAACTTCAGCCCTTCAGATGCAAATCCTTACATCCTCGAGGACGGCAAGGTTTATGTAGAGGACTGCTACGTTGCTGATAATGGCACAGGCATGGTAGTCACAGTAAAGACCAACTCCTACGGCGGAATGCTCACAGCCATGGTCGGAATCGACAAGGACGGAGCAATCACCGGAGTAAAGGTTACAGATCATGCTGACACACCGGGTGTAGGAACCAAGGCACATGATGCCGGACATCTTTCGCAGTATGTCGGACTCAGCGAGCTTACGAGCGACCAGGTCAAGAACGATTCTTCCGTTCAGCACGTGACCGGAGCTTCCGTATCCTCGGGAGCCATCCACAAAGCTGTATACTGCGCACTTGCTCAGTTTGATGCTATGGGAGGTGTTAAGTAATGGAAAAGAAAAGTAAGCTCTCGATACTGACCAACGGTATCATCAGGGAGAACCCTACACTGGTGCTCCTGCTCGGAACTTGCCCGTTCCTCGCTACATCTTCATCGCTGATCAATGCGCTGGGAATGGGACTCTCGGCAACAGCCGTACTGATTTGTTCCAACATCGTAATCTCGATGCTCCGTAAGGTAATTCCTGATAAGGTCAGGATCCCTTGCTACATCGTAGTAATCGCCGGATTCGTAACATTAGTACAGTTTGTGCTCCAGGCTTACGCTCCGGATATCAATAAGGCACTGGGAGTATTCATCCCTCTGATCGTAGTAAACTGCATCATCCTCGGCCGTGCTGAGGCGTTTGCGAACAAGAATTCCGTTGTCGATTCCGCACTTGACGGTATCGGAATGGGTCTTGGATTCACACTCGCCCTTGCAGCCATGGGAGCTATCAGAGAATTCCTGGGAACAGGCTGCCTTCTGGGCTTCACTATCATCCCGAACTTCTCGATCGGCTTCTTCAATCTCCCTCCGGGCGGATTCTTCGTATTCGGAGTGCTGATCGCGATCATGCAGGCTGCCACAAAGGGTAAGGCTCTCAAGGCTAAGGGATTCAGCTGCGGACTGTGCCCGATGTACAATTCGTGCAACACAGCTGAAGCAAATGAGGAAGTTGCAGCTGAGAAGAAGGCTGCTGCAGCAGTATAGAAAGGAGGACAGACATGATAGTAAACCTTATAGTCATCTTCATGGGAATAGTCCTCGTTAATAACTTTGTACTGTCCCAGTTCCTTGGAATCTGCTCTTTCCTCGGAGTATCAAACAAGATGAGCTCATCTGTCGGAATGGGCGGCGCGGTAGTCTTCGTAATGGTTATCGCCGAACTCGTTACCTGGCCGGTAATGCAGCTCCTCAACAAATTCGAGATCGGATATCTGCAGACTGTAGTATTCATTCTCGTAATCGCCGCACTTGTACAGTTCGTAGAGATGTTCATGAAGAAGTACCTCCCGGCTCTTCAGAAAGCCCTCGGTATCTTCCTGCCGCTCATCACAACAAACTGCGCTATTCTCGGTGCGACTATCAACGCAATAAGTTATGGTTACTCCTACGTTGAGTCCGTAGTGTATGCTTTCGGAGCTGGTGTCGGCTACATGGTAGCCATGGTCCTCTTCGCAGGCATCCGTGAGGAGAAGCTCAATAATATGGACGCTATCCCGACACCTTTTAAGGGTGTTGGAATCATCCTCGTTTCAGCTTCCATCATGGCATTGTCATTCATGGGATTCACCGGGATGTTCCAGTAAGGAGGTAGAAAGATGAGTGGAGTAATGACACCTGTACTGTTAGTAGCAGTAATCGGTCTCGTCTGTTCCGGCCTTCTGGTATTCGCATCCAAGGTATTCCATGTAGCAGTAGACGAGAGAGTAACTCAGGTCAGAGAGGTGCTGCCTGGCGCTAACTGCGGCGGCTGCGGATTCGCAGGCTGCGACGACTATGCAGCGAACCTCGTTGCTGACGAAGCACTGCCTTGCACAAAGTGTTCCCCGGGCGGAGCTGCTGTTGCGGCACAGATCGCCGATATCCTCGGAAGATCTGCCGGAGCTACAGAGCCTCAGGTAGCACAGGTAATGTGCAACGGCACGTGCGAAGCATCCCGCACAGTACTCGAATGGCAGGGCATGCAGTCCTGCAAAGGCGCAAAGGGATGGTTCACATCACCGAACGCATGCATGTTCGGATGTATCGGACTTGGCGATTGTGCTGATGCATGCCAGTTTGATGCCATTGGCGTAGTAGACGGTGTTGCAAAGGTCAACAGAGAGAACTGTGTGGCTTGCGGCGCGTGCGTAGGCGTTTGCCCGCAGAAGATCATCAAGCTCGTACCAAAGAAGAACCAGGTACACGTCCTGTGCTCATCCACAGACAAGGGCGCTGTTGCACGCAAGAACTGCGACAATTCCTGCATCGGCTGCATGAAGTGCACAACAGTCTGTAACTTTGACGCTATCCATGTTGAGGACAACCTCGCAAGGATCGACGAGAGCAAGTGCAAGAGCTGCGGACTCTGTGCAGCTATCTGCCCAACAGGTGCTATCAACAGCTTCAAGAAGCTCCCTAAAAAGGAGCAGGCAGAGAAGGTCGCTGCCGCTAAGAAGGCAAAGGCCGCTGCTGCTAAGGAAGCAGAGAAGAAAAAGGCCGCAGAGGCAGCACAGGCTTAACAGACCAGGATATTATCACAGCAGAATTACCTGATAAACACAGCTTTGAATGAAAGGTAATTCGTTATGGCTGTATATAGCTTGTAAATGATTAAAAAGGTGAAGAGAAGCCTCAAGGCTTCTCTTCTTTTCTATTTGCGGCTCTTTACGTATATTACGGGAGGCGCTCATTACTAGTTTTTCAATTGCACCTTTAATGGCGATGGAGTGTTATCAGGCGGTCAGCATACATAATCGCCGCAGGCAGGTATCACTCCGCCAAAACTGACCCGGCACAACTTTCCCGACTCACAAATATAAAGGTCATTAGCCAGGACTTCAGTCTCCTTTACGACTGTGCGGTTTGCAGAACGCACCAGATCTGCAAGCTGCTGCGGATCCTGATCATCGACAGCGATGAGTATAAACTCATGGACAGATGAGGGAAGCACATAGAAATCCCCGCCCAGCAGCTCATGGATACGATCGATCATGCCGGGATAGAACAGGGCGCCGGCTCCCCAGAAGAATCTGGAATTTGTGAGAACGAATCCCGGGCCGGATCCTGCCGGCGCCCTTCCGGACGGCTGTTCAAGCAGATTTACGCAATCTTCCGGATCACCCATGACAGACTCACCCAAATCGTGCAGTACTGCCGGAAATCTCTCCTCTGTATTACTTATGGCTATCTCAAAGAGTTCTTCCTTTGTCATATCATATTCCTTCAGGAGCGCATCTGTGATAACGGCACCATATTCATCGCGCCCTATTTCGGCAATATACACGAAACCACAGCTTAGCTCATGGCATGGGATGCCTTTCAGATATTCTTTATTTCTGCCTTTATTAAGCATCCGGACCCTTAAATTATCTGTATCCCCAATCATGTCAATAGCATCCTGCGCAAGCGCGCCTGCAAGATCCATGCTTTGGACGGCCGTCTCTATGGCATCGTGGGAAAGATCTGCAATAGAAGTTCCGCTCTTATACGCCTGGTAAAAATCTTCAATATAAAATGTAGGCGCGCATTCCAGCCCCTCTTTTCTGAAAAGGATCCCATTCAAAACTCCGCGCTGAGCCTTGTTTACCTTCCTTTCTTCTATTTCCATATCAAGAGGACCGGATTCACAAAGCGCGTTGCGGCATTGCGATACGAATTCCTCCTTGAAACTCATCAGATCCATCATTATTTACAAACTCCTTTCTTACGATATTATTTGCAGATTTGCCTATGTAGTTGTATTTATTAGTTTCAGAAGAATACAGATAATAATAATCATTTCCGTTTTCAGAGCTCCTTACTTCTAAACGTCAGAGCAATTACAAGTGGGTAAGGCAGCCCCGGTTTATGTGACTCTGCCGGGGCTGCCTGCCTGGGGGGAAAAGCCAACAATTATAAAAACGGTTGTGCTGTGAGCCAACATTAAGCCTTTACGGCGCTTACTGTCAAACTGCGGAAAAGAACATGATAAGACCTGTAATTGCAAGGGATGAAGGCGGTTTTCGAACACTCACCGTGTGGTCTATGTCGAAAATAGTGCGATTTATGCCGAAAAAAGGACATCAAATCAGAGATTGAAGAAGTACAGATATGCTTGTAAAATAGGAGACACGAAAGATGAAAAAGAGGGAAATCGCATACTATGATCGATGAATATATCAAGGCCATGAGGGCCGGAGAAAAAGAATACAAGGCAAGGCTTGCGGCAGGTGAATATCCTTATCTGACTGCACTAGATGATATTTGCCCTGACAATGATGTTTTACCGCAGAGGAATATTGGTCTGCAGGAGATTCCGGTCGATCTGATCGCCGGCACCAAGACCCGCGCCAGGCAGAATTCATTTGCACCGGGATTTATGCCTTTGCTGGGCTCAGACACGGAGTTTGCAGCGAAGTGGAGCAACTTATATCAGGCGCAGCTCAACGAGGGATTCAACAGTCCGATCAAAGCTTATGAATATCTGCACAAATTCTATGTTCAGGAAGGCAACAAGCGCGTATCGGTAAGCCGGTTCCTTGAGATGCCTACAATAATGGGCGATGTTATCAGGATCCTGCCGGCACCGGAAGTGATGACTGATAATCCTGTATATGCTGAATTCCTGGATTTCTACAGGGTCGCACCGATATACGACATATTCTGTGAAGAACCAGGGGCTTACACGAGTATCGCTGAGCTCCTCGGCATGAGCATAAGTGCGGATGCTGAGCCATGGCCTGACGAGCTTGTGAGAGAGCTGAAGTCAGCGTACTGGATATTCTGCAAGGTGATCACGGCCACACAGGAAAAGCTGCACGGACTGGCACTGGGGGATGCTTTTCTTGTGTACCTGCGTATCTTTGCGGGAGATGCTTTGGGAAAGCCTGAAAAAGAAGTCGAAAAAAGGATCAGGAAAATAAGGAGTGAGCTGCTTATTGCTCATAACAAGGATAAAGTGTCTCTGGTTGAATCATCAGACGAGGCAGTTAACGCGGGAGGACTGATCACTAAGGCTGAGAAGCTTGTTGCCGGACCGGAATCACTGCTAAGCAAGGTGCTGCCGGCAGTTGCTTATTCCAGAAAGAATCCGCTTAAAGCGGCATTCATCTATGACAAGATGCCGGATGCGTCAAACTGGTTCTTTGATCATGAAATGGGACGCCGTGACCTTGAGAAAACTTATGGCGGCATAGTCAAAACGGAAAGGTTCGTAATAGACGAGGCTTCAGATGAAAAAGCAGAGAAGACCTATGCTTCGTTCGATGAAGCGGCGAATGCTGCAGTAAAATGGGGTGCTGATGTAGTATTCACACCTTCTGTCAGGCTGATGGACGACACTCTCCGCGCAGCCATTAAATACAGTGATGTCAAATTCCTCAACTGTTCAGTGAATCTGGCGCATCATGCTGTAAGGACTTACTTCGCAAAACTTTATGAGGCGAAGTTCCTTGCGGGACTGGTTGCAGGAGCTGCGGCCGGGGCAGATGGTTCACACAGGATCGGGTACCGCTCGGGCATGCCTGTTTACGGCACGGTAGCCTGCATCAACGCTTTTGCTATCGGTGCCGCCATGGCTGACCCAAAAGTAAAGATACAGCTTGACTGGGAAACAAAACAGGATGCTAACTGGTGGTGGGACATGGTTAACGACGGCATACATGTAGTGTCAGCGGTTGACTCTCTGCACAACAAAGACGGAAGTGATGCCTACGGGGTCTGCCATGTTGAAAGATGCGAACCGGGTCAGGGCAATGACCTGTCGGGAACATGTCTAATAACACATCTTGCGGCGCCTGTCTACAGGTGGGGCAAGCTTTACGAAATAATAGCCAGAACCATAATTGAAGGAACATACAGCTCCAGCGCTGTCGACAAAAAGGATCGTGCAACGAATTACTGGTGGGGCATGATCTCAGGCGTTGTTGATATCGAAATGTCTGATGCTATTTCGCCGTACACCCGCAGGCTGGTGGATATACTTCGCCGCGATATTATCGGCGGCAACTTCAATCCGTTTGATGGGGAACTCCGCAGCCAGGAGGGTGTAATAAGGCTCGAAGGTAACGCGCCGCTTACGAGCATGGATGTCATTACCATGGACTGGCTTAATGAGAATGTGATTGGCGAGATTCCAAAGATCGATGCACTGGATGATGAGGCCAAAGCATCCGTAAAACTCAGTGGCGTGGAGAAAGCAAAGACCGGCGTCAGGTAACTGACGATGATGACAACTACAGATAATGAAAATATTGCTTATTTCGGATACTGAAGAGAGGTCCCTGTGGGATGACTGGACTGCATCGACTGCTGAGAGACTGGCGGACGTAGGTCTTATACTGTCTGCAGGAGACCTGAAGGCTGAGTACCTTGAGTTTCTTGTGACGATGATGAACGTTCCGCTGGTGTATGTCCGCGGAAATCATGATGGACTGTACGACGAGAGACCACCCGAAGGATGTGAAGACGCAGATGGAAAGCTTCTGGAGATTGAGTGCGGCTGGGGACCTTCCAGGCAGAAGGTGCGCATACTCGGATTAGGCGGTTCGATGCGTTACAAGGATGAAGCTTCTGACATGTACACAGAGCGTGAAATGGAAGCGCGAGTCAGAAAGGCAGAGCGGGATATCAGAAAAGGCAGGCTGACAGATTCATTACTGAGCATCATCAGACAGGATTCAAAGAGTGGGGACGAAAAAGAGCAGTCCGGATTTGATATCCTTCTTACTCACTCACCGTGCCGAGGCTACGGCGACATGGAAGACCTTCCTCACCGCGGTTTCGAATGTTTCAATTATCTTCTCAATAAATACAGCCCGCAGCTTCATTGCTACGGGCATGTTCACCGGGAGTATGGCCGCATCGAAAGGACCATCATGCACCCATCGGGTACGCTGCTCATAAACGGCAGCGGTCATCATATCATCGATTTCGGGAAGCCTTGATGGCTTTATCCATTTTGCGCTCGGCATCACGCTTAGCCTGGGCTTCGCGCTTGTCATAATTCTTTTTGCCTCGCGCCAGACCGAGCTCGATCTTGCATCTTCCATTTTCATCTAGATAAACAGACAGCGGTATCAGGGTAAGGCCCTGCTGCGTTTTGACGATGCCGTACAGTTTGTTTATCTCTTTTTTATGCATCAAAAGAGTGCGGACCCGGAGAGGATCTACGTTGTAGCGGTTGCCCTGCTCATATGGAGCGATGTGCATACCGGTAATCACGAGCTCGCCTTTGCTGGTGATTTTAGCGTAACTTTCCTTGATGCTGCAGGAACCCTTGCGAATCGATTTGATCTCGGTTCCGGTCAGCACTATGCCCGCCTCAAAGCGGTCCTCTATGATGTAATCATGAAACGCTTTCTTGTTATTCGCGACTATCTTGCGTGAACGTTTTGCCAATTGCTCTCTTTATACCTCTAAAACCTCTGGATCTTGCTGAACGGGAACAGCCTGACTATGACTTTTCCCTTTATGGCTTCTCTTGCGACGTCACCGACTTCACTGCGCCTCGAGTCCACACTGCCGGCGCGGTTATCTCCCATGCAGAAGTACTTACCTTCAGGCACTGTATATGTTTCCCCTTCAGGCGGTATCTCAAATGCCGGAGTATATCCGTCTTTCAGGTAGTCTTCGAAATACTCTTCTCCATTTATATAAAGCTGATCGTCGCTGATCATTATCTCGTCGCCCGGGAGTCCTATTACTCTTTTTATGAGAAGTTTGTCTTCGCCGGAGTCTTCATTCACCAGATCGCTCTGGAAAATAATGATGTCTCCGCGTTCCGGATCATGATTTCTGTAAGCCTGCCTGTACATGATCATGTAATCATTCTCATGGAGTGTGTTTTCCATAGAAGTCTGCTTTACTATGGTTGGCCTGATGAAATACAGCACCGCAGCAGCCAGGCATAAAGCGATAAGAACGTCCACTATCAGACTCTTGATAAAACTGCCTGCCTTCTGGCCTGCGGTAGGTTTCTCAACATGTTCGCCAATGGCAGCACCATTCCAGAAATCCTCACGGTCTTCTTGATTCATTGCTGTTTTCAGATTACTTTTTTTGTATCTGTCTGATCTCATATTTACTTCCTTCTAAACTGTTGATTGACTGCGGGACAGGTTATCTGCCACCCAGCCCGTATAGTATCTCTTTGAATCTTGATGGTAACGGCGCGTCGAAAGCTCTCTCCGCCAGATAACCGAGTCTTTCGGATTCTGCCGCTGAAGTGAGGAATTCGATTCTGTCCGCGTGCAGAAGCTGTGTCGTCAGACCGAAGCGCTCGGCCACATATCTGTTGATTGTCGCTGCACCGCGATCCGCATACTTACTGTCTCCGATAAGCGGATGACCTATGCTCGCAAGATGAGCCCTTATCTGGTGAGAACGTCCCGTTACCAGTTCTACCTCACAGAGAGTGGCTCTGAGTCCGTCTCCGAACGCCAGCACTTCAAGCGGACGTACTATTGTTTCTACATTTTTGCCGCCGCTTTCAACTATCCTGACTTTGTTGGCTGCTTCATCCTTCACGAGAGAGCCGCTCAGCCACAGTTCGTCTTTTATCACGCCGCAGGCGATGGTCATATAGAACTTGCGGATATCGTCATCTCTGATCATGCGGTTCAGCTCTCGCATTGAAGCTGCCGTCTTTCCGAACAGCACTATTCCGGTCGTGTTGCGGTCAAGCCTGTTTGCAGGAGCCGGTGAGAAGATTTTCTCGTTCCGGGGATCGTAAGCACCGCTTGCTATGAGATAGTCCTTCACCTGGTTAGCCAGATGATCCTTTTTTTCATGAGAATCACCGTGAGTCAGCAGGCCGTAAGGCTTACTCACCATCAGCACTTCGTCGTCCTCATAGACTATTTTGAAAGTGCGCTTAGTTTTCGCTGCCTTTGCCTGAGACCCCGCACCAAACGAGCCCTTGCCGCGCGACAGTTTCTCAAAAACCTCGTCGGGCAGGTAGAGCGTCAGGACTTCGCCTTCATTTAATATATACGATTCGCTCCTGCGCTTAGCGTCGACCTTTACATCCTTGCGGATGATCCTGTAGATCTCGCCAAGGGATGCTCCCGGGAGATACTTTCTAAGAAATCTGTCGAGCCTGCGTCCGGCGTCATTCGCGGTGATACGGATCTCTCTCATAACAGCACTTATTCTACCACGCGAGCGGCTTATCCTCAATATTGACAGATTGCAAATGGCTCTGCTGCAAACTATAATATTATTAATATACCGTAATTTGCGCAGTTTGTTCTGTCTGACCGGATGATGACGGAATTCGCAATATGATGATAAGGAGAGCAAAATGCTTAATGACTACAATCTTACCATGCTGACGGATTTCTATGAGATCACGATGGCAAACGGGTATTTCAACTCAGACATAAGAGACGCAGAAGCCTGCTTCGATGTATTCTTCAGGCGCGTTCCTGACGGCGGAGGTTTTGCCATCATGGCCGGACTCGAGCAGATCATCGCTTATATGAAGCGTCTCAGTTTCACCGAGGAAGACACGGACTATCTGAGAAGCAAGGGATGCTTCAGCGAGGAGTTCCTGCAGTTCCTCAGAGATTTCAGGTTTAAGTGCGATGTATGGGCAGTGCCGGAAGGCTACCCGATATTCCCGCATGAGCCTGTCATGATAGTCAAGGGACCGCTGATCCAGGCGCAGTTCGTAGAGTCTTTCATTCTGATGCAGTTCAACCATCAGAGCCTGATCGCGACAAAGTCCAACCGTATCGTAAGATCTGCTCAGGGCAGACCTGTAATGGAATTCGGTACAAGGCGTGCACACGGAGCTGATGCTGCAGTTTACGGTGCAAGAGCTTCCTACATCGCAGGATGCGTCGGTACGGCATGCACCATCGCTGACAGAAACCACCATGTTCCGGCTCTCGGAACAATGGCGCACAGCTGGGTGCAGAGCTTTGATACTGAGTACGAGGCATTCTATAAATACACCGAGCTCTATCCGCAGAATGCGACTCTGCTGATTGACACTTACAACGTGCTCAAGTCAGGGCTTCCAAACGCTATCAAGGTGTTCAAGGAACTCAAGCCTGAGAAGATGGGTGTTCGTATTGATTCGGGAGATATCACATACCTCACCAGAGAATGCCGTAAGGTGCTCGATGCAGAGGGACTCACGGACTGCAAGATCGTCATCAGCAACTCGCTCGATGAGTACATCATCAGAGACGTTATTCTCGAAGGTGCGAAGATCGACTCATTCGGTGTAGGTGAGAGACTCATCACAGCAAGATCGGAACCGGTATTCGGCGGTGTATATAAGCTGTCGGGCATCTGGAAAGATGGCAAGATGGTACCGAAGATGAAGATCTCCGAAAACGTTGAGAAGATCACCAACCCTGGCTTCAAAAAGGTCATCAGATTCTACGGGAATGACACCGGAAAGGCGATTGCGGATCTTATCATGCTGAGAGATGAGCCTATCCCTGACGGCAAGCCGTTCGAGATATTTGATCCTAACGCAGTCTGGAAACGCAAGGTGGTTTATGACTACACGGCAGTAGAACTTCTTGTACCTATTTTCGAGAGAGGCGAACTGATATACAAGGAGCCTGAGATCGATGAGATCAAGGCTACATGCACGGAGCAGGTAGACAAGCTCTGGGGTGAGTTCCTCAGATTTGAGAATCCGCAGACTTACTATGTTGACCTCAGCAAACCGCTCTGGAACCTGAAGCATGATCTGCTTAATAAATACGGCTCATCCAACCTCTAAAATAAAATACTGCAGCGGCTCTCCCTGTTTCAGAGGGGGCCGCTTCTTTGAATACTAAAAGAATGACATGGATCCGCATATGAAAAAGGGACTGGTACTCGAAGGCGGAGCAATGCGGGGTATGTTCACCTGCGGAGTGCTCGATGTCTTCATGGAGAACGGAATACATTTTGATGGTATCGCAGGCATTTCTGCGGGCGCTACATTTGGCTGCAATTTCAAGTCGCACCAGATCGGCAGGGCTCTAAGATATAACAAAAGGTACAGCAAGGACTGGCGCTACTGCAGCCTGAAGTCCCTGATCAGGACAGGAGACCTTTATGGAGCAGAATTCTGCTATCATACGATCCCGGAGATTTTCGATCCGTTTGACACGGAGACTTTCAAAAATGATCCTACGGAGTTCTATATCGGTGCAACCGATGTGACGACAGGTGAGGTCAGATTCCATAAATGTACGGACGGCGGCGCGGCAGATATAGAATGGATGCGCGCATCAGCATCGATGCCTGTCGTATCCAATATCGTTTCGGTAGACGGATATAAGATGCTTGACGGAGGTATAGTCTGCTCGGTTCCTTACGAGTATATGGAACAGCAGGGCTACAACAGGAATGTCATTATACTGACACAGCCGAAAGGCTATATGAAGAAGAAAAGCCCGATTGTACCATTGGTAAAACTGATGCTGAGAAAGTATCCGGCTGTTGGAAAAGCGATGGCTGTCAGACATGAAGTGTATAATGCCCAGATGGGAGAAATCGACCGCAAAGAAGAATGCGGAGAGGCGATGGTTATAAGGCCTCCTGAAGCGCTGGGCATCGGAAGGACCGAAAAGGATCCGGATGAGCTGCAGAGGGTATATCAGGCGGGACGAGATGAGGCCGTCCGCAGACTGGCAGAACTGAAAACATTCCTGGGAGAATAAAAAATGGGAAAAGTTAGGATCTACGGCACGATCGGTCCTGCATGCAAAGATAAGGAAATACTGAAGCAGATGTTTCAGGAGGGAATGGATGGAGTAAGGCTGAACCTTTCCCATACTTCGCTTGAAGAAGCGTCTGCCCTGATAGAGAGCCTGCACAGTGCAGCCCGTGAGTGCGGTATCAGCCCGGAGCTGCTGATAGACATGCAGGGGCCTGAACTCCGGATCGGATACCTGAAAACAGCTGTCATGCTGACAGAGAGTGAGCCGATTGATATCGGAGATATCCCGTTCCCTGCAGCAGTGAAAAAAGTCCTTGTAGAAGCAGCTCCCGGTCAGGAGGTCCTGCTGGATGACGGCAAGATACTTCTCAAAACAGGACTCTCGTTACATCAGCGGGGGATCATGCTGCACGTCGTCCGGGGAGGTCTTCTTGAAAGCAGAAAAAGTGTGGCACTTCCTGGACATGATTTTCAGACTCCGGCTATGACAGAGAACGACAGGGATCAGCTGAAAAGGGCAAAAGAATACGGCGTAACTGCTGTCATGCAGCCTTTTGTCCGCAGCAGGGAGGATCTGATAGAAGTACGCAGCGCGCTCGATCGTTCGGGATGCAGGAATGTACGTCTGCTGGCAAAGATAGAAAACAGGGATGGAATAAACAGGCTTCGGGAGCTTATACCGTATTGCGATGAGATAGTAATAGCCCGAGGCGATCTGGGAAATTCCATGAATCTGTGGGAACTGCCGGCAGTCCAGAAGCGCATCTCCGCGGCCTGCCGCGAAGCCGGCAGAGACTTTATGGTCGTGACCCAGATGCTCGATTCCATGATGCACAGGCAGGTCCCGACCAGGGCGGAAGTCAGTGATATTTTCAACGCTGTTGTTGATGGAGCCTCATCTGTCATGGTCACTGGAGAAACGGCTGCCGGAGATCACCCGGCACTCGCCATCCGTTACCTGTACAGAACGGTCAGAGAGGCGGAAAAGTTCATAAAGTTATAGTTCAGGAAGTATTGGCAGAAAGAGAGGTAACTAGTATGCTTCACGAGGTTTGTTTTGATTCGTATAACAAAAGAGACAAAGTATATGGCTGGGTATATGTGCCGGCTGCGCCTCCTGTAGGTATTATTCAGTTAGTACACGGATTCGGTGAGCATTCGCGCAGATATCTGCACATGATAGTTGCGTTTATGGATGCAGGATTCATAGTTGCCGCCGATGACCATGTCGGCCACGGCAAGACCGCCATGGAGAACGACTGCTGGGGCGACTGGGGCGATAAAGGTCCTCATACTATGATGGAGGATGAACACACGCTCACCAGGCTGGTAAAAGATTTGTATCCTGACCTGCCATACTTCATGTTCGGACACAGCATGGGATCGTTTATTGCCCGTGACTATATTGCAAAATACGGCGATGAGCTCGACGGTGTAACGCTGTGCGGAACTTCCGGCGAATTCCCCGGCCTGGACAACAGCATCGAATACATCAAGAAACTCGTCGATGCGGGCAAGGGCAAAGAAGCTGACCCTGATGTCGGTGCTGTTATGATGGGATGGATGTTTGCCCGCTGCGACGAGGGCGTTAAGCTCGGAAACGAGTGGATCTGCCATGATGAGTTCGTGCAGAAAGATCATGCTGCAGATCCGTTCGACGCATTCACAAAGCCTACAAGCAACAGGTCGTTCCTCGATTTCTGCAGAATGATTGAAGTGATCACAGGTCCGGAGTGGGCGGCAAAGGTACCGAATAAGCTGCCTATATATAACATTGCGGGCGATCAGGACCCTGTCGGACAGTATGGTGCCGGAGTATATCAGGTATCCAACTGGCTGATAGACGCCGGGTGTGACGTAGAGACAATGCTGTATTCCGGCTACCGCCATGAAATACATAATTACGATGGCCTCAAGGATATAGTTGAGGACGGAATAATCGAGTTCTTCTACAGCTGCCTGATCGATCCTGAAGATCTGGAATTTATCGATTAGAACGATTGTGTGTTGACACGGGAGAAATAAGAAATATAATAAGGGAGCGGCAGATAGTTCTGCCGCTCTTCATCACTTGTGGGGGTGTAAAGGTTTCGACAGGTGTGTGGAACAAGGATAAGCGAGCCGTGGCGGTGATCCATGTAAAAAGTACCCGTTCAAAAGAAACGCTAAAACAAACAACAATTTCGCACTGGCTGCATAGTTCAGCCCCGCGCGTCGGCCCCGTGTCACCTGCAGCACGGGAACCCGGCGTCATGCATGCAGGGACCTCTTGCGTGATCTCCCGGTAGCGTAAGAGTATTCGCGGGATAGCGAAACCCCGAGTTTGCCGTGTTGGCGAAGGGTGAGCGAATCAAAAGCAATCGGCTGCGCTCGGAGAAAGTCTTTCGGAAATGCTCTTGGACGTGGGTTCGACTCCCACCATCTCCACCAATTGGAATGCTTGCGGTATTTTGTACCTATGGTCTTGGACTCATACCGCAAGCGGTTCAGAGAATAAGCTATGGTTATGTCTATATGGATATAGCCATAGTTTTATTTTGACTGTAGTATTCGTCTTCAACCTTGTTTGGTGTCAGATAGCCAAGTCGCTGATGTGGACGGTAATCATTATAGAATTCCACATATTCATCAACTGCTTTTACTACAGCTTTTTTGGTGGGGTAAAAATACTTCCGAAAAACTTCCTTCTTTATTGATGCAAAGAACGATTCGGCAACAGCATTGTCGTGAGGGGTACCCGGTCTTGAATATGAGAGGGTAACACCTTTGGATCTTAACAGTGTTCGGAATGCATATGATGTATATTGTGTACCTTGATCACTGTGAAATGTCAGGTCTTTAGGGTGACCTCGTGATTCAAATGCTGTTAAAAAGGTCTGCTTCACTAAATCAGTATCAATGTTCTTAGATACCTTATAGGCGATGACTTTACGCGAATACAGGTCTATCACTACACATAGATATACAAAACAGCCTTCGATTTTTATATAGGTTATATCGCTGACCCAAATCTTGTTAGGTGCATCTGTCAGGAACTTTCCTTTGAGCTTATTTGGATAATACTTGTATTGCCGGTCGTTAGCTGAATTGAGCATCGGCTTGGGGCCTGCTGCATTCAATCCCAGCTCCTTCATGAGCTTGTTGATTCGCTTCTCACTTGTTACAAATCCTCTTTCTCGTAACTTTATCCGTATTCGCCGGGCGCCGAATGTTCTCATGCTTTTTTCAAATATTTCGCTTATCAGAGGCCTTAGCTGTTCATCCATAAGTTGATTTTGCGTTTTCTCCGGAGAACGAAGGGAATGGTGATAATAAGTTGATTTAAGCACATCCAGTGTCTTACACAATCGATAAACAGAAAACTCATCTTTATAGCGGTCAATTGCACTCAGTTTATCGGAAAGAGGAGAGAGGGGAGTGCAGCCACAAGTGCGAAATATTCGATTCTCTAATCGAAGCCGTTCCAATTCAGTTCTTTCCAAATATTCTTTTCTTGGAATAGTCTTGGGATGATTGGGATCTGCTTGCTGCAACCACAGAAATAAAGTGCTGCGACCTATACCAATCTGTTTGCAGATTTCGGGGACAGGCGTGCCTCTAGAGTGTAGATCAATCGCCTGTTTTCGTATTTCATTTGAATACATATGATCTCCTTTCTACTACATTGAGTTTAAAAATAGTGCTGTAATATAATCAGCACATGAAAGGAAGTATACATATTCAAATCCTATAAGAAAGGGGCATAAACAGTCCCATATTCTACCGAAGGGAGAAGTGTGATGATGACAATTCAAGAATTATGTAGCAAATACTATTTTCATGATAGCTGTATAACCAGAATTGATTATCACAACAATAGCAAGAAACTGGAAATTACAATGGACTTTTGTCAATGGGCTCAGGAATGGTATAAGGAGCAAGATCCTGAAAACATATGGCTCAAATTGATGTTCAATGGAATAGAAGAATATGATGGTATCATAGGTGATGTTGATTATTTCAGCATTCTAGATGGAGAGGTAAAAGATGATAAGTTTTGGCTATCTATCTTGGATGATTTCCATGATGAATACTATGAATATTATCTATCTCCATCAAATGTTGAAGTTAAGGTCCTCGGTGTTGTAAAGGACTAGCTGTTTGGAGTAATTATTGTTTGCTTTGCTGATATATGATATTCTCTGCATACAGTATTAAATATTGAGGTCTTTTCCGATCGGGCCCAGTTGCAGGCAGGAGTGCATCAGGATAAGCGTGATTATGGCACGCATCCTGGTGCTGTTTTTTTTAAGGAGGTTAAACATGGCAGATAACGAAATTATGATTATTGATGAGCGAGCACTTAAAGACAAAATATACACTGTTCGTGGTGTCCAAGTTATGTTTGATTTTGACCTTG
This sequence comes from Anaerovoracaceae bacterium, assembly GCA_045114615.1. Lineage (GTDB taxonomy): Bacteria > Bacillota > Clostridia > Peptostreptococcales > Anaerovoracaceae > Crickella. The sequence goes on from JBGUKU010000106.1 coordinate 32,373, forward strand.
CAGAGATATATGGATATACCGTAAGCGCGTTCAACCAGCAAGTAAAACGAAATATTGAGCGTTTTCCCGAAGATTTCTTATTTGAGTTGTCGGCTAGTGAGATGATGGAGTTATCGAAATCACAAAATGTGATATCGATACAGACAGAGGGAATCAAAGGAGGAAGATCAAAGCCTGTTACCGCTAACATATTAAGCGTATTTCCGCCAGTCAGTATCGGTATTCCATATAATCGTACCGATTCTGTCGTAGAATGAAGCATGGCCGAATGGTCAAATCCTACGAACGAAGGCCTGGCGAGGCTTTTTCTGAGAGGTCACTCGGACCTCTTGCCGGCTCGATGAGTAAATAGGGAAGTAGTAAATTTTTTCGTTGTCACTGCGGTCAACTAATACATTAGCAGTTACAAACAGAAAGCAGTCTTGTCATATTTTAGCGCTTATTTGCGATTGAAAATATGACAAGACTGCTTTATAATCATTTTAGGAAAGGAGCAAACCATGGGCAATAGAATTAAGGAATTAAGGAAGCAGTCGGGTCTTACCCAAGAGCAGATAGGTCTTTTTCTTGGGATTGATCAAAGTATGGTTGCTAAGATTGAAAAGGGCGATAGAGCCCTCACGACAGTACAGCTCAGCAAAGTGATAAATCTATTTGCATGCAGTGAGGATTATCTTTTGGGAAACAACACAAGCGATATAATGATGAAACTGGCATTTCGTCTTGAAAACCCAACGCTTGAAACAATGAGAATTGTTTCTGCAGTTAACAAAGTTGCTGCAAACATGAATTTACTAAACACTATATTGGAGGAATCTGATGCGGAGTGATTTAGAATTGAATAATCTGGCTATACAGCTCAGAAAGAAATGGGGTGAAGATGAATACTCCTCGGTAGATATATCAAAACTTGCATCCCTTCAGGACAATATAACTCTTATCACTATAGAGATGCCGTCAGAGATGAGCGGGATGTGCGTGAAATCAGATAATGAGATAATCATTGCTGTCAATTCAACTATGTCGCTGGGGAGACAGCGATTTACGATTGCGCACGAATTGTATCATGCATATTATGATGAATCACTAATGACTTATGTATGTATGCAGAGCTTGGGAGGAAAGAAGTCGGAATCAGAGAGAGAAGCTGATAAGTTCGCCTCTTTTTTTCTAGCGCCATATTCTGCATTAGATATATATAAGAACAAAGTGCATTCTGAAAACTGGGATATAGAAGCAATCGTTTCCGCGGAACAATTCTTTGGAATTAGTCATCAAGCGCTTCTGTTTAGACTGTTTACTGAAAATCGCATAAGCAGAGCGGATTTTGAAAAATTCAAAGAAATGAAAATCACTAGTATTGCAGAAAAGCTGGGTCTAGGTCTGGAACTTTATCGTAGAACAAAGCCTTATAGTTGTACTGGAAGCTATCTTAGAAAGATAAGAAAGGCATATGATAAGGGTCTTATTGGAGAGGGGAAGAGAGATGAGTTATTGAATGACGGGTTTGCCGATACAGAAGTAGACATCGGAGACATTATAGATGACTAAAAAAGTATTCTTTGACACGGATTGCATTTCATCTTTTTTCAGGATCGGGCAGAGAAATATAATAGAGGACTTATTTAATGCCAGAATAGTATTTCCGGAAGAAGTTTATGAAGAACTCTCACATCCTCGTGTTCCTCATTTAAAGAAACAAGCGGACCAAATGATACAGGACGGCTCGGCAAAGACAGAAGCAATTATGGTTGGAAGCAGCGCCCATATTATATTTAAACAGTTAACAGACCCATTCAATAAGCCCGTGATTGGAAATGGAGAAGCCGCGGCCATAGCGTTGGCTTATACCGAAGGAGGGATTCTGGCAAGCAACAATATGAAAGACGTTGCCAGATATGTAGAAAAATACGACCTAGAGCATTATACATCGCTTAGAATACTCATGCTAGCCGAGGAGAAAGGCTTGCTCTGTGATCTTCAATGCGAATCCATATGGAGAGCCATGAGGCAGAATGGTATACGAATCCCGGATGGGACGTATGAGGAGAACAAAATAATAGAGGAAGACAAACATGCTAAATAAGGAAGATTACGTGCAAATTGACAACTTGATTATGAGCGCAGAGGCTGTTTGCAATGCAGTGAGTGATTATAGTTCAGATTTAAAAAGAGCTTATCGGAGCTTCTTTAGATCTCCGGAAGCAGTTGGTTATGAAGAGGGTTATTCTGTGGAAAGAGAAAATGGCCTTCCTAATGCTGTAAAAAAACAGATGGGAAAGATTATTAAGAATCTGAATCATCTTAAAGCATTTGACCTTGAGAGTCCTTGCGTATTGACAAAACGGCTGGAAGACATGATACATGATTACATGAGCACAGTAGAAATGTTATTCAATAATCATGATGAAGCAGCTAGCTGGTATGATATTTACGACTATGATGATTGGATAAATGAATTCCGTGCAATATTATTACTGACACAATTTGCCAATATTGATAAAAACATAGTTTTAATAGGAAGTAATGGTAGTGGAAAATCTACATTGGCACAAATTCTAAAAGGTAATGATTCTGAACGCATTACAGTTATTCCTGCGCAAAAATCTATGTTTTTTCTACTGGAAAATGAGATTTTGGCAACAAGCGTCAATGATGTTAAGGAGAAGATGCTGAATAATAATATTGAAAACAGCAAATCCGATTCTGACTACGAATTTAATGATTTTCAAAAGCATCAATTTACAAGGCTTGTAATAGCTATGAGAGAGGAGCATCACACATACCTGCGAAAGTGTGCAGATGATGGAGTCGTTGCCGATAGAAACCATAGTATTTATGACAGAGTAAGAAAGATAATTCGAACTATATTCAAAGATATAGATATATGCTTGGGAGAGTCCTTTGATGAGCTGATTTATTGCAAACGAGATGAAAATGCATTTCAGCTAAATAAGCTCTCAGAGGGGGAGAAAGCAGCACTCTATTATTCAATGAGCGTACTTATGGCACCGGAGAACAGTTTTGTAGTTGTCGATGAGCCTGAGACGTTCTTGAATCCAGCTCTTGCAAATAAAGTCTGGGATGTCTTGATTCGTGAAAGGCAGGATTGTCAGTTTATTTTCATAACGCACTCAGTAAACTTTACGTTGGCAAGACTTGGTGCGCAGATTATCTGGATTAAGCGGTTTGTATATCCAGATCAGTTTGATTTTGAGGAAATCAATGATAATTATATGCTTCCTAAGCAGTTAATGACTGAAATACTTGGCTCAAAAAATCCCGTGCTATTCTGCGAAGGAGATGACAAAACCAGTCTTGACTATAAAATATACAACGCATTGTTAGCTGATTCTTATACAGTTATACCGGTAGGCGGGCACATGGATGTAAAAAGTAATTGCAAAGTGTTGAATGAAGCAGAGTGGATCGGAACTGAAGCAAGGGGAATAATAGATGGGGATTTACGGGATCCAGACGAAATAGCTAGATTGCAATCTAAAGGAATTACAGTGCTTCCGTTCAATGAGATTGAAATGCTGCTTTTGGACCATGATGTTATAGAAGCTACGGTAAAAGGAGCACATCCAAGAGAGTATGAAAGAATCATAAACACTTTTGAAAACGAATTCTGGAATTATTTCACAAAGAATAAAGATCGCGTTGCAATATGTAAAATCAAAGTGATAGTTGACGGGTATCTTGAAAGTAAAAAAATCGACAAGTGTAAGGATGTGTCCGAAATTAAGAATAACTTACAAACCATACTTGAGATAGATGTCGACAAATTGCATGCTGACATAATCAGTGATCTTGACTCGATAATAAAGGCAAGAGATTATGAGAAACTACTGAATGCATGTAATCTAAAGGGGGAAATAAGTAGAGGCCTGGCAGACAAATATCTTGATAAAGATTACATAAACAAAGCAATTGAGCATATTGCTACAGATAGGGAGTTACAAGAAAAACTAATTAACAACTATTTTAAAGAGCTAGCTTGAATTGGAGCAATTCACTGAGCTTTAGCAGCATGGAGAACTAGCGCTATGAAATCAATCCTTATCAAAGACACAACACGCGAAGAGCGTGAACAGATAGTCCGTCAGGCACTTTGGGGCGACTGCGGCATCGACTGTGAGTTTTGCTCAGGCTGCGACAATCGTGGAGGGGGAACTATAGAGTCCCTCTACAGACCTTACATAGATGGCGAAAAGGAAATCAGCGAGATCAACGCTGAATACCGGTCACCGTTTGTGCATGGATAACTAAGACATGTCCCATATGACAGGGACGGCATCAATATATTGTTTGACTTCCTTTCCGAGATCAGTGATGATCCGGGCAAGGTAGTAATACTCAATACAAATCTGGAATTCTCCAGATGGGTAAACGTTCTGTATGATCAGAAGATGACAGCAGCCTTAATAGGCAGACTCACACATCATTGCCATCTGATCCTGTTCCCGGGCGAGAATAACCGCCTGAAGGAATCCAGCATAAACATGATCTACAGAAACATCGCTGATCGCCAGAAGCGTATGCAGCGATAGAAGTTAGTTCGATCACATGTCTGCAGTGCTGTTCCTGCAGCGCCTAGGCAACCCTGCCGGACAGCCTGCAACTTTCTCCAAAACGGAGATGCAAGGTTCTCCATTTTTGCCTGCAACTTTTGGGAATTTGCACTTGCAAAAAACACTTCAGATTCAAAGGAGTACTGGTGATCCTTGTTCTGCAGCTTATTATTTCCGCGATCTTTTGGCTCATCAGGAGAAAGAAGGAAACTGCCAAAGGTAAACCGGCGATCGTTATAAGAACGGTGCTGGGCATTTTGATTATCTCACTGGCTATGATTCCGGCTTTTATTTTTACCGATTACCATGGACGCCCGCTGTCAGGTGAATATTCTGTAGCGGAGACTGAGGCAATTCTGATCGATTCATCAAGAGCAGATGAATTCGAAAACGACGGATCTTACCGCGAGGTACCGGTACATTTCTTCTATCCGGAAAGCACAGATGCGATAAAAGCTCATTCACTGCCGCTGGTAGTTTTCAGCCATGGCGCTTTCGGTTATTATCAGAGCAATATGTCTGCGTATATGGAACTTGCAAGCAACGGATACGTGGTCATCGCACTTGATCATCCGCATCATTCATTCTTTACGACTGATTCGGCCGGCAAGACGGTTCCGGTGGATATGGGCTTCATACAGTCCGCAATAAAAATCGAGAACAATGAATATGACGCGGAAACGACTTTTGATATCATGTCCAAAGCGATGAAGCTGCGGCTCGATGATATGAACTTTGTACTCGATACGATCAAATCAGCCGTCAAGGCAGAACCTGACGGATCATGGGCATTCAGTAGCGACGGAAGCCGCAGTGATGTCGGCCGCGCACTCTCGCTCATTGATACAGAGAAGATCGGACTCTTCGGACACTCAATGGGAGGAGCCACTTCCGTTACCGCCGGGCGAAGAAGCGATGTTTCCGCGGTCATAGATCTCGACGGAACGATGTTCGGAGAGGTTCTAGGCATCGAAGACGGCGAGGAGATATGCAGCACTGAGCCATATGCAACACCTGTCCTTGATGTAAGGAATCAGAATCATCAGGAAAGCTGCGAGGAAGCATACAAGCTGCAAAAGGATTATGTGAATAATGTTATAATGGACAATGCGGCCGACGGTCACACGACGTATTTCAAGGGAAGTGGTCATATGAACTTTACGGATCTGCCTCTCATCTCGCCTTTTATAGCTAAGGCTCTTGGTACGGGTGACGTCGATCTGGGAGTGTGTATTGATCAGGTAAATACGCTTGTCCTCAGATTCTTCGATCACTACCTGAAAGGGAGCGGAACATTTACTGTAGAAGAAAGCTATTGATGAGATATGGAAATAGAAGTAATCACGATTGGCGAAGATAAGAAAGAGTATATAAGAATAGGCTGTCACAGAGTGGACTCCAATATAAAGGAGATAGTACGTTTCATAGAATCGCGTCAGGGCAGGATAGACGGAAAGGACGGAGACTCACAGGTCAGCATTCCGCTTGCGGACATATTCTATGCAGAATCTGTAGATAACAAAACCTTCATTTATCTGCAGGAGGCTTGCTATGAGTCCGGGCTCAGGCTGTATGAGCTTGAGGAAGCTCTCTCCGGGAACAGATTTGTCCGCATATCGAAATCTGTGATCGTCAATCTTATGAAGGTCGAATCCATAAGACCCGCCCTAAACGGGAGATACATGTGCCGGCTAATGAATGGCGAGGATGTCATCATCTCGCGCAAGTATGTCACCGAAGTCAAGGAAAAAATCTCGAGGTAAGAAATGAAAGAAAGGATAATAGAGACAGCAAAATATTTCTTTATAAGCACGGTCCTGATCAATGTCGCGATGTATGTGACCGGTTCACTGTTCGCTCCTGATCAGAAATTCGGATACGAAGTAATGATCTATCCTCTGATCTACGGTTTTCTTGCCTGCATTCCAAGCTTAATCATGTATACTAATAGGGAACTGAGCGTAAGACAGGCGCTGATACATAAGATCATTCAGCTGATCATCATTGTGGCAATAATCAAAGCGATGGTTTTCAGGGGAAACATAAGTGGATATGCCATGCAGGCTGCTGCAGTAGCTGGCAGTGTCGTGGTGATCTATTTAGGGGTTGTGCTTATCAGATACAAGATGGATCAGAAAACAGCTCAGGAGATGACAGACCAGCTTAAAGTTTTTCAGAATAAAGTCATAACCTAAAATCTCCGTAGCAAAAGGTCGCAATCTTGGTCGGGGGTAGAAAACCCACAATGCCCAGACTGCAGTGGTTGCAATGACTTCCCAAGTTCAGCATAAGAATTCGACTATCCTTTCATCCACCACAAATAAGGCCCCAGGATTTTAAATCCTGAGGCCTTTGATTTATATATCCATTCTTTTTTGAAACTTGGGATAGCCCTTAATTGTGCTTTATACCCAGGCTGCCATTACTCCGGCGAATATTACTGACACAACTGATACCGAAACCATTCCGGCGATGATCATCTTAGGTACGAGATGCTTTTTGAGCATTTCAACTTCTTCCTCGTTTTCACCAACAGCATTGGCTACTTCTGTAGGAACAATGAGGGTTCCAGGGAAGCCGAACAGTGCAGTTACGCCGAGTGCGAAAGACATATACCAGCTTTCGCCGAGAAGCTTTCCAACAAGGATAGCTACAAGTGCGCAGATCGCAAGACCTACTGCGAAGATGAGTACGAGCGGTCCGATCATGGATACGAGCTGTGATGGTGTTGTATTAGCAAGAGAAGCGAATACGTTGGTCAGTACAGCGCCGATTACGAATGTGAATCCGTTTGCCTTTGTCAGAGATCCTTCATCGAGGAATCCGATGGCACGGAATATTACACCGAGGATCAGGCAAATAACAAGCATGTTGACTTTACCGGCTGTAAGACCTGCAAGCCACTGTGCGATACAGGCAACGATGGCGAGTTTTGCAATCATGAAATTTGGGCCATTATACTTCTCAGGTACCTGTGGAAGAAGAGTCTTCTTAGCTGCACTTCCGTCAACTACTACTGAGTCATCAAGCATCTTCAGGGAACCGTCTCTGAAAGCGGATCTGAGTCGAAGAGCTTCCTTTTTGCAGAGGAACGATGCGATAGGGAATCCGATCACGCCCTGCATTACCAGTACGATCGAACCGAAAACAATTACGTTTTCGCCTGCGTCCTTGAGTGCTTCGGACATTACAAGGAATGCTACAACACCACCGCCTACGATAGGTGCTGCCATAAGAGCCATTGCTCTTTCAACCAGCAAACCGCCAATGAAGTATACACCAAGACAAATAGCAATAGTTGACGCGAGCACCAGTACTACTGTCTTCCACTCAGCAAGGAGCTCCTTGACTTTGATTGTGGTTCCCATGTGTACGAGCAGCAGGCCTACAGTAACTGATGCAAATGTCTGGAGCTGTGAATCTGCAAAAATAGTTCCAGGAAGTCCGTTCCAGAATCCGATAGCAAATACTACGGATGCAACAAACAGCATGGATATGATGGCTTTGGTTTTGGTAGCGACCATATCACCTGCAGCATAGACTACCATGATGATAGTGAGTGCGACTAATCCGTTCATGATACTTTCCTTTCTCTTATCGTCTTTTATTGTTGGATGGTTTTATGTAATCAGCCATTTTCCGGCCGTTCATAACTTTATTTATCGGAGCTGTGATTTCTTAACCACTCAGTTGCAAGATGGCAGTGAGCTGCAACTCCATAAGGGAGTCCTGCTTCATCGATGCGCATTTTTGGGTTGTGCATCGCGTACTCATATCCATCCGACGGATCTCCGAATCCGATGTTCGCCCAGAATGTAGGGACGTATTCGCAGACATTTGCGAAATCTTCGGAGCCGGCTACAGGCGGTATAATCTGTACTTTATCCATTACATCAAGTGCATACTCATGCATTTCAGCAGCCATTTCCTCGTTGTTGTAGACCGGTGCAACGCCAACGACGAATTCTGTCTCGGCTTCTGCTCTCCATGCACTGGCTATTCCCGATGCAAGTTCCGGAACCCTGTTGCGCATGTATTCTCTGGCTTCTGAAGTAAAAGCTCTGAAACTCATGGTAATAATTGCTTCGTCAGGAACTATGTTCGCCCTTGTACCGCCTTCTATCTTGCCGATGCACATGATTACATCATCGTTGTACTTGGTTTCCATGATTGGCATTTGCTGAAGTGCAGTTACTATGTTCGAAGCGATGGCTACAGCATTTACTCCGAGATAGGCTGCCGCTCCATGAGCGGACTTGCCTTTGACCTTGATCTTAATCTCATCTGCGGAAGCCATCATTCTTCCAACCGCATGGTTCATCGTTCCTGCGTGATAATCGATTGGTCCGAGTGGACCGACATTGACGTGAAAACCCATTGCTGCATCCACATGTGGGTTATCAAGGATTCCTTCTTCGATCATTCTTCTGGATCCCGCAAGAAGTTCCTCTGCCGGCTGGAACATAAACTTTACAGTTCCCTTAAGTTCATTCTCATGAGCCTTGAGAAGTTTTGCCGCTCCGAGAAGCATCGTCGTATGTGCATCATGTCCGCAGGAATGGCAGATGCCGTCTTTTTCGCTGCTGAACGGGAGTCCGGTGTCTTCCTTCTGAGGCAGTGCATCCATGTCCGCTCTAAGCATGATCACAGGGCTGCCGCTTCCCACAGTGCAGGTGAGTCCACCACCGATCTTAATTGGGTTATATCCGTAGGATTCAAGCTGCGTGGCTACAAATTCTATAGTTTCAGGAAGGTCAAATCCCAGCTCAGGTCTTCTATGGATATGTCTTCTATTGGCAACGAGTTCATCCTTCATGGCCATTGCTTCTTCAAGATAACGGTTCATGTGAGCCTCCTCTTTATAAATGGAATCAGATCATTCCGATAATCGTTTCCGTAATTCAAATGTATAATCTGCTGACGCAAAACGGAAATGCCTGCTCTTCATACGCTTATAAAGCAAAATAATAACAGCCAGTAAAAAAACCGTGTGGCTGTTGGCGATCTGATTCATATATAATTATTTTGTCAAAAGTTGTTTCTCCTGATTACGGACGGATATTTTTATGGAAATCAGACAGGTTTATTATGTGTTGGAAGTTGCAAAACAAAGGAGCTTTTCCGGTGCTGCCAAAGCGCTATATGTTACGCAGCCGGCAATCTCTCATCAGATAAATTCTCTTGAGGAAGAGCTTCAGGTAAAACTTTTTAAAAGAGATACTCACAACGTTTCTCTTACATCCGATGGCGAGAAATTCTGTGAATATGCGCAGAAGATAGTTGATTCCATTGATGACCTTTTTCAGGCCTTTGATCTCGAACGTTCCGATGAAAAGCCTATAGTCAGAGTCGGAGTATATCCGTTCTATGGGAAATCCCCGCTAAGGCAGATCCTTACATCGTTCTTTGCTTCAAACAGTAACGTAATGGGGAACATTAAAGCTGTCGATAACTATGCTGCATACGATATGCTGCGTAAAGGAGATCTGGATTTTGCAATAATAAAGTGCAGACGAGACAATATGCCGGATTTTGATTATACCGAAATCGAAGATGAAAGGCTGTATGCTGTCATAAGCAGAAAAAGATCCGGCCATGGCGCCAATATAATGAATCTTGCGGATCTTGGTAATTACCCGCTTCTTACTGGCGAAAAGGAATCACATTTCTATATCGAAATGAAAAAACTCTATAGTGAAAACAATATTCCGTTCAATGTGTCGTTCATGAATACATCTGAGACAAGCCTGATGCAGGATATGGTACGTGATGATGTTGGTATAATTTTAGCTACAGAAAGTACGGCGAGGAGCCTGGAAAATTCAGAAATTGCTGCTTTACCTATAGAGCCGAGGCAGGATCTGGCTACACTTATCATCTATCCAAATAAGAAAAAGCTACGTGGCGCATATCTTGCGTTCCGTAACTATGTTATTGATGCTTATAAGAGAGCATCGATATCGGATTCAATTCTGATGGAATAAAAAATTACATGTACCGCAAAAGAACAATGCGGAATGGGAATGGATATGAAGCAGCATAGAAGGGTATTCCTTTATCTTGGACTCATCATTGGAGTGGTTTTAGATGGGATACTTCGTCTGGTTAGTGGAGACGAAGGGAACCTATTGGTCCACGTGGCAGTTTTTCTGGGAAGTGCTGTTATTGCTATGCTAGTCATAAGCGGGTTTTTACAGCTGCGGAAAAGGGTAAAGAATAAATGATTATGAAACGCAGGGGAAGGAAGACAAAAGACTTTTATAAATCCCATAATTATGGTATTATTCAGCCACGGAGGTGACGACAATGCCAAGAATCATTCCAATCAGAGAGCTTAAAAACACTAATAACATCTCGGAACTATGCCGCAGCACCAACGAACCAATTTTTGTAACTAAGAATGGCTATGGAGAGCTTGTGGTAATGAGCATGGAGACATATGATGAACAATTGCGCAGGCTTGAGTTTTATCAGGAGCTGGCGATTTCAGAAAAACAATTTGAAGAGGAAAAAACAAAAGATGCCAGAGCTTCGCTGTCTGATTTGAGGGCAAAGTATGCACTATAAACTCATAATATCTGAGCGAGCTGAGCTGCACATTGATAACATACTTGACTATGTTGTTAATACTCTTATTGCAATACTTTGACGGTGTATCGATTCCGGACACCTTCACCATGAGGAATTGTCCTGCCGACCGCCAAACGTCAGCGCTGGCGGAGGCATGGAAATTCCTATACGCAGTACGCCTGCGAGTGGCAAGCCGCCAGGCACAGACAGAGCAGATGCGTACGAGCCGTTAGCGAATGCCTTGGAATAACTCCAAGGCATTTATTGTGCATCGATTATGTTATTATTAAATAGAAAAATGAAAAAGTTAAGCAACTCGGCAGGCTTTAGGGGTTATTGAAATATAATCGAAAAAATAAAAAATAAACATCAGTATCTAATAGCAAGAGGAGCAACAATGTGTGGCATAGAAATGATACCTAGCAAGCCTTCACAAGAGACTGACACATATGAGGAGTTGATACTAACGCCTTCTTTGTCTGGTGAGCAGCCTATGAGGGCTGACCTGGTTCTGAAGGCTGGTGATATCTTTAAGGCTGAGGAAATTACCTTTGAAGGCCAGGAAGAAGCAGAGCGCAAGATAGCAGAAGCCATGTCAGCTTATGACAAAGCTATGGATCAGGCTGCAGGTAATATAATTACAAGGTGAAGTTTGCAGGGGAGCGTAATTATATGAATGAAGTGAATAAAACGCTGTATATCCCTTTGTATGGAAAAGCAAAGGTGAGTCGGCAGGGTATTATTATGAACGATCCTTACGCCGAAGCAATATGGAAAGAGGAGGCATTCCCGATCCATGGAAAGTCAAGATCAAAATGGCTGGCTTACAACATGGCCATGAGAGCTCGTGTTTTCGATGATTGGACAGACAGCCTGCTGCAGCAAAATGAAGATGCTTTGGTACTTCATATTGGATGCGGGCTTGACAGCAGATTTATGAGGATAAAGAGCTCTTGTTCAGAATGGATAGATTGCGACCTTCCTTCGGTAATAGAGACTCGAAAAAAGCACTTTCAGGAAAATGAAAAATACCATATGAGTGCCTTGGATGCTTCCAGACCCGAACAAATTGAATCTCTTCCGGACCGTGACACGGCTATCGTCGTTCTTGAGGGGCTCAGCATGTATCTTACAAACAGCAAGATGCACGGATTGTTGCAGGCACTTGACAAAAAGTATCAGACTCTTCATATCCTGATGGATGTTTATACTGAATTCGGCGTTAAAGCATCAAATTATAAAAACCCGGTCAAGGATGTTGGTGTAAACAAGCTATATGGGATAAATGATATCGAGAGTATTATCCATGACCTTAGGATCAGGTTTGTAAAAGAGCACAGTTTTACTCCTAAGGCGTTAGTCGATGAGCTTGCACCACTGGAAAGGCTGTTCTTTAAAATGCTGTTTACCGGAAAATTATACAGAAAGATATACCGTCTGTATGAGCTTGAAGCATAGATTTCGGTTTTAAGAGATTTGAACAAATCGGGATTATCTGACGATAATAAAACATAAAGGGTGAGGGATATGGAAGAACATATACTGCATACGCATAAAGGCAATGTCTTTTATTGGCGGTCGGACAATTGGGATATCAGCAGGGAGACCCTTTTCTTCCTTCATGGACTTACTGCGGACCACAGTATGTTTGACATGCAGCTTCCGGCATTTGAGAAAGATTACAATCTCCTGACCTGGGACACTCCCGCCCACGGAGAATCCAGACCTTTTGCTGAGTTCGACTTTGCAGATACTTCAGAATATATTAAAAGCATCCTCAATAAGAATGCTGTGGAGCAAGTTGTTCTGATAGGGCAGTCTTTGGGGGGCTATCTCGCACAGTCATTCATAAAGCGGTACCCGGACCGCGTAAAGGGATTTGTTTCCATAGACAGCACACCATATGGATCTGGGTATTATTCAGGATTTGATATCTGGATCCTGAAACAAGTCGAATGGATGGCCCATCTATATCCATTAAGGTGGATGAAAAAAGCGATGGCAAGGCAGGTGTCTGAGACCCGTCAGGCTTATAACAACATGATGCAGATGCTTTCTCCATATGGCAAAAATGAACTGTGCCATTTAATGGGACTTGGCTATGCCGGCTTTCTGGATGATAATTGCGAGCTGAAAATACCATGTCCGGTTTTACTGATTCTGGGAGAGAAAGATAAGACAGGTAAGGTTGCGCAGTACAATAAAGCATGGACAAGGCAAACAGGATACCCGTTGAAGGTTATCAAAGGCGCTGCACACAATGTGAATGTTGATAAGCCGGATGAAGTAAATGCCTGCATCAGCAGGTTTCTGTCAGATGCGTATGAGCCGTTAGCGAATGCCTTGGAATAACTCCAGGGCATTTTGTGCATCGATTATGCTGTTATTAAATAGAAAAATGAAAAGAGTTAGACAAATCGCAATTCTAGGGTATCTAATATGAAAGAAATAACAAAAGACACTTTTTATGATTTTATAAGACCGTATGATTTGGATGACGAATACTATTTTGTCGGTGAGGTTGACTATCATCTTTTAAAAAGTGATAAACCTTAT
>JBGUKU010000107.1:0-5841 GCA_045114615.1 Anaerovoracaceae bacterium
TTTGTACGCATTTTGAGATGTAATGATAATTGAAGGGGAAAACAAAATGATTAAGCATAATAAAGATCCATGCAGATAAACTCTCCACTTGACAATGCAGTAGGGAACTATTACTTCCAGAGGAAGTTCGAATGCTGGATAACAGCTATGCGCTCCTATTCATAAGAGGTGAGCGTCCGGTCATGGATCTAAAGTATGACATCATGAAACACCCTGCTGTCGGTATGACATCAGACGGAGGAGCCGAACCGTATATACACGGTCAGCCAAAGGGTGCAGCATTCACGCTGAGTCTTACCTTCGATCCGGATGACATCGAGTTCGCCAATAGTATGAAGGATGTGATCGAGATACCAGAAGGCGATTATGAGCTTTTGTCTGAAGAAGATGTTGAGAAGGAAATCAAGAAGCAGGAAAAGCTGTTAGGAAGGCAGTAGAATTCTTAGTCACACCGATTTCCAAATTCGGCAACAGTACGGATGCCTTCCATCATGAGCTTGCTGCCTATCCCTGCGATCTCTTCTTTGGAAGCATCCATGCCGTCACGGATCCATTCAGAAATAACCGCTGTGATCGCTCCTGCCCAATAGACATTGGAATAGTAGAGCGCTGCATTTGATCTGTCAACAGAAGCGTTCATCGACTTTATGAATTCGATGGTGAGGTTTTCGCCAAAACCCGCATCAAGAAGCAGCCTGAACTTTGGAGCAAGAGGCTCTGTTGCTGAAAGCAGTGCATCCCATGTTTCGCGGTTCTGTGCAACTGCGTCATATTTCAGCATAGCTGAGGACAATTCTTTACAGATGGACTGGATAAATCCTGACAGGATAGCTTCTTTTGATTCGTAGTTCCTGTAATAGGATGCCCGGGAAACACCCGCGCGCTCGACAATATCCTTTATGGAGATGTCTGCATAAGCTTTCTTTTCCATAAGACTTATCAGGGCGAGTTCAATGCATTCCTTTGTGATCGCATTGGACTCCTGATTATTTTTGCGGAGTATATTCATTTTTTGAAGTTCGGTAGGCTCGTTCATAGGAGATCCTTTCCTGAAAAGTGATGAGACATTTCGGTCTGTTATGTCGCATCCGGGGGCTGAAATATTGACCGTGACCCTGCAAGCTGATATGTTTGTCACGGTGATACAAATGTATCACGAGAAGCATGCTTAATCAAGCAGGAGGCAAATATGAAGATATTTTACTTTACGGGGACCGGTAATAGTCTGGCTGTTGCTAAGAGAATAGGTGGGGAAGAGCAATCGTATTCAGAAGCAGCTTGTTGCTATCCATTTGATAACCTCACAATAGTCTTATCCATTTCGTAAATAGTTTTTCTCTTTTCCCAAAGCAAACTTCCCTTAATTGTCGTTTCAGTTTATCCTTGTCTTTGTAAAACCTCTCCGGCATTTCGAACTTTTTGAGATACTTTTCTTCAAGTTCAGGTGGCATCGAAAGAAATCTTTCACTCTCGATCGGTGCGTAGCAGATAAAAAAGTCACCTGCAATCACATCTTGAATGCCCCCATTCTCATCTCGGATGGCACGGTTGAACGGAAGGCCATTCATCTTTCCTTCTTCATTGCAGATGATTGCGACCTCATCGTCCCACGGCATATACTCTTCGATCAGACCGCCGACCATGTTTTGCATCGACTCGAGACTGTCTTCAATCTCTACCACTTCTGCGTACTCATCAGGTTTGCACACTATCACCCTCATCATGTTTTTCTCTTCGTCTGGCATAAAAATCAATCTCCTCCTTTTCAAATTTCAACAAATTAAAAAGGCTCAGCCACTATACGACCAAGCCACAATATGTATAAGTATTCTCATCCTCACTGGTTCATGCTTTTACGCAGTAGATCCAGAAGTTCAGAATGCTCCCTGTGCTGCATATCCGGGAAGGCTCTCAGCATTCTTCCCATGCCGAAATACCTGCTCTTTTTTATTCTTTCGATGAGTTCGTTCCGTTTTTCTTCGAGTTCCTGCTTTCTTTCCTCATAGTCTGAGCGCAGTCTGTCAGCCTGATCCTTTGCTTCCGATCTTGCAAGTGCCGCCTGCACTTTCGCTTCATCGAGCTGCTGTGCCGTTTCTAGTGCATGTGTTCCGATACGCTCACTAAGACCATCGCTGACTACTCTCATCCTCTCCCGCAGCTCATCGATCTCGGCCATTCTCTTGTTGAGTCCGACCATTACCATAACTGATACTGTAAGATCTGCGACAAAAGCAACTGAGAATATCGAGATAATGATCCATCCTATATGTGTTGGTACCAGACTGAGCACATGACTTACCGCCGGATTTATACCGCGTACCACAAGAAGGATCCCAAGCCCCCATATGATGCTGAACTCAAGGCAGATGTATCCATGAAGATTGAATGGCTGATTCGAATAGTCCCACCATCTGGCATGGAACAATTTATCAAGAAGCCAGCCTCCGAATAACTCTATGGCTGTAGCAAGAACGACTCCAAACAGAAACACCTTTAAAGCATTCTGTTCATACAGGCTGCCGTCTCCTGCTGCCTCGAGCATACGAAACACAACCAGGACTCCAAATCCGTATATAGGGCATACGGGGCCATTCAGGAAACCCCGGTTTATAACTATTCCCTTCTTTACTGCCTGATACGCTACTTCAGTGCACCATCCGAAAAATGAATACACCAGAAAGTATTCAAGCGCTATATAAACGATCCTGCTCATTATTCCGTCTTTCTGTGAGCTCTTTCGTAATAGAGTATAGCACACTATATTACTCATCTTGTCTCTTTTCAATACAGATATTAAAGTAAAAACACACACAAAACACTGGTGGTGTGTATAAAAACCAAAGAAGGTCTGCCGCCATTTAGTCCTCCGCTATTCCATATTTCTGACGAATAGAGTCAAGTTCCTTCTGAACCCTCTCGTCCGACTTGTCCTTAAGTGATAATACCAGAGAGAGTTCATCTACGTACTTGCCATCAGACAGAAAACTTCCGCCATTATGCTCCATTCATAGTCATACTCAATCTATTTCTTCCTGTATTCGCATGGCGTGCAGCCAAAATGGCTATGGAAAATGCGACGGAAATTATTAGCTGAGTGTGCGTGCGAGAGTTATGAATTCCTTGAGCTGAAACATCTCCATAAGAAGGTCCTGGGAGGACAGGAGGTCAGACTCAAAAGCATAATGGGAGCATGAGAGTGCGATTTGGATCAAGTAGAAAGGATATGTGGTATTAAAAACCTTGCTACGATGTACTGTGTTTCCAATGGGATGGAACAATCTCTGGAACAAGGTCCGGAACAGTCTGCGAAACGATCTCTGTTATAGAGTGTTTTCGGACTGTTCCGGGTGTTTTTTCGTTAAGTGTTTATTTATACCGTTTGTTCCGGAGATCGTTCCGTAGTTTGTTCCAAAGGACCGGTCTCGCTTTTCCGCCTGTAGACTCGCTGCTTCCCATAGATCGGTAGCCACATAGTTTTGCCGGTCTTCTCCCATCCATCTATACGCGCCATTATGGCACTGATCTCAAAGCTGTTTTTATGCTGGAAATCAGCCTTGTCCTTGCCAAAGCATTCGCACCAGATCTCCAGATTAGATACGTAATCTCTTAATCTGACGTCTCCGCCGCTATAAAGCAGTCCCTGACTCTGAACATAATCCTGCCTGTCGTAAAGAGACAGATCGCTCCAGTTTGAGGGCAGAGGCAGGTAAAGGTAGTCTGTAACAAGACCTTCTCTGTCATCGTGTTCCATGGCGGCAGCCTGCTCGACCCTGGCAGCCTCTTCCAACTCGTGTGAGAGGAACAATGTTTCACCCTGACCGGTAAGGTAAAGCGCTTCAGCCCATATCTGGTCGACGTCATCCTGTGTGAGATCCCACGGCTTAAAGATGCCTGTTCCGGGAGTTCTGACTGCCCAGAATCTGCGGTTGCCTGTTATGTCTCTCAGAAAGCCGTTCTCTGCATTCGTAGTTCCGAAGAAAACGCACTGCCGGGGGTGAGGACTGACCCTGCGGCCGTAAGAAGCCCTGTACTTGTCATCCTGTCGCGAGATGAATGCCTTGACCTTATCTATGTCAGCCTTTCTTATGCCGGCAAGCTCGCCGATCTCATGTATCCAGTAACCCTGGAGCTTTTCTGCCGCCGTCTTATCGTTCATGTCGGAAATACTGAGGCTGTCAGAGTACCATTCCATACCGAGCTTTGAGATGAAGGTGGATTTGCCGATGCCCTGAGTCCCGTTGAGAACCAGTATGTGGTCAAACTTGATCCCAGGCTTAAATATCCGGCTGACAGCAGCACATAGCATTTTTCTTGTTACCGCTCTGACGTAAAGAGTGTCGTCAGCACCGAAGTAATCGATGAGCAAAGTATCGACCCTTGGCACATTGTCCCATTCAGGCAGCGATGCGAAGTAATCTTTGACAGGGTGATATGACCTGTCGTATGTCACCTTCGACAACGCTGTGCGGTAGTTGTTCTGCGTGAAGCTGCCATAGCGTTCATCAACGAGACACATGAGCTGCGCGTCATCCACATCGCGCCAGTACTTTGAAGTATGATTCCACGGAACACTGCCTCTGATCTCAAGATCGTCAGCGAGCTGGTTGAATACGATGCTTTGAAAATCCTCATCATTTTCAAGGATCATCCGCATGTTGCAGAGAGTGTTGCAAGCTCTGCCATTTTTGTTCAGAGTGAGCTGATCTGTCCAGTCGCCTGATCCTGCAGGCGATTCTCTCTGGCTCATATCTGAATTGTCATCATTATTTATATAATCTGCTGTTATTTCTGTCATTCAAGCCTCCTGTGGTCTATACATCTGTAACTGAATAAGCTGTTCTTAGTTGTGTTTTCTGTTTCTCTGTTCATGTGAACCTCCTGGTTTTGAGTTTTCAAATTGTGATAATAGCTTTTAGCGCACTCTTTCGCGCAACCTGTCTCTGTCAATGGCCGCAAGATTCTCTCTTACATGGCCGGAGCGCTGCTGTATGTCTCCACAGACCTTCAGTTCGTGGCGGAGCTCTCTGATCTCTGCGGTGAGATCTTTGATCCTGTCTTTCGCATCGCTTATCTCGCTTTCCGGCAGAACCCTGCGCGCCGTTCGTCTGAGTTCATCCCTGCCAAGGCTGAGTTCTTCCATTCGGCCCTCGATATTCTCCATAAGATCTGAGAGATCCTTTTCAGTGCCAACATGGTACCTGGACAGGAGCTTAGCCTGTTCTGAGTACTGATCGCATTTCAGAAGATCTTCCTTCAGAAGAATGTGGAGCTTTGTCTGGTTCTGCTGATACTTAGGAAGATAGCCGAGCTCATAGCAGTATCTGAGGTAAAGCTTCTCAAGACCGCTGCGTCCCATAATGCGGTCGATGCGTCGGCGGAGATTATAATTGTTTGGCTGGCGGTACTGCTGTCGCAGTCTTTCAGTCCTTATAGACGGATCATTGTCATAGATCCGTCGCTCTATACTCTCTCTGGAGTAATCGCCACCGAGCTTATGGATGCGGATCGGCTTCCTGCCGCCGGGTGGTGTGACTGTCCAGTACTTTCTCTGCGGGTCGAAACGATAGTTGTAGCCGCGCTTGCTGAGTTCATATTTGAATTCTTCTATGTTCAGGCTGAGAGAAACTGCCTCGTCTATAGCCTGGCGTGCTACGTTGTACCTCGTAGGCATTCCGGCTTTTTCCATTTTATAGACATACTGGTTAACACCTTTGCCTTTGGGGTTTTCAACAACAGACAGGCCGCGTTCGAGACATATGAGGTCGGATGCTTCCTTTAGCTGTCTGTATGTGTCCTTGCAGTCATGGAATTTCAGCCCGTCTTTGAATGAAACCGAATTGA
>JBGUKU010000108.1:0-6110 GCA_045114615.1 Anaerovoracaceae bacterium
TCACAGTCCCAGTATCGTCTGCTGTAAAGCTTTTACCGTCTGCCGCAAGGCACGATGCCGGTGTCATGTCATAGAGTCTTACACCCGCTGTTGTGGAATCACCTGTTGCGTTTCCGTCATCCTCGTCTGAACCTGCCGGTAAGTCTGTCGTATATGTCTGGTTGGCTTCAAGCCCCGTCAGCGATACTTCAAATATGAACTCTTTCGAAAGGTCTCCCAGGTTTCCGGTGACTTTCTTCTTGAGAACAACATCATGTGTGACCTGTCCGTTCCACATCCTGTAAGCTTCAAGATAGTTTGGATTCTCAGGTGTCGAGATGCCTACCTTTCCAAGGTTGTCATGCACAGCAGATGAAGATCCGTTGCTGCCGGAAGCTCCGGCTCTTCCTGTATTCGATTCCGCGGCATGCCCGCCGTCGCCATATTCTGTGTCGTATCTGCTGTCCACATCTTCGCTCTCCATCAGATCATTGAGCCAGTTCTGAGCATCTGCCGGCTCGTCCGAGGTTCTCATTGTGTTGTCAGGTCTGTAGTCCGTTTCAGAATCGTTGGTCCAGGAAGTGATCGTATGGACATATACACCTTCAGCAGTATCTCCTTCACGGGTGCCATGACCATACTCGTTGACTTCAACGTCTTCCGTTGCCTGTCTGTTGCACACATAAAATACTACATAGTAGGTATTATCGTCATAGTCTACGCCTGCAGCATCTTTCCTCAGGTTAGCCGCGCTGATGTCCCGATTCCGGCTGGATCCGGCCTCTTCTATCTTATACATATAGTATCCGGAAACCGAGAAATTGAACGATACATCAGTCACTCTGGTTCTTCTTCTGCCTTCATCGATCATTTCGATGTTGCTGGCATCATCTGAATTGATATAATTATGGTCTCTGTCTCCGTATATACTGGACGTGTTGCTCTCCGAACCATCCTTGAAATTACCGATAGCTACAAGGGCTGACCATGGTGAAGCATCACCGGAATCTGACTGGACTACATTTATACTATGGTGTGCATTTCCTGAAGTATCAGGCTTAGGCATGAGATTCTGCGGTACAGGACTTCCGCCTTTTGAGCCGTTCACATCTGTATTGTTCCATGCAGCCACCGGAGTGATCCTGAACACGAAATCCTCGATGTTCGGGAATCTCCCCTTCTGATTGACTGTAAGGATCTTTCCCAGCCTTATGGTTCCTACATTCGACGAGTTTGCCTGCCTTTCAGCAGAATGGTTACCTGTTATATCGGTAAGAAAGTCCGTCCGGTCGCTTTCAACAGCTCCTGATGCCGCAAACACATTTGTCAGCATAGACAGCACCATCAACAGTGCCAGCATAAGTACTCCTGCTTTTCTTTTCTTCATTTTTTCCTCCTATTCTTCTCTGTATCTGTTGTGTTTTTTGATCAGCATCACAAGGCCTGCGAGCACCAGTACCATCGCGAATGCCCAGATGCCGAAATATGACTGAACAGCGGTGATCGTTGCAAGATCCCTGTTGTTCTCCCAAAGTACGACGACCGTTCCATCTAAAAGGTCTACTGTTTCAAATGCTGTCGAAAGCTCTTTTGAAATGTCTTCAGAGTTATTTCCTGAGGTCTGAAGGATCTTTGCTCCTTTATCTGCCATGTCCTCCGAGAACAGCCTGAATCCGGTCACATAGTCAGTCGGTTTTTCCGTTATGCGGTATTTAGCCCCTTTCGGGAGCTGCAATATAGTAACGCTCTTATCGTCCATGAGCTTCAACGGGATCGCGGCATTGCCTGCCTGATCCGCGTTGAAGACCTTGCTGTCATAGCCTTCTGCAGTGTATGACTTGCCGGGTTCCAGTCCTGTGAATTCGGCAGTAAACTCAAACTCTTTCGTCAGATCTCCGATATTTCCTGTAACATTGTTCTGGACCTTCAGATCCTGATAGACCTCTACTGTCTGATCTGCATCGCTTTTATCCCTGTGATCTTCTACCTGTATCTCCCTGCCTTTCTCTTCTTCTTTCCTTACGATGTACAGTTCCTCGAAAGCGGTCATGCTGTTACCCTGCATTTCGTCATACGCCCCGGTTTTAAGAGCCATACTGACTTGTCCGGAAGTGGATTCCTCTGTTGAAAGCTTTATACTTCCATCAGAATCAGGAACTTTCTCACCTGTCACTGAATCCGCAAGCCAGCCTTTAAGCACATACTCCTGATCCGGAATAAGACCTTCATATCTGACAACATCCACAATCTCACTGTTGTTCTTTTGTATTGAGAATTTTGCCGCCAGATGAGTATCCGGCTCATCTTCGAAAATGACCGCCTTTGTCTGCGTACCGGTATCTGCTTCTGAGCCTTCCAACTCAGTAATGGTATTTCCGCTGCTGTCTACATAGATATGCCCGTAGCAGATCCTGTCTGTGTGTCTGAACCCTTTCGGGGCTTCTGACTCTTCGATAGTGAACCATCCCAGGGGAAGAACTCTTTTGCCATCGCTGTCTTTATAGAATGGATCGCTCTCAGGCCGGCTTGATGAGACCGGATCGTCGTTTTGCCAGTCAAAACCAGCCCAGTATGTACCTTTCGGTGCTTCTCCTATCGCATCCTTTTTCACTGTCCTGAATGTCCACTGATCTATCGGATCGGTTCCTGCCATTTCCGATTTATCCGCCACATCATAGTACTTAACCGTGAAAGCTGCTCCGGTCAGCCCAGTGTAATCAGATGATCCTGTTGCATCTTTCAGGAACACCGTAAACTCCGGATTACCGCATGCAGGAACCTCTTGAGATGTAAACAGCACGGGCTTCTCTGAAGAGTCAGATTCAGTGACTACCACGGTATATATGTTTGTATTTAGCTGATAGCCATTTCCGGCAGTCACTTCCTTTGCATAATATGTCCCCGGTTCCATACCGAGCGTGTTTGCATTTCCGTCCGCATCTGTCGTCAGAATTGCGTTGCTTCCATTTGCATCTGCAGCTACAGAAGTGCATGCATCATCGGTATACAGTTGGTATTGTGTCCCGGATAAGCTGTACTGACTCTTATCTGCAGCTGCATATGCCACACCGGATGCGGTTATTATTCCTATGCATAGAAGCAAGTTCAGAATCAGCATAAGTGACAGTTTTTTTCGCATATCACATTCTCCTTTCATGCCTGTCCGCCCGGCGTTCTCAGAGCGGGATGTCCCCATTCTACACGCAGTAAAATGACTGTCAACGCCTTGAAATTGCTGGGTTTCATCCACTTTTTGATTTCGGTCGTTATTTGCAGGATACCGGTCATTTATTGTGGAATATTGTGAAAAAAGAATTCTATGTAGTTTTCATCACAAACCTCCGGTACAAAAAAAGAGCCCGGTCCCGGGCATAAAAAAGAGAGGTGAGATCATTCTCACCTCTCTGTCTTGTTATTATGTTCAGCTGTCAGTTCACCGCCGACTATGCGTCTGTCTTAGCTGTGAAGTGAACTATTGCATGTACAAGTGCAACTGCTCCAAGGATTCCAGCTCCGATCCAGGCTACATTGCCTGCTGTAGAGCCTGCGATATTCGAGAAGTATGTTCCTGCATTTGTGCCGTAGAATGCGCCGAATGCACCGGCTGCTGCCGCGAGAATCGCGAAGACTCCTGCGCCTTTATTCTTCTTGAGGAATGACAGTATAGCTGCAAGGACTGCAAGAGCTCCTGCTCCAATGAGCGCACCTGTTCCAACCGCTCTGCCCATGATCTCATTTGTGATGAGGACACCATCATCAGCCTGATAGCCTCTGCCGACCTCAACAGCATTGAGACCTTCATCGATGTCGAGATGTTCATCGCCGTTATCGAAGTCGCCGTCACCGTCGAGTCTGTCAAGGATTCCCTCGAGCTCGAGATCCGGCTCAGTTCCGACGAGCTGAGCAAGTCCGTCTCTTACCTGCTGTTCACCATCTTCATACTGAGCGAGCTGAGCCTTACCGTCTGCAAGCTGCTGACGTCCATCAGCAAGTTGTTTCTCTGCATCTGCGAGCTTTCCAGGAGCTGCTGCATAATCAGCGCGGCCCTGAGCAAGCTGCTTCTTACCATCAGCGAGCTGCTTATCTGCGCTCTTCTTTACTTTTGCAAGAACTTTCTGTGCTCTTGGGATGATCTGAGTAGAGATTTTTACCAGATCCTCATCGAACTTATCAAGATCTTCATCTCTGAGCTTATACTTATTAGCACCGGTGTACTTCTTGAGTTCCTTGATGAGACCTTTGTCGTACGTTTTAAGAGCTGCCTTTATTGTTTTGTTTGTAAGCATTGAGGTAAATGCAAACGGGATACCATTCGATGTGCTTGCAAGGTCTGAACTTCCCTTTCCATCTTTACCTTCTGCAAGTGTTTTATAGCCTTTCATCCAGTCATTGAAGGATTTCTTGCTTGCCTCAATCGTTGGGATCTTGGAATCAAGCATCGCTGCAGCTTGTGTCAGCCCATCCTTGAGCTTGTTCACATATGCATAGAAGACCTGATTTGGTTCATCCATTCCGGCAACAGCGCCTGTTGAAGGATCGATGACAGCATTGTTTGCGATTGCCTGCATGAGTCCATACAGAGCAGCCAGATCCGGATTGCCTTTTGCAGCAACTTCGAACTTAGCACCGTACTGATCGAGGACACCTTTTATCATGCCCTGAGCGGTCTCTCTTCCGCTCTTAGCAGTTTGGAGAAGAGCTTTGCTATTTGATGCTTCAGACTTTTTAGCTTTAAGGGCTCCAATCAGCGTATCCAGCGGAACACCACCATTCGCACTCTCTATAGCTGCTTTTTTCTGATTCAATTGCGCCAACTGATTTTTGTAGTCAGTTGCATCACCACCGGCTGCTTCAATTTGAGCAATTGCAGCCTCAAGTTTCTTTATACCATCGCTGAGTTCCTGCATACCCGAAATATTAGAATCAAGAGTGTCTATAACTCCTGAAAGAACTTTGATTCCGGTTCCAAGCTGTGCCAAAGTGCACTGATTGAAAGGTACAGTATCGGTAAATTCGTTCTTTGCATTGACATCAGCGCTTTGAGGTACACCAGTTTCATTAGTAGCAAGACTTGCATCCAGCATATTTCCGATAGTAGCGGAATAGGTTTTAGCCATCTGCGATATTGCTTTTAACTGAGCCTCTGCTGCGTCAAATGCCTTAAAGGCATCTTCCATAACCTTATTGAACTTTTCATAAGAGCCTGCAGTCTTTGCTGAGTTTACGATTCCGCTTGTTCCCACAAGGCCTTCAATAAGAGCAACGTCATTCTGGCTCTTTTCGAGAGTACTTGTAATTACTTTACGTGCCTGCTCAAGACCCGGTGAATCATTGGTCTTTTCTCCGGCAAGCATCTTTGCAATGACAGCATCGGAAACCTTGTGCGAGAATCCGTCATGCCAGTAAGTATCATGCGTAGAAGTAATCCTTGTTCCATGTCTTCTGACTTCATTAAGACCTGCGATCAGCTTTTTGAGATTAGCATAGTCGCTCTTGCCTTCAGCGAGCTGCTTCTCACCTGCTCTGAGTTTCGCAGGAGCTGCCTTGTAGTCAGAAAGACCCTTGGCGTATTGAGCTTCTCCGTCAGCGAGTGTCTGCTCACCCTCTGCGAGCTGCTCCTGGCCGTCAAGATATGCCTGTTCATTTTCCTTGAGCTGGTTGAGGCCGTCTTCGAGCTTGTTCATGTCAGCCGTTGACTTTTCACCTGCTTCTTCCCAATAGTCTTTGCAAGCAAGAATATCATTCAGATTTACAGCACTACCGTAAAATCCGAATATCGCTGCTGCTATGAGAAGAACGCTTAATCCTTTTTTCATCGTATTTCCCTCTCTATAACAAGTGTTATTTGTTTGAAACATTCATCTGGAAACGCGAAAAAACCGCAACCCAGATTGCTGAAACTATTTTACCATTTTCAGTATCCAAAAACATAACAATTGTTAAGATTTGGTGAAGAAAAGATTGTACTAATTTGCATACAATTTACAAAAACAAAAAAACAACCCTGAAGTTGTTAAAAAATAAGATTATTTAACAAAAAATAAAAAAAGCGGCGACGTCCTAATTTCCCAGAGGGTCACCCCCCAAGTATCATCGGCGCTAAGGAGCTTAACTACTGTGTTCGGGATGGG
>JBGUKU010000109.1:0-16179 GCA_045114615.1 Anaerovoracaceae bacterium
GAGACGCAGGGTAACGTTCACAAGAGCAAGAGCATGTACGATGTCATAGATGTAAAAGGCGGAATGCCGGAGTGGTTCGTGGCAGGAGTCGAGGCAGCTCTCAAAGCGCCGACCGCCGTGAATCAGCAGAAGTTCTGCTTTATGCTTGAAAATGACAAACCATCCGTAAAAGTCAAAGGCCTGGGCACTTACACCAAGGTGGATCTGGGCATCGTGGCGTATCATTTCGAGGCCGCGACCGGCAGAAAGATTGGAGCATAATAGATCGATAATATAAGCTAAAAAATACCAGTGAAATATGTATCAACGATACCAACCACATGGCGCTTGCAAGGGCG
The DNA here is from genome assembly GCA_045114615.1 of Anaerovoracaceae bacterium. Lineage (GTDB taxonomy): Bacteria > Bacillota > Clostridia > Peptostreptococcales > Anaerovoracaceae > Crickella. The sequence goes on from JBGUKU010000109.1 coordinate 339, forward strand.
CCGTTTTTACTGTCCGGTTTTCAGGACTCATGGTGCGCTACACTATAGAAGCCAAAACACACTTAAGCAAACAAAAGGAGAGGATGCAGTAAAATCAAGGAGGTCCGAGCGATGAAAACCTACAACCTTACAAGACACCTTACAACAATACTGACAGTTTTTGCAGCAATCTTTCTTTTAGCCAGCTGCAATATTTAAAAAGAGCGGCCGATGAAATGTAAGTATCGGCATGCTGGCGATGCAAATCATAAACAAAAGCCGCTAAAACCAGAACAGAGGTAATCAATCAAACATAGAAACAATATAAACAGATGTTAGCAAAAGCCCATATTGCAGTCGGGATGGCTGCGGCATTTTCAATAGTGAGACCCGGGACGGTCGCCGAGGCTCTGCCTGTTATCGCAGGCGGAGCTTTGGGCTGTCTGATCTGCGATCTGGACTGCGAGAACAAATCTGAAAAGAGCGACTCGTCACATTGGCGGGTCGTGATGGCTTTGGTTGCCGCAGCCGCACTCATCGAAGACCATTTGCTGGATGCCGGAATGTGGAGGTCGATTGGCCATAGCTGCGATTCTCTGTTACGGTTATTCGGCCAGGATGGCATTTATCTGAATAATTCAGGCGTGGCGGGCCAGTATCTGTGGTTTGCGGGCCTTGCCGGATTTGTGATCACATGCGTATTCGCCAGTGGATCCGGCCACCGCGGCTTTTCCCATTCACTTCTGGCTATGGCGCTTGAAACAGTATTCCTATGGCTTGTCTTTCCGACCGCGGCAGTGCCGTTCGCGATCGCATTTGCATCACATGTGCTTCTGGATATGATGAATAAACGGTCAGTGCGGTTGTTCTACCCGGCAAAGAAGGGGATGTGCCTTGGCTGGTTCTATGCAGACAGACTGGCAAACAAAGTATTCACAGCGTGCGGCACCATATGGCTGATTGTCGCAATTATTATCTGCCGTCGCTGATCACTATGGATCGCCATAGAGTACTATAACTCTACTATAAAGGGACACAAGACTTTTTTAAGTACTAATCAAGTGCAGCTGACAGAGATTAATCTCTGCAGCTGCACTTGTTTGGTTGCAAAAATCAGCAACACTACGTCAACAACAAGGAAAGTTCTTGATTAGTCATTTTTGCGAAAAAACCGGGGCTAAGTACTAAAAAAATAATCCCTAATAATAAATTATGCCAGTTGGAGGACTAATTCGTTTCTTTTGCAATGTTAAACGTGTGTCCCCGAATAGGTTTTTTGCATAAATATGTATAAGAAGGATTATTCTTTAGCGCAAATCTATCCGGAAATCTATTCTGAGCATAGTTCTTTGTGCAAATGAGTCAAAATAAGAGCTTATCTGTAATGTGATGAGGGGGTTATCGCGAAAATCATTAATCCTTGTTCTCTCTGTTTTTTGACTTAAGGACTATTTTTTTAGTACTTCCCAGCCTGTTTTACATCTTTAGGGATTAAACTTGCACATTGAATAAAATTCAGGCATGTGAAGACATATTTCTGCATCGAGATCTTGCAACTCATCTGGCTTTTATCGAAAAGAATAGTGGAAAGACTGTGAAAGGTGCTTTATGAGGTTGACACGGTGTCAAAGCGGTGCTACAATTCAGATGTTGACACGGTGTCAACCGACGTTGCTGCACGGTATCAGTCGTCGTTCATTAACGGCAACAAACTCATAAAAGCACTGTGTCTTCCTAAAGAGAGGAGAAAAGGTCATGTTCAAGGGAACACCTGAGATCGTTGCACAGAGAAGAGAAGAGATAGTCAATGCATGCGAGAAGCTGTATCAGACTAAGAGCTTCAAGGAGATAAATCTTAAGGAGATCGGAGAAGTCACTTCTTTTTCGCGCCCGACGATCTACAACTATTTCCATACAAAAGAGGAGATATTCCTTGCACTTTACGAGCGCGAGTATGAAAGATGGAACGCTGAACTCGAGACCATTCGGAACAGCGACCAGGGCTGCACCAGAAAACAGCTCGCTGAAAAGATAGCAGGGTCTCTAGAGAGAAGAGCGCAGCTCCTCAGGCTGCTTTCTATGAATAACTTCGATATGGAAGAGAACAGCCGTGAAGAAATGCTCTCGTCTTTCAAGCGCGCGTATGGAAGGTCGCTGGATCTTTTCAGGAGCATCCTTGGAAAGCATTGCCCGGATATGTCTTCGGAAGAAGTGAAGGCCATCATGTACGTGTTTTTTCCGTTCATGTTTGGTATTTATCCGTATGCAGAAGTGACGGACAAGCAGAGAAAAGCGATGGAAGATGCAGGAGTAGACTACATCTATCATTCGATTTATGAGATCACATATAACTGCTTGACCAGACTTTTGGGATAAGTGAATTAGATAATCATCCGGACATGTGATGCGGACAGGCAATATAGAAAAACGATTTGAGAATGGGCAGCTTGAACAAGTGATCCGGAAAGACAATATTAAAAAGCGACTTGGATATAAAAACCGGGAAGGAAGAATCGATAAATATCAAGGAGGAAAAAAGAATGGCAAATAAAGTATTGGTTGCTGTTTTTTCAGCAAGTGGAGTGACTAAACGTGTCGGACAGGAGATAGCGAGAATAAGCGGCGGCGACTTCTTTGAGATCGTCCCGGTGGAGAAATACACGAGTGCCGACCTTAACTATATGAACAGCAGGAGCCGCAGCAGCGTGGAGATGAATGATCCGTCCGCCAGACCGGAGATCGCAGGCAGAGTGAGCGACATGGAGTCCTACGACACCGTGATAATCGGGTTCCCGATCTGGTGGGGCGTAGCGCCGAGGATCATCGAGACATTCCTGGAGAGCTACGATTTCTCCGGAAAGACGATCATTCCGTTCTGCACTTCGGGAGGAAGCGGAGTTGGCAGAAGCGATACAGCACTCCACAAGAATGTAAGCGGCAATGTGAAGTGGGGAAAAGGCGTTCAGATCAACCGCCCGAACGAATCTACGATCAAGAGCTGGCTGGAAAAAGTTCTCTGAGGCGTTCAGGAGCAGCCAGCAGGAGGAAGAACGATATGAGTATTATTGTAAATCTATATTATAAAGGCCATGACGGAAGCGCAAGACGCTTTGCGCAGGAGATGGAGTTACGCGGGATCGCGGATGCCATCAGGGAAGAGGATGGAAACGAAAGATACGAGTACTTCCAGCCTATCAACGACCCTGAAACAGTGCTCCTTATTGACTGCTGGCGCGACCAGGAGTCTCTGGACAAGCATCACGCGTCGCCTATGATGGCTAAAATAGCGGAATTACGTGAAAAATATGATCTTCACATGGCAGTTGAGCGCTACGTATCCGACTCTGAAGGAGTACCGGAAAAGGATCGGGCGTTTATCAGAAAGTAGTTTCAGACTATACGGCAACAGTCGAGGAGGAAATAGAAATGAGTGAAAAAATCGTACAGACAGCAGGAAGAGACCAGCTTGGAGAATTCGCGCCGATGTTCGCGCACCTGAATGATGATGTGCTGTTCGGCGAAGTGTGGAATGAGGAAGCGATCGATGTGAAGACAAAGTGCATCATCACGGTCGTATCCCTTATGGCATCAGGCATCACAGATTCGTCACTGACATATCATCTGCAGAACGCTAAGGCACACGGCGTGACTAAAGAAGAAATCGCGGCCATCATCACACATGCAACGATGTATGTTGGTTGGCCGAAGGGCTGGGCAGTGTTCCGCCTGGCAAAGGAAGTATGGGGCTAAGCAATAAACTATCCGGTTCGTGAAAGGAGAGGATTCATGAAGAATTTAGGCTTTGGTATGATGAGGCTGCCGGTGATTTCCGGTCCGACTGATTTTGATTATCAGCAGCTGAATGACATGGTAGATGCTTTTCTGGAAGCAGGCTATACGTATTTTGATACGAGTTATGTATATCACGACGGCAAAAGTGAAGAGGCGACCCGCAAGGCACTTGTCGAGCGTCATCCAAGAGACAGCTATACTGTCGCGACGAAGTTCCCGACTTTCCTGCTGGTCCCGGAGGATAAGATCGAGGAGATCTTTCAGAGCCAGCTGGAGCATCTGGGTGTAGACTATGTTGACTATTATCTCCTTCATAACATCCAGAATGTTTATTATGACGGATATGACGGAAAGGGCGGCATCGTAAAAACAACGCATCTTTTCGATCATGCAAAGAAATGGAAGGAGGACGGAAAGATCCGCCATCTCGGAATTTCATTCCATTCGTCCGCAAAGCTGCTGGACCGCGTTCTGACAGAACATCCTGAGATCGAGTTTGTTCAGATTGCGCTGAATCCAATCGATTGGGACAGTGAGCTTGTTCAGGCCGGACTCTGCTATGATGTGATCCGCAAACATGGACGTAAGGTCGTCATCATGGAAGCGGTAAAGGGCGGTGGTCTTGCGAAGCTTCCGGAAGAAGCTGAAAAGCTGCTGAAGGCAGCACACCCTGACTGGTCGATAGCATCCTGGTCCGTGCGTTTCTGTCTTGATCTGGATGATGTGATTGCGGTTCTTTCCGGAATGAGTACCATCGATCAGGTAAAAGACAACACGGCCACCAGCAACGCCGCTGAAAGACTGACGGATGAGGACCGCAAAGTGCTTGCAGAAGCAATGCGTATATACAGGGAAAGCGCGCCGATTAAACAGAGCGAGATCGAGCAGTACAAGGATATTATGTACCACGGCGTTCCGGTAAGCGCGATCCTTCAGGCCTACAGCATCTGCCAGATCCAGCCGGACCCGGGTTTCTCCGATGATAACAATTACCTGAAGAATGCTTTCGCAGAAGCGGAACATGTCGACTTCCATAACGGACTGTCAAAGCAGAGAGTATTCACAGAGGATGGCAGAGACATAACGGATATGGTAAAGAAAGCAGTTGAGTGGCTGACAGAGAACAGCTTCTGATATGCATTAAAACACTTGGAAATAAAAGGAAACGGACAATGAGAAAAATAATTGCGTTATTTATAGCATGCCTGATGGTATTCGGGCTGGCAGCGTGCGGCGGAGGAAGCAGTACGGAAGGTGCGGAAGACAACACAGCTGAGCCAGCGGCAGAGAGCTCATCGGAAGAGGCAGCAGAAGACACAGCAGAGGACACACAGAATGCGAGTGATATTCTGGTCGTGTATTTCTCCGCGACAGGAACGACGAAGGGCGTTGCCGAGAAGATCGCAGCGATCACAGGCGCTGACCTCTATGAGATCAAGGCGGCTCAGGAGTATACGACCGAGGACCTTGACTGGAACGATTCGGACAGCCGTACGACTCACGAGCAGAACGATCCATCAGTGCGTCCTGAGATAGGCAGCGACCCGGTCTCGCTGGACGGTTATTCGACGATATATATTGGATTCCCGATCTGGTGGGGCGAGGAACCGCGCATCATGGACACCTTCGTGGAAAGCTACGACTTTGACGGCAAAACCATGATCCCGTTCTGCACATCAGGCGGCAGCGGCATCGGCATGAGCGGAAAGAACCTCGAATCCAATGCAGGCAGCGGCAACTGGCTCGACGGAGACAGACTCAACGGCAGTGCATCTGAAGAAGAGATTCAGGCCTGGATAGACGGTCTGCAGTAAAACTCGGGGAGATGCATTATGCAGGAGAAGCATAATAAAAATGTGGCCAGAAGAGTCATAGATATGTGCATGACCATTCTGCTGTTGTTCCTGATGGCATATCAGGTGACAGGAGAGGTGCTGCATGAATGGATCGGAATAGGGATGACGGTGCTTGTGATCGTCCATCAGATCCTTAACCGAAAATGGTACGGTGCGCTATTTAAAGGCAAGTACCGCCCATACAGAATCGTGACAACAGCAGTCAACATACTGCTGTTGTTGTCGTTCGCGCTGACAGCATTCTGCGGGATGTCGATGAGCGGCCATGCCGTGCCGTTCCTGTATGGGATGGCGCCTGTTACGTTTGCCAGACAGATGCATCTGTCCATGTCGCATTGGTCGTTCGTACTGATGGGACTGCATCTTGGACTGCATATCCCGGCGATGACTGCAAAGATGAAGCTCGAGGGCATAGCGAAGACGCTTGTTTCCACCGTGTTCTGCTGCATCGCGATCATCGGTCTGGGACTTTTCATCCGGAACGGCATGATAGACTACATGCTTTTCCGTGTACCGTTCGCGTTCCTGGACTACGAAAAAGCCGGAGCGCTGGTGCTCCTTGAGAATCTGATGATGCTGCTGTTCTGGGCGTTTATTGGCGCACAGTGCAGCAAGCTGTGCATGAGATCCGGCAGGAGGGAAGGCCGATAGTCTGGCAGGCGGACTGCTGAAAACAATAATTGAGGGACTGGAATCGCTATGAAAAAAGAAGATCTTAAACAATATCTGGCTACGAGGCGAATGGGCTGGCCATATGAGGACAGCTATCACGTGGATCATATGGGCGGGCATCGTTTTGTTGCGAAAATCGGCGACGAGCTCGCCGGCCTGTCATATGCCGAGCTCAGCGATGACGGCAGAGCGGCAACGGTGAAGATGAATCTCAAGAGCCAGTATGCCGAGTATGGCATAGGCACCGAGCTGCTGGAGCTCCTTATGGAAGACTTACAGAGCTCCGGTCTTGAGACTATACGATATGAGATACCGCGCGAGCGTTATGCCTTCCAGATCTACAGGAACCTCGGCTTCACAGTCGAGAGACAGGACGAGGAAACTGTAAGATTTATCTGGAGAAAATAGTTGGGAATAGCAAATAATAGCAAAGTCAGCGCTTTGCCGCTGTTGTGAAATTTATGAAAACAATTCTAGTAACAGCGTTCGAACCTTTTGGGGGAGAGACGCTCAATCCAACGGAAATAGTGCTCGGAATGCTGCCTGACGTAACCGGAGGATATGCGATCCGCAAGCTTGTGCTGCCGGTGGAGTATGGCAGGTCTGCTGAAATTGCAATTTCAGAATACGACAGGCTGAGGCCGGCAGCAGTTATAATGCTTGGGCAGGCGGGAGGACGCAGCGCGATTTCACCGGAAACTACTGCCATAAACCTGATGGACTGCAAGGAGCCGGATAATGCAGGCCACATTGCAGAACACCAGCGTATTTCCAAAAATGGGCCGGACACAATGAACTCCACATTACCCATCGGAAAAATAGTCGATGAGCTGACAGCACGTGGCATAAGCTGTGAGGTGTCGAATGACGCAGGTGCATTCGTCTGCAACTCTCTGTTTTACAGCATGCTCAGGCACAACAGAGGCGAGGTCCCGACCGGCTTCATCCACATGCCATACATAAAGGAGCAAGGTCACCCGGACATGCCATTCATGGAAATCGGTGACATATGCGCAGCAACAGAGGTTATAATAGAGACAATATCAGCAAACGGAGAAATCAGATAATGAAAAAAACGATTATTTTATTGATATGTCTTATGCTTGCATTCACTGCGGCTGCGTGCTCAGCGACGTCTCCGGTGACTTCTGATGAAGGGGACGGATCCGGTTATTCCAGAGTCACGGGGGTGACAGGATCCGGATATGAATATACCGCTTCTGTCGATCAGGACAGTCTCACATGTTCCGTGGAGTATGAAGGTACCAATGTCGACATAGATGAAGGCGAGTATGTAGTGGATGACGACGAGGAGTTCTTCGTCCTGCATATGACATTTTCCAATGATCTTAGCCTCATAACACAGGACAGCAGCGTTGATGATCCGATGAATCAGGACGCGCTTGACAGATCGTATGTCATACAGGCTGTTCAGGGCGATAAGGTGATATATCCGCGTGGAGAGATAGAGGCGGAGACTGTTGAAGAAGACAATGCGTATGAAATGATAGACGCAGGTAGTATGATCAACTGTGATTACTGGTTCCCTGTGGACGCCTCACAGCCGGTGACGATACAGATCCTGAATATTGACGGAGAAGACACGGTCATGGCTGAACTGACATTTCCCGTGAGTCAGGAAGATTAAGCATACCGGAAGATGACGATAAATGATCTGTATATTCGAACAATAGATGATCTGGAGAATGCGGTCACGGAGCTTGGTATCCTGCCGTTTTTCATGAACTCCATCCGCGGATTCTCGATCGATGAGCACGTCGATCCGGGGATCTGGTTTACGGGCGAGGATGGTCCGTGGGAGTGGAAGGGACCTGTGATCAACGAGCTCGGATGCGCCTATGGCAAATTCTTCGAGAAAAAAGCTGCGTATATAAGCCCGGCATGGTTCCTGCACTTTGCGAATTACCGCCGCGACGGCTATGACTTCGATGCGAGATTCGAGGACGGGCTGGTCTATCACGGCGACAAAGTGATGTATGACCTGATAGACGGCAATGCGCCGATACTGTCGAAGCGCCTGAAGCAGCTAGGCAATTACCGAAAGGGCGGCAACAAGGGCTTTGACACAATCATCAACCGGCTTCAGGCGCAGGGCTATGTGATCATAAGCGACTTCAGATACATGCTCGATAAGGACGGCAGGGAGTACGGCTGGGGAGTAGCAGAATACTCCACGCCGGAGCACTTTATGGGCGACAGCTTCAGGCAGAACGTTTATCAGTGTACACCGAAAGAGTCGTATGAGATCCTGTTTGAGCACCTCAGGGACATCCTGCCGGGAGCAGATGAAACAGCCATAAGGAAATTCCTGAAGTGAACGGCAGTAAAATGAAGGGGAAAGATACAATGATATGCAGAAGCCCCGAGCTTTGAGAATCCGTACTTAAGCGGCAGAAAGCCCGGGGCTTTTAGTATTCGCATAAACAGCAAATTGACATGCCTGTAGACATATGGGAAAATATTTGTAATAACGGGTTAACAATGCCTGAAACGCGCATTTCGACAGAGCTTTACACAAGCGCATAAACGGCAAAACACTGGCTACGTACGTTAAGCGCGTAAAGGTACATAAAAAGGAGAAAGGGTATAAAGACATGAAGTTTATAAAAGAGAAAAAAGAGCCGGACTATTCGCTGTTCACTGCGGCTGCAGAAGAGGGTATCACGATGGATCAGATGAATGCTCTCGTAACCGCTCAGCAGGGCGAAGAAGATGCGGTGTATATGTATGAGCAGCTGGCCAAGGTGGTACGTGATGAGGCTGACCGCGCGGCATTCGAGCGACTTGCCGGAGACGAGGCAAGACATGCGGGAGTGTTCAAGAAGTATACGAAACAGGATTTAAAACCAAATCCGACAAAGGGAATAGCTGTACCGCTGATGTACAGAGTGCTCGGAAAGAAGAAGGTCTATCCGATCATCGCAAAGGGCGAGTACGATGCAGCTGAAAAGTATAAGCACATCATCAACGACTTCCCGGAAGTAGTAGAGGTCATGAACGACGAAGTGCATCACGGCGATGCGGTGATGGGGTTGTTAAAATGAAATACAGAAAAGACAAATACGGCAATGAGCTCTCGCAGCTCGGTTACGGCTGCATGAGGTTCACGAGCAAGGGCGGAAAGATCGACTACGAGAAAGCTGAGCGCGAGATCATGCGCGCAATAGAAAAGGGCGTAAACTACTTCGATACTGCTTATGCATATGGCGGCAGCGAGGAGTGTCTCGGCAGGATCCTCGAGGAAAACAAGGTGCGCGATAAAGTCAACATAGCGACCAAGCTGCCGCAGTATATGATGAGGTCCATGAAGGCGATCGACAAGACTTTCCATGAGGAGCTCTCCCGCCTCCGCACAGACCATATCGACTACTACCTGATGCATATGTTCACTGATATATCCGAGTGGGAGCGCCTGAAATCGTATGGTATCGAGGAATGGATCGCCGCGCGCAAAGCCGACGGCAGCATCAGGCAGATTGGGTTCTCGTATCACGGCGATACGGAGATGTTCCTGCAGATCCTCGACGCGTATGACTGGGACTTCTGCCAGGTGCAGTATAATTACCTTGACGAGACCAGCCAGGCCGGAAGGCGCGGTGTTGAGACCGCTGAGAAGAAGGGCATACCTGTCGTTATAATGGAGCCGCTCCGCGGCGGTAAGCTGGTTAATCTGCCGGTCAAGGCTAAGCGCGAGCTCGCGGACAGCGGTAAGGGCTACACGGCTGCTGAGCTCGGTCTCAGATGGCTCTGGAACCAGAGCGGAGTGACTGTAGTGCTCTCGGGCATGAACTCTCTCGAGATGGTTGACGAGAACATAAGGATTGCATCGGACGCGGAACCGGGGAGCTTCGACGAGAGCGACTTTGCTCTCATAGACAGCGTCAAAAAGATTATCAAGGAGAAAGAAAAAGTCGGGTGCACGGGCTGCAGATACTGCATGCCTTGTCCGAGTGGGGTCGACATACCAGCAAACTTCCATCACTGGAACCTCATGTACATAGAGGGAAAGAAGAACGCGGTAAGATTCGAATTCGCGCGCAACGTTGGTCTGCAGGGGAAGCCGGGCTTTGCGAGTCAGTGCGTAGGATGCGGCAAATGCGAGACTCACTGCCCGCAGCATATCCAGATCAGAGAGATGCTTAAGAAGGCAGACAAGGAGCTCAGACCGCTGCCATACAGGATTGCAATGCCTGTGGTCAGAAAGCTCATGTCAAGGTAAGCAGAGCCTGACCATCGATGGACGAGCAGACCTCAAAGAAACAAACCGCAAATATCTTAAGGAACAAACCGCATATGGCTTTTGACTATAAAAAAGAGTACAAAGAATTCTACATGCCGAAGGACAAGCCTTCGATAGTCACGGTACTGCCGATGAATTATATTGCCGTCAGAGGCAAGGGCGATCCGAATCAGGAGGACGGCGACTACAAAAAGGCGATAGGCCTGCTGTACGGAATAGCCTTCACTATCAAAATGAGCAAGAAGGGCGACCATCAGATTGAGGGTTACTTCGACTATGTTGTGCCGCCGCTCGAAGGCTTCTGGTGGCAGGACGGAGTAATGGGAGTCGATTACGCTCACAAAGATACATTCAACTGGATCTCAGTGATAAGGCTGCCTGACTTTGTCACAAAAGCGGACTTTGACTGGGCTGTGGCAGAAGCAACGAAAAAGAAGAAAGAAGACTTCTCTAAAGTGGAGTTCTTTACGTATGAAGAGGGACTCTGCGTACAGTGCATGCACCTTGGTTCATACGACGATGAACCGGCAACAGTAGATAAGATGCATGCGTACATGACAGAGCAAGGCTATGAGCTCGACATAACGGCAGAGCGGATGCATCACGAGATATACCTGTCGGATGCCCGCAAAGTAGCCCCGGAAAAGCTGAAGACAGTCATCAGACATCCGATCAAAAGAACAGACAAATAGCAGATGAAGGCGCCTCCTACGGGAGACGTCTTTTTACGATGTAATGCTAAACATATACTCAAGTTCAGCTTGAATTCTGGATTGAAAGTTCAAATCCCACTCGCTACAATAATTGTGTAAGGCCTTCTATTATAAGCATGTAAGGATTGTGTTTATGAAAACAGAAAGGAGGCTGCCATGATAAAGGGAACATTCTGGCTGGAGGAAAAGCCTGAGGGCGGTGTGACGATCTGGATCGAGGATTATGAGGTCGAATCCTTTGGAGGAGCTGATTATGAGTGGTGTTACTCGTTCGATCCGGCGAATACAAGGAAGTTGACCGATATCCTGTCACGGTCAAATAGCGGCTCTCTCAAGCAGATGATCGAGACGGAGTTCGGAATACACCTCGATAAGAAGAGTGCAAAGCTGTGGCTGGACGAAAATGGGGTGGAATATGAGTTTTTCTCCTGGGTCCACTATAACTGAAACCGGGCACAGTGAATAAAGCACAGAGGACAGACTAAAGTATACATACTAAAGAACGCCAAAAAGGAGTAATTTCAATGAGTATAGGATCAAACATAAGCGGACTTAGAAAAGCTAAAAAACTTACACAGGAAAAGCTGGCTGAGAAGCTTGGCGTGACTTTCCAGGCGGTGTCGTCCTGGGAGCGTGATGAGTATCTGCCTGAAACGGCGAATCTGCTGAAGCTTGCCGAGGTGTTTGACGTCCCGGCGTCAGCGATCCTAGAAGACAAAAGAGGCACGTTCAAGACGAAAGAAACGATCTACAACTGGGAGCACATGAAGACTTACGTTAAGACGACAGCTTCGGCTCTCGGCATGCACAATGCGTACAAGGCAGTCGACTACGCAGTCGCCGCACATGAGGGGCAGAAGCGCAAGAAATCGGAGATACCGTACATTTACCATCCGCTCAACATGGCCTGCCATGCGCTCTCAATGGGTATCAGGGAGGATGAGATAATAGCGGCTATCCTGCTCCACGATGTGGTGGAGGACTGCGGAAAAACGATCGATGAGCTGCAGGTAAACGAAGAAACCAAGGAGCTCGTAAGGCTTATGACAAAAGATAAGTCAAAGGGGAGCCACAACCCGGATACTCTCGAAAAGTATTACGGTGAGATCGCGACAAATCCGAAAGCCGCGCTGATCAAGTGTATCGACCGCTGCAACAACATCACAACGATGTCATGGGGACTGAGCCGGGACGGCATTTTCCGCTACATAGAGGAGACCGAGAAGTATTTCCCGGGGCTGCTCAGGGTCGTCAAAGAGACGCCTGAATACACCAGCGCGTCGTGGCTGCTGAAATACCATATCGAGAGTATGCTCGACATTTACAAGCGGCTGATGTAATGCTGGTGTGATATTATTGAACAAATAAGCGCTGGACAACATTGAGGAGATAGTGCAGATAGAAGGCATCGACGGCATTTTCATAGGGCCGTTCGATCTCTCGATCTGCATGGGTATACCCGGACAATTCGACGCGCCTGAATTCACGGAAGCAGTGGACAGGATTCTCCGGGCTTGCAAACAGGCCGGCAAACTCTGCATGACGTTCACAAGCACCCCTGAAGAAGCCAGGATGTACATAGAAAAGGGATTCGACGCTGTAGCAAACAGCATAGATACGATCACTATCGGTCAGGCGTATAAAGCCATGGTCGAGGAGATCCGCGGGTAAAAAAGATAGGAACGACGGAGGTGTATCATGAGCAGGATAGTTAACGAAGCAAAGGTCAAGAACCCACTTATTGTTGGTATTCGCGAGCAGCTGGAGCACCGCGCTCTGTGGATGTATCTACTGTGTGACGAGGCAGAAAAGCACGGTCTTAAGGCTGAAGACTTTGCTCCTGATGCGATCAAGAGATGCGGACTGTATCAGGGACAGAATCTGGTGAAGAAAGGCAAGAAAGGCCAGTCACTGAAAGGATTGAAGAAAGCTCTGTTTGGGTTTTTCGCGCAGAAGGTGTTCGAGATGGATATCCTCCGCTGCGATGATGATCATCTTGACATAGACTTTCACTACTGTCCGCTTGTCAAAGCCTGGCAGAAGCAGGGCTGCAGCGATGAGCAGATCGCAGTTATGTGTGATCATGCAATGTGCGGTGACAGAGGAATAGGAGAGTGTTTCGGCGTGGAGCTGGATCTTCCGGGAACGATCGCGAAGGGCGATCCGACATGCCAGCTGAGGTATGTAAGAAGATAGCCAAAGGAGGATAATATGTGGAAGTGTCCGAAATGCGGTCGTAGTTTCGCCAGGGAAGGTCAGCATCATTTCTGCGGCAAAATCGAAACCATAGATCAATACATAGACGAGCAGGATGAATCGATGAGGCCGTACCTGAACGAAGTGAGGCAGATTATTCACGAGGCTATTCCCGAAGCTAAGGAGAAAATCTCGTGGAGCATGCCGACCTTCTGGAAGGGCGTCAATATCATCCACTTCGCTGCGTCAAAAAAGCACTTGGGTCTGTATCCGGGAGGAGAAGCAACGACAGTGTTTGCGGATAAGCTCGAAGGTTATGATGTGAGTAAGGGAACGATCCGCTTGCCGTATAATAAGCCGCTCCCGAAAGAGCTTATAGCTGAAATTGCAGCGTGGTGCTATGACCAATATGCAAAGTAGAAGGAAGTGAAGCAATGGCTGAGATCATAGATCTTTATAATGTCGACCGTGTGCCGACCGGAAAGACTGCAAAACGCGGGGACCCGCTTGAAGAGGGCACATACAGGATGGTGGTCCATGTATGCATCTTCAACAGCAAGGGCGAGATGCTGATACAGAAAAGAGCTGACGATATAGTCCGCTGGCCTTCATATTGGGACATAAGTGTTGGCGGCGGTGCGAGAGCCGGAGATACCAGCAGGCAAGCGGCAGAAAGGGAAACAGCTGAGGAGATTGGTCTCAGTATCGACTTCAGCGACAGAAGACCTGTTATTACAGTCAACTTCTCAGACGGTTTCGATGATTTCTATACGATAGAGAAGGATATATCACTCGAAGATCTGAACCTCCAGACAGAGGAGGTCACTGATGCAAAATGGGCGACTCAGAAGGAAATCGAAGATATGATCGATGACGGCAGCTTCATCCCATACCAGAAAGAACTGCTGGGCTATCTCTTTTTCGCCAGGGAAAGAAGAGGAACGTGGAACCTGTGAATAAGATTATCAGAATACGTACCGGAGGCCAGAGCGGTGTCGACAGGGCGGCGATGGACTTCGCCGGAGAGCATGGCATTCCTCTGTGCGGTTGGTGTCCTAAAAATGGCTGGGCGGAGGACTATCCTGAAGCTCCGGGACTGCTTGCGGATTATCCTGAACTTACTGAAACTCCGTCGGAAGGCACGGAGCAGCGGACAAAATGGAATATGCGGGACTGTGATGCGATCCTTACGATTATGCCTGAATTCTCCGAATTTTCACCGGGAACTGAAACAGGATTGGCGGAAGGAGAAGCTCTTGGCAAGCCCATGTACACCGCCACAGGAATGAACGATATTTCAGATATCGTCAAGTGGATAAGCAGCCTCCCGGATGAGGCAGAACTATGCGTAGGAGGTCCTCGTGCAAGCGAATGCCCAGAAGCATATGACCTGGCAAAGGCAATACTTGACGCAGTATTTGAGCAAATAAATGGCAGTGGCAAGAAACATTACGTATACATACTAAAGTGTGCGGATAACACTTTTTATACAGGCTATACCACTGATCCGGAGCGCAGAGCTAAAGTACACAATTCAGGCAAAGGAGCCAAATACACAAGGTCGCGCAGACCGGTGGAGCTGATATATACCGAAGAATTCGATGATAAAAGAGAGGCGCAGAGACGCGAATATGCAATAAAACAGTTGACCCGCGCAGAAAAAGAAAAGCTAATAAGGTGTTGATGCCAGAGAAAACTGAATAGTGAACGATGAACCCGTTGAAATCTAAGGGTTCTTAGTGTAGAAGAGTATTGTCAGTAAACAAGGACAAGACTAAAAATGGAGGTGCTGTAGATGTACGGTGCGATACTTGGAGATATAATAGGCAGTCCATATGAGCGGCATAATAAAAAAAGCAAAGAGTTCCCACTGCTCAGCAAATACTCACGTTTTACAGATGATACTGCGATGACTCTTGCAGTCTCAGCAGGATTCATGTCAGTTTTCAACGATCCGGACAATCAGATCGAGGATGGAGACGATGTGAACGATGACAATAAGGCTTTTGTTGAGAAGTCAATCATCAAGAGCATGAAGACGCTTGGCCTCAGATATCCAAATGCGGGATATGGTGGCAGGTTCAGAGACTGGCTAGAAAACGGGTCGGAACCATACAACAGCTGGGGCAATGGATCTGCGATGAGGGTCTCTTCAGTGGCCTGGATCTGCAGTTCCATAGATAAGGCGAGGGAGCTGGCCAGACTTCAGGCTGCTGTCACGCATAACCATCCGGAGGGAATAAAGGGAGCGGAGGCACTGGCATCAGCGATCTTCATTGCGAGAGCAGGTGGCACAAAAGATGACATCAGAGCATATGTTACTGATGAATTCGGTTATGACCTTGCCAGAACCTGCGACAGCATACGCCCCG
>JBGUKU010000110.1:0-2039 GCA_045114615.1 Anaerovoracaceae bacterium
CCCAGATTGAGGCCTATCAGAAACAGATCCGCAATCTGGAAGACAGGAACCAGCGCCACAATAAGAATACCTTTGGCCAGAAAACTCATAAGGCAAAGAAGCGCGTTGATGAGAGGCGTGGGCGTGATCAAGATAAGGAAGACTATGACGGAAATCACGATTCTTCCGACGACCAGCAGCTTGAAACACCTCAGGATGAAGAGGACAAAATAGATCAGACGAAGGTTAAGTCTGAGCATCTTGATGAGAAACGTGGTCCTCGTGGCCCCGGTCGAGACCGATAAATACTTTCCTTGGTGATTTTAAGGGTGCTATAATGTCTGATGCTTTTATTGTATACAAGCAGTTGACACGTGACAATCCTGAGTTGGAACATTGCCTATGTTGGGCACATGTGTTATGCAAGTATGATATGGCTGAAGAAATCAGCAAGGAGAAAGATGCTGGCTGGTTTAGGAATCAGATAGGCTATCTGTATATGGTGGAAAACGAGAACATCCTCATGGAACGCACGCCAGAAGAGATTAAGAAACGACGAGCGGAAAAGGATGTTACCGATACGCTGATAGCCCTGCATGACAGGGCAGAATACCTGCTTCGAACAAAAGGAAGTAAATACAGTGATCTGATGGTTACTGCGCTTAACTATATGCTTAATGGCTGGGACGAGTTGCTTAATTATCGTAACGATGGCCGTTATACAATTGATAACCTCGAAGCAGAAAGGACTGTGAGGCCTATCACACGAGCCCGTAAGACCTCATTACATCACAGCAGTGAGGATGGTCTTCAGATGGCACTTGCTTATATGACAATTATTGAAACGGCCAAGAGGCTTGGACATGAGATCAAGGACTTCCTTGTACGTGCTTGGCGTGAGGCAATATATGGTAGCAATGACCTGGAAGCATTGCTTCTCCCTGCCATTGCTACCAAGTAAAAAGTTAAAACTTAGTTAAAAACAAGAATTCACGAAATCGGGATGCTCTCTGTTTAAAGGGCATCCGAAGCAATTGAGTGTTTACACGACAATGAACAACAAGCGAAAAGACAAAGATCCTCTGTTTGCGGAGGTGAAACTGACAGGAGAGGAATTTAGGCAGTCTCCTAGCAACTACGCTCAGCGTACAAGATTTCTGAAGCTCGTGTATCCTAACGATGTGACCTTGATTCGAAAAATTCGTACCTTTGTAAGGTAAAAGATAAGCAAAAGATGATATCAGAAATGTCAAAAAACAGTCCGAATCAGGCATTGGAAGAGAGACTTTCCAATATGCATGAGCAGATGGCAGGAGTTACATCCCGCCTGGACAGGACTGAGCATGAACTGGATCTGGAACGTGCTACACGTGAAGATATCATCAAGGCGGAAGTGGAACGCAGAATACGTGAGGCTGAACAGCGTATCCGTGAGAAGGTCGAGGCCGAATATGCCGGGAAGTTCGATGAGTTGGATGCCCGGAAGGCAGACCTTGACAGGCGTGAGGGGAATATGCAGCAGGCCTTCGAACTGATGGGGCAGAGACTCATCGCAGAGACTGAGCAGAAGATAAGAAAGGCGAAGGATGATGCCGAGAGCCATTTTCTTGGGAAGATGGCTGCACAGACGGAAGACTTCCTCAGGTTGTTCTCTGAGATGACCAGTCGTAAGAATGCGGATATCCAGGATTATCTTGCTAAATTCAAGGTTGCTTCTGAAGAAGCTCAGGCAGCTATCAGCAATGAGATAAAGACAAAACTTGAGAGAATTTTCAAGAACGAGCAATCAAAGAACAGGCAGATAGCTGAGCTTGTCAGGATGATTTTCACGCAGAAGCGTGAGCGATCATCAGACACGAGAATGCTACGGGTAGCAGGATTACGGAGCTGCGTAATGAATTGGCGCGTCCTCTGTGGGAGACCTTTCATTTGTGGTGTCTGAATGAAATTCTGAATCATGACCAGAACTCCCAAATGTACAAGGCTCTGAACTATGTGATCCGTCATTATGAAGAACTGACGGCATATCTTGACATTCCTGAGATGCCTCTGGATAATAA
>JBGUKU010000111.1:0-9008 GCA_045114615.1 Anaerovoracaceae bacterium
AGAGCCTTTGCGAGAGCTTCCTTGTCGGTTTCGCCGTCCTTTGTCGGGATGACTACGACCTTGCTGCCTCTTCCGAATGAATAAGTGTTGATTACTGTGAGGATCCTCTCATCGAGAGCTCCGGATACATAGAATGTGCTGTGTCTTCTGTCCTTGCACATCCAGCATGCTTCTGCAGCTGCAGAAGCGCCGTCGTACATCGAAGCGTTAGCAATGTCCATGCCTGTGATCTCAGCGATCATTGTCTGATACTCAAAGATCGACTGGAGGATACCCTGGCTGATCTCAGCCTGATATGGTGTATATGCGGTAACAAATTCTTCTTTGTTAGCGATCGCGTCAACGGCAGATGGTACATAGTGGTTGTACGAGCCGGCTCCGCGGAAGATCGAACGGAATATGGTGTTCTTTGCTGCGAGTCCCTCTACCTTGCGTGCTACTTCGATCTCACTGAGTCCGTCAGGAAGATTGAGTTCGCCTTTTACTTTGGCTGCATCAGGGATCACTTTAAAGAGGTCATCGAAATCCTTATATCCGATCTCGTTGAGCATTTTCAGTTGCTCTTCCTTGGTGTTAGGAATAAAAGTGCCCAATTTAGTTCCTCCTTATAAAAATGTCAAATACGTCTTTTGATGAGGGGATTATCCTCTGTACTCATCATATTCGTCAGCAGTCATGAAGTCCTCGCAAGCGGAGATGCTTCCGACCTTGATGAACCATGCGCCATAAGGATCGTTGTTGATCAGAGCAGCATCATCGAGGAGGTCCTCGTTGATCTCCAGAACAACACCGGAAACTGGCGAGAATACATCAGCAACAGCTTTTACGGACTCAACATCGCCGAATGGCTCACCTGCAACTACCTCATCATCTACCTCAGGGAGGTTAACGAATACGAGGTCGCCGAGCTCGCTCTGAGCATAATCAGTGATTCCTACATAAGCCTCGTCTCCTTCGAAACGAACCCATTCATCATCCTTTGTGTACTTCAGTTCTTTTGGATCAATCATTGTTCTAATCTCCTTTTTTATATAAGTTGGAATTAAATGATATCGGTTTATCTGATCCGCGAATGCGGAAAAGTAACAACATTAAATTACTTAGCTCTCTTGTAGAATGGGAGACCTACCATCTCGCAGTCTACCATGCGGCCTCTTACGTCTACCTGGCAAGGTGCGCCGATTTCGCGGGCTTCGGACTTAACGATAGCCATAGCGAACGAGCTGCCGAGATAAGGCAGGAATGTACCGGATGTAGTGTATCCTACGATTTCGCCGTCTCTGTAAACATCGAGGTGCTCTCTGAGGATGCCGCGGCCTGTAACCTTGAGGCCGACTCTTCTCTCCTTGAGCGGCTGGTCTGCTTCGAGAGCAGCCTTGCCGATGAAGTCAGGCTTGTTCATCTTTACTGCGAAGCCGAGACCTGCTGTTCTTGGGCTGATCTTGTCATTAAGCTCATGTCCGTAGAGCGGCATTGCAGCTTCCATTCTCAGAGTGTCTCTTGCGCCGAGCGCGCATGGGATAAGGCCGTCATCCTTGCCTGCTGCGATCAGAGCTTCCCATACATCAGGAGCCTTGTCTGCCGGCATATAAATCTCGAATCCGTCTTCACCTGTGTAGCCTGTACGTGAGATCATTACAGGAATTCCCTGGAAGTCTCCGTCGAAGATGCATGTGTAGTATCCTGCAGGGATGTATTTCTCGTCTACAACTTTCTTCAGAACGTTCTCAGCATTAGGACCCTGGAGAGCTACCTGGCCGTACTGGTCGCTTACATTTGTGAGCTCTACGCCGTCGATCTTGTGATCGCACATCCAAGCGAAGTCTTTGTCTGTGTTAGCTGCGTTGACTACAACGAAATAGTCGTTCTCTGCCTTCATATATACAATGAGGTCATCGACGGTTCCGCCGTTTTCATTGCACATTGGGGAATATCTTGCGAATCCCGGCTGAAGGTCTGTGTAATCGTTTGTCAGGAGCATGTTGAGGAAGTCCTTAGCCTTCTCACCCTGAACGAGAACTTCGCCCATGTGGGAAACGTCGAACAATCCGCACTGAGTTCTGACTGCCATGTGCTCTGCTTTGACACCTGATCCGTACTGGACAGGAAGAAGGAAGCCGCCAAATTCGACTATCTTTCCGCCGTACTTAACATGGGTATCATAGAGCGGGGTTTTCTTTTCCATCGCTGTATACCTCCGTAAATATTTATATTTAGCGCAAGCCAACACGCCCTTTTTGGCATGAGGGCCTACTTTTCTAACGTATCTTAATAATAGCACCACTGCAAAGACGCGTCAAATAATTTGCGTTTCCTCAAAGCCTTGCAAATACTGCAATTCAATGTATTTTTCTTGCACAAAAAAGATACAATATTTTGTGCGGATCAACAAAATATCAGGACACTTTATCAGATAAAAGATACAAAAGTTTCGGGAAGCATTCTTCCGGATCAAATGAAACGCAAGGCCGCATGATTGCAGAGACATTATATTGTGGTAAAATAGGCACATGAATACTAATACTATTGAATGGTGGATGATAGACGGAGCTGTAGGGCTGATCGTACTGGTGGCAGTCCTGAGGGGCGCCATAAAAGGCGTAGGCGATACACTGCTCAAAATGATTTGCATATTAGGCGGCATCGGTCTCGGAGTTTTTTACAAGGACAAGCTGAAAGCTTTTCTGATGAATACTAAACTCGAGAAGACTATGCACAGCCGCATTTTTGAGTTGATCCGCGGTGACGAGGCAGCAGACCCATCGTCCGGAGACGGGGTCAGCTCGTTCTTCGGTTCTCTTATATCGCCTGATGGCACGGGAGAGGGGGTCATTTCAAAATCCCTGGGAGACATATTCGGCGACGCTGCGGACAAGGCTGCAGATGCGGCAGCAGACAGGCTGACAGAGATCGCGATAAGCGTTATTGCTTTAGCCCTTATAATCCTGGCGATCAGTCTGGTCATGTTTCTCCTGAGAGTGATCATAAAGACCCTGCGCAACGAGTCGATAGTTATCGGCTTTGCCGACAGGGTGCTTGGCATGGTCCTCGGTCTCGTAAGAGGGCTCATGCTTGCCTGGATAGCAGTAGCCCTGCTGATACCTGTTACTACGCTTGTGTCGCCTGAACATGTGGTTCCGATGATGGAGGCGCTTCAGATGACTACGGCGGCGAAAGTCCTGTACGACGTGAACCCGTTCTTATATGTGATTAAATACGTATTTATATAATGCGTTTTCTTGATATTTCAAAAGGGTTTGTGATACAATATTTCGGCTATGGTTTTTGACGAAATTATATGCGCAAGCGATGACGAAAAATTCATGCTCGAGGCGCTGAAAGAAGCAGCCCGGGCCGCCGAAGAGGGCGAGGTGCCCGTCGGCGCCGTTGTTGTGAAAGACGGGCAGATCATCGCGCGGGCGCATAATATGGTGGAGACCGCGCGAAGATCATCTGCGCATGCGGAGATGATCGCCCTCGAGGCCGCAGAGGCTGCGCTCGGTGCAAAGTGGCTGCCAGGCGCAATCATGTACGTGACTCTTGAGCCGTGCAGCATGTGTTCTGGTGCGATGGTGCTTGCGAGGATGGCGAGACTGGTGATCGGAGCAGACGATCCCAAGACCGGGGCATGCGGATCCCTTTATAACATAGCAAATGACGAAAGACTCAATCACAGCATTGAAATAACAAGAGGCGTGCTCGCCGGAGAGTGTTCGGCCATTCTGAAGGAATTTTTCAGAAGCAGGCGCGCATAAACGGAGGATCAATTAATGAAGAGAATAAGTCTGATCGCAATACTGATGTCGATCATGATAATGGCAACTTCGGCTTTCTGCTTTGCCGATGGAGGATTCGATCTTGTGTCGTCATATCCTGAAGACGGACAGGCAAACACATCGATGGAGAATCTCGGCGTAAAGCTGACATTCAGCAATGCAATGGGTTCTGCTGAGGCAGTTGCTGCCAATGCTGACAAGTTCGCTATTTATGACGAGGACGGCAAAACAATCCCTATCCAGGTTCTTTTCAGTGATAAGGAAAAGGGGCTCGTGCTGGTTCTTGCTGACACAGACAAAGGTTTTGTAGCTAAAAACAACTCGGAATACAAGCTCGTCATCAGCGGAGATCTTATTGACAACGATGGCAATGTTCTCGGCGAGGACAAGACTGTATCGTTCAAGACTTACAACCAGAGAGTCAATAACATGGTCAACATGGCCATGATGTTCGTGATGTTCGGTGGAATAATGGTGCTCTCGCTCCGTCAGAACAACGAGAAAGAAGAGGACGAGCCTAAAGAGGAAACTAAGGATCAGGCATTCAATCCTTACAGGGAAGCAAAGAGAACAGGCAAGAGCATAGAGGAAGTCAAAGCTGAGCAGGCTAAGAAGGAAGCCAAGGAGGCTAAGAAGAAAGCCCGTAAGGCTAAAAAAACTCCGGAGCAGCCGCCGCAGAAAATTGATAACTGTGCAGAGCTCCTGAACAATGTTTATCATGTGCATGCACCGGCTCCTGTCAATAAGGAAGACCGTTCCATAGAAGCCCTGAGAGCCTACAGAAAGGCAGAAAAAAACAGCTCCAAAAATAAGAGCACAAAGAAAAAATAAAAGGAATATTTCAGGGGAGCGCAATCTCCCCTGTTTCATTGACCATGGATAAGATAACACTTAACGCTCATGCAAAGATAAATCTATCACTCGAGATCACCGGAAAGAGACCTGACGGCTATCATGATATAGTCTCATTTATGCAGGGACTGGGTCTCCATGATGTGTTGAGTATAGAAAAATGTACTCAAAAAGCAACAAAATACAATTTGCCTCATTGCACTGTCAATGGCATTGTTGTATATTTATGTACGGATGCAAAAACAATTCCTACAGACATGGACAATCTTGCATTCAGAGCGGTCAAGGTGTTCACGGATGCCCTCGGAGAGAGTGAGCATGAATACTACGGTCTGGCGGATACTATGCTGATAGATATCCGGAAGGATCTTCCGGTCTCAGCAGGTATCGGAGGAGGCAGCGCCAATGCGGCGGCTTGTCTTCTGGGATTAAACGAAATGACAGGCAGACCGTTCACGCTGAGGGAGCTAATGAGAATAGGCGGGACCTTCGGGGCAGATGTGCCGTTTTCTACATTTATGAACGCATACCGTAACCGCAAAGTGCTCGCAGGACTCGAAGGCATAGAAGAGTCAAGTGATGCAGCGTGGACTGCAGGTATCGGCGACATAGTCGAAGCAGCAGAAAGCGTTCCAAGATATGTTATTATGGCAAATCCGGGTACTGCGGTCCTGACGAAGGCTGCTTACAAAGCCTTTGATGAGATCGGTTATACTGACCGGGAAAGTGCCGGAAAGCTATTCGTCAACGACATGGAGAAATATACGCTCAAAGCTGACAAGAAGGCAGCGTCTCTGAAGAAGTTCATGCTTGAAAGACTCGATGCTGACGAAGTGCTGATGAGCGGAAGCGGACCGACGATGGTCGCTTACTACAAAGACATCGATAAAGCCGGTAAGGGAATTGCCACTATCGCTGAGATGGCAGTGACAGATGCCTCGATAAGGGCATGGCTGACCGATACGGGCATTTAAATAGAGAGGGGAAGTTATGACTGATATCCAACTTAAGGTACAGAAGCCTTTAAAAGACCTGGTATATCTGGAGTTAAAGCACAAGATCCTTACAGGAGAGATTGTATCCCAGACAAGGCTGATGGAGATCGACCTTTCCGAGAAGATGAATGTGAGCCGTACGCCTATCAGAGAGGCGATCAAGAGGCTTTCCGATGATGGACTTGTCAAGGTAGAGCCGAGACGCGGCGCTTATGTTGCAAACATCTCTATCAAGGACATGCTTGATGTGTTCGAAGTAAGAGAAGATATGGAAGGCTTTGTAGCAAAGCTTGCAGCTCAGAGGATCACCGACGAAGAGAAGGATACGCTCAGAGCTATCGCAGCTGAATACGAGGAAGCGATCGAGAAAGCTGATGATAAGGAACATATCATAGAGCTTGATGAGAAGTTCCATAACTTCATCGTTAAATGCAGCGGCAACGAGACGCTGAGCGAACTGGTCAAATATGTACAGGAGCTCTCGCTGAGATTCAGATATCTGTACTATGATGACTTCTCGCTTTATGAGTCGACTGCAGAGCAGCATAACCGTATCATGGAAGCTATCAATGCAGGCCGTGACGCTGAGGCAAGAGTTGAGGCCGATGCTCATGTAAAGGCACTCAAGGAATTCGTCTTTGCGCTTGGTAAAAAGATGGAATCCATGGGCGAAACCGAGTAGTATACCCGCATTATTTAAAAATCAAAACCCCGCGCTGCAGCGCGGGGTTTGTTGTTTTGCTTATGACCGGTCAGGTCATGGCTGCTGTTGCTGAAGCTCTTCAAGCACGGTCTTGATCTCTATCTCCTGGCCATTTCTGCTGACAACAATTGTTACAGTATCTCCAACCTTACATTTCCTTACGAGAGTAATGAACTCGTTACTGTTGTTGATTTTAGTACCGTTGAATGATACGATGCGGTCTCCCTGCTGGAAACCGGCCTTCATTGCGTTCTCGCCTGTGACCTGAGCGATAAATACGCCCGCAGATTCAAGGCCATAGTACTGAGCGTTCTCTTCCGAGACGTCACTTATAACTACTCCGACGGCCGGTGTAGCTTCCGCTGCCTGAACGTTGCCGCCGTTCTTGATGAAGTCGTTGATGATAGGTGAAACGTTGTTTATAGGCAGAGCGAATGCGAGACCCTCGACTCCTACTGCAGAAGCTTTGGATTCAACGATACCGATCAGCTCGCCTTTGTTATTAAACAGGCCGCCGCCGGAATTGCCGCCGTTGATGGCAGCATCAGTCTGCATTAGAGTCAAAGTGGTGCCCTCTACGTCGAGTGTTCTGTCGAGAGCACTGATGATACCTGTAGTGGCGGTGCCTCCGAGCTGTCCGAGAGGGTTGCCGATGGCAACAGCAAGGTCGCCTACATCTACTGTGCTGCTGTCACCTATAGTAGCTGTGGTGAGGCCTTTGGCTTCGATCTTGATCACCGCGATGTCGTTCGCAGGATCACTTCCTATGATACGTGCAGGGTAAGATTCACCATTGTGAAGAGTGACTTCCACCTTGCTAGCTCCCTGGATTACGTGAGTATTGGTTGCGATATAACCGTCTTCCGTCATTATGACGCCTGAACCTGCACCCTGTACGAGCTGCATCTGTCCCCACATATTCTGCGCTGTTCCGGACATCAGTATCTCAACTACCGCGTCCTCGTTCTTGTCAACGATCTGCGCAACAGTGAGTTCGCTTCCTGTTGCATCACCGAGATCAAGCTGCGACAGATCAGCGTCCTGTCTGGCAGTCCTGCCATCAGAAGTGTTCTTCGCAAAATATGTGCCGGAAATAAACGCTCCGAGCAGTGAGCTGAGGATCATCGTCAGTATCATGCAGGCGATGAGAGCACCCTTTGTTACATATTTCTTTTCTTTTTTCTCTTTCGGCTTGCTGTGTGCAGGCCCTACAGGTGCTGCGTGAGCCGGTTCATCGATGACCGCCCTTGGATATTCTATCTCGACCGTCTTTACCGGTTCCGGTTCTTCGACCGGATTTTCAAAACTGACTATGTTTTTATCTTGTTCGTCCATTTTCTTTACCCTTGGGGCAGAATTTCATCTGCCGTTTCCTTTCCATATATATAGTATAGTCCTAAACTAAAAAGAAACTTAAAAATTTTTTTAATTGTACATGAATTATTAAAGTTTTCAAATATGACGATATTGTGTCAATTATGTCAATTGTTATAAAATATTTCTGTTATGAAAAAAAGCGTCAACCTGAGAATCACAAGCACACAATATATCGAGAACCTCAAGCCGAGCGGTGAAGCTTTCCGCCGTGAGCTCGAACTCGAGGACTCGATGGAGATCCTGACCGAAGGCACCGTGTATTCGCGCAACAACGCGACATATATAACATATGAAGAAACGGAAGCAATCGGTTCGGAAGATATCCGCACTCTGTTCAAACTCGAGGACGGCACTATTCGCATACGCAAATATGTCAAAGATGAGGATGAAGAGGGTATGGACATGACGCTCAAACCGGGCATACTCAATATAACGAGATATCAGATCCCGATGATGGCCGCGGTGAACCTTGAGGTTTATACCAACAAGCTCGAGGACAACCTCGACGATGAGGGATACGGCAAGGTCTCCGTAGATTATAAGATCAAATTCGACAAGTTTTTCTCGAGACGCAACATACTCGAGATAGAGGTAATGCCTTCATAATAAAGAAGAGGTAGATATGAGAAAAGAAGGTTTCAGCGCAGAGCAATACATTGAACAGCAGTCAAAATACATCCTTGAGAGGATAGAAAGCGGAGAAGGCAGACTGTACCTTGAATTCGGCGGCAAGCTGGTCGGAGACAAGCATGCAATGAGAGTCCTTCCGGGCTTTGATGAGAACGCAAAAATCAAACTCCTGCAGAGGATGGGCGATCAGGCGGAAATCATCATCTGCATCTATGCGGGCGATATCGTCAAGAGCAAGACCCGTCAGGATTTCGGTATCACATACGATCTGGAAGTCATGAGACTCATAGACGAGTTCAGAAGCTACGACCTTTCGGTCAACTCCGTTGTCGTTACCAGATACGAAGATGCTCCGTCTGTTAACCAGTTCATGGCCAAGCTCGAAAGACGCGGAATCCGTACTTATAAGCATATGTTCACTAAGGGATATCCGACCGACGTAGATACTATCGTTTCCGAGGCAGGATACGGAGCCAATCCGTACATTGAGGTATCGAAACCGCTGATCGTTGTGACTGGTCCGGGCGGAGGTTCAGGCAAACTCGCGACATCGCTTTCGCAGGTATACCATGAATACAAACGCGGCCGCAAGGCAAGATACGCCAAGTTCGAGACTTTCCCGATCTGGAATCTGCCGCTCAAGCACCCTGTGAACATAGCATATGAGGCCGCAAC
>JBGUKU010000112.1:0-17698 GCA_045114615.1 Anaerovoracaceae bacterium
CGTGAAGGGTGGTACCCATGAAAAAGAAAAGAGGAAATATAAATCGGAACACGATTAAAAAAGATTTAATAAATCAACTCGCAAAAAATGGAAACACCAGCCGATTCTATCTCGATCTGGTTGATGACTACATGAATTTGTGGGATACGAAGAATGCCTTGTTTGAGGATATAGAAGATAGGGGGGTGGTGGTCTCCTACAATAACGGAGGCGGCCAGTCGGGAATGAAGCAGAACGACAGCGTCCCCGCCGTCCTGAAGGTCAACGGCCAGATGACGAAGATCCTCGACAGCCTTGGTATCAAGCCATCGCTCGTTATGGTGGACGATGACGAAGACGACGACATCGACCTCTAAGTACAGCCGGCACATCCAGCCATTCATTGACCTGGTTGAGTCGGAGAAGCTGAGAACATCCAAGGAAGTCAAGGCCCTCGTAAATCATGTGAAATGGTGTTTCGATAACGAAGATATATATGTCAATGATGAGCTGGCGGATAAGTATCTGGGACTTAGTAAGTACTTCCCGTTCGAGGAGGTCTTTCCCTGGCAGGAGTTCGTGATCACGCTGCATGACTGCACATTCGATCGAGCTTCGGGAATGCCACGCTGGCCTGATCTGTTTTGTATGCTTGGGCGAGGCGCCGGCAAGGATGGAACCATAGCACTGGAGAGTGTTTGTCTTGCATCGCCGTATAACAATATATCCGGATATGATGCTGATATATGTGCCAACAACGAGGAGCAGGCGCTCCGCCCTGTATTGGATATAGTTGATGCGTTCGACGGAGCAGAAGAGAAGGAAAAAAAGAAGCTCAAGAAATATTATCATTGGCTCAAAGAATCAGTCGAGTGCACCAGGACAAAGTCGAAGATCCGAGGCAGGACCAACAATCCCAAGGGCAAGGATGGAATGCGCTCCGGGATAGTGATTTTCAACGAGATCCATCAATACGAGAACTACAACAACATAAATGTATTCACGACCGGCCTGGGCAAGCATCCGCATCCACGCCGGTCTTACTTTACTACAAACGGAGATGTGAGAGAGGGCCCGCTTGATGATCTTCTCGAAACATCTGAAGGAATCCTGTTCGGAGGCAATCCGGACAATGGGCTCCTGTGTTTCATCTGCAGGTTGGACAGTAAGGACGAAGTCCATGATCCGAAGAACTGGGAGAAGGCGAACCCTTCCCTGCCATATCTGGCACATCTTCGGATGGAGACGGAAAAGGAATACCGGGACTGGAAAGAGAATCCGGCCAGGCTTCCGGCGTTCATGACCAAGAGGATGAACATTCCGGACGGATCCAACGAGATCAAGGTCACTGACTACGAGAACATCAAGGCAACAAACCGGGAGTTTCCGGATATGACAGGATGGACCTGTGTGGCCGGGATCGACTTCTCGAAGATCACTGACTGGGTGAGCGTTGATCTGCACTTTAAGCAGGGAGACCAGAGATATGATATATCACACTCCTGGATGTGCTCGGAGTCAAAGGATATCCCGAGG
Organism: Anaerovoracaceae bacterium; assembly: GCA_045114615.1. Classification (GTDB taxonomy): domain Bacteria; phylum Bacillota; class Clostridia; order Peptostreptococcales; family Anaerovoracaceae; genus Crickella. Next base: position 1,516 of record JBGUKU010000112.1, read on the forward strand.
CTACGCTGCCCCTGGAAGGAGTGGGTGGATAAAGGGAGACTGACTATCGTAGATGATGTCGAGATACATCCGGAAGTCATAACGGAGTATCTGTACATGATGCGCGAACATTACGCGATCCGTGGCATTGCGATAGATGACTTCCGATATGCTCTTCTTGCAAGAGCACTTAATGACTTAGGCTTCGATCCGAAGGAACGCAAGAACTTAAAGCTCGTGAGACCTTCGGATATTATGCGCGTGGCTCCTGTCATAGACAGCTGCTTCGCGAATCAATATTTCACCTGGGGAGATGCCCCGGAGCTTCGATGGGCAACGAACAATACAAAGCTCATCCGGTACGGCCGGAAGATGGGCTCCAGTTCGGATGCGGATATAGGCAACTATGTATACGGCAAGATCGAGGCAAAGTCACGAAAGACTGACCCGTTCATGGCCGTGGTTGCTGCGATGACCATTGAAGATAAAATACTCGAACGAAGGACCGGCAAGCGGAAGAAGCTGGATACCATCGTCTTTTAAGTGAGGTTGATCATGGCGTTTAATTTGTTTAAGTGGATTTTAGGAGAACCAAATAACGAAGCCGAGCAGGTGGGGACAAAAGTCAACCTGTCAGACTTCATGAATGACGAACAGGGAAGCGCCATAGCCGGCATAGAGCTGACCATACAGAAGATGGCCTTCTGGACAGCGATCCGGAAGATCTCCGCTGCAGTGTCAGCTGTCGAATGGGAGACGGTAAGGCGGAACAAAAAGGTCAAGGCCCGGGAGTACTGGTCATGGAATTTCAGCCCGAACCCGAACCAGACAAGGGAGGAGTTCTTCACGGATCTGATCGGGACACTGTACTCGAAACAGGAGGCCCTGATAGTAGAGACAAAGAACGGATACAGGTATGTAGCGACCGGTTTCTCGAAAACAGAAAGACTTGACGGAGATATCTACACAGACATCACAGCTCACAATGATTCGATCCCCGGATCATTCTCAGCGAAGGATGTCTTTCATTTTGCAATCGAAGGCGACAGGATCAAGGCCATTCTGCTCATGATTACAGCCAACGAAGGGCAATTCATTAAAAGCGCCACATCAAATTATCTCAAGGGGCAGGGAACGCGAGGCATCCTGCACATAGATGAGACTGCAGAAGCGGATCCTGACTTCGAGGATACATACGAGGATCTTGTACAGAAAAAGTTTAAGAGCTATTTCGAGAACGCAAACGCAGTCCTGCCCATGTATAAGGGCTTCGACTTCCAGCAGACGGAGACAAAGGGAGGCAGCACCAAGTCGGAGCTGGCCGGATCCCGCGATATCCGCAATATGTACGATGACATAGTTGAATTTACAGCTCAGACATTCGGTATTCCGGTATCAATATTAACAGGCAAGGGAGTAACAGCTGCAGACTTCAACATCTTTATGACTCAGACCGTACAGCCTCTTGTGATGATGATAGCTGACGAGATCAACCGGAAACTCTACGGCCAGCAGCTCGTACTTGCATCCGGATCCTACATAGTTCCGAATCTTGCGAAGGTTAAGTACATAGATGTATTCGATGTGGCCAACCCGATAGACAAGTTGATCGGCTCCGGAGCGTTCTGCGTGAATGATGTCAGGATAAGGCTCGGCATGGATGTCATCGACGAAGAATGGGCATGGCAGCATTGGATGACAAAGAACTACTCTCCTACAGAAGAACTTCTGGAGGGAGTTGATGATAATGATGCACCGGTGCAACCGGACGAAAATAATGAGGAGGATGAAGATGAAAACGAAGAATAACCCGTACTTCGCCATCGAGACGAGCGAAGAAGAGTTGACCGCTGATATATACATCTTCGGGGATATAGCCTCGAAGAGAGGCGGACTCAACAAACTGCTGGCTCCAAGCAGCGACCAGTCAAGCTATGACCTGGCTCAGCGCGTGGCCAACATTCCGGAAGACTACGCTATTGTAGTCCATATCAACAGCAATGGCGGAGAGCTTAAGGAAGGCCTCGGCATCTACAATGTCCTGAAGGAGAGGGATAATGTAACGACTATCTGCGAAGGCTTCGCGGCATCAGCCGCATCAGTCATTTTCTGCGCAGGCAAGTCAAGGATCATGCAGCCGGCCAGCCTCTTATTCATTCATCAGGCATGGATGACTACAAGCGGCAATTCGGACCAGCTGAGCAAAGCGGCCGAGGATCTTAAGATCATAACCAACGCGGCCAAGGCAGCATATAAGGAGTGCGGCATCAACATAGATGACGATGCTCTTGACCAGCTGCTCAAGAATGAGACCTGGATCACTCCGGAGAATGCTCTTGAGATGGGCTTCGCTACTTCAATAGCAGATGTCGAGGATGACGAAGAGGAAGGAATCCAGAACAGCGCCATGCATTCACTCATGGCCAAGGTCACAAAAGAAGAACAGCCCGGATGGACAATGCATCTTGATCCTGCAGCGTCAGAACTCTTCAAGGGATATCTTGATGCAGTGACCAAGTCAGAGGATTTGTTCGCTCTTGCAACAAAGGCCCTCAATGCACTCGACAGCAATCCCGAGATCGCCATCAAGGTCAAGGGATTTGTAGATAGTTTTATAGCCACTGATTCTACGCCGACTCCGGCGCAGGTGGAAAATAAAGGCTTCTTTGGATTCAAAGAAGTGTAACTTATCAACGCCGGAGATCCGGCAAAGAAGGAGGTAAAAAGAATGAAGAACAAGGACATGCTTAATGCAAACCAGCTTGAGATCGCTCAGCGCATATCTGACGCAGCGAAGTCAGGCGACACAGAGTCATTCGAGAACGGCATCCAGGAGATGTTTGCCAGCATTCACGATGACATCGTAGCCCAGGCTACAGCAATGAAGGATACTGCAGATGCAGCAATCCTGGCACAGAGGGGCGTTCGTCAGCTTACCACTGAGGAGAATGAGTTCTACAACACTCTCATCGATGCAATGAAGACAACGGGAGACATCAAGAATGCTCTCACCAACACGGACAAGACATTCCCTCAGACCATTATCGTACAGGTGATGGAAGACATGCAGCAGGATCATCCGCTCATCGCAGCAGTTGACTCCGTAACCGTTACAGGAGCTACCAAGCTTCTCCTCAACACAGATGCAGGCGAGAACGCAGCATGGGGAGCTCTTGAGGCAGCTATCACAGAGGAGATCGACAGCGGATTCAAGTCAATCGATCTTTCACAGTTCAAGCTCTCAGCTTGGATGCCCATCTCTATCGATATGTTAGAGCTTGGTGCTAACTGGATTGATTCATATATCCGCAAGTGCTTATCAGAAGCCCTTGCAATCGGATATGAGAATGCGATCATAACCGGTACCGGTAAGGATATGCCTATCGGTATGGACAGGAGCGTAGCTGATGATGTTACGGTTGTCGGCGGCGTATATCCTCAGAAGAGCGCTATCGCAGTGACAAGCTTTGACCGCACAACCTACGGCGGACTCATAGCTCGTCTGGCAAAGACACAGTACAACAAACCCAGGGCAGTCAAGGGACTTATCCTTGTAGTAAATCCTACAGACTACTACTCAGTGGTAATGCCTGCTACAACGATGCTCACTCCGGACGGCAAGTATGTCAATGATGTGCTTCCTGTTCCTACGCAGATCATCCAGTCTGTAGCAGTAACCCAGGGAGAGGCCATCCTCGGTATGGGCAAGAAGTACTTCCTCGGTGTAGGCGGCAAGAGAGGTATCCAGTTCTCAGACGACTACAAGTTCCTTGAGGACAAGAGGTACTACAAGATCGTAGCATACTCAAACGGCCAGCCCAAGGACAACAACGCTTTCCTTCGTCTCGATATCTCGAATCTTGATCCGACTTATCTCGAAGTTAAACAGGTGTCTTTTTAGGAACCCTGTCGGTTGACGCGGACATACCGGCAGGGACAGACTTGTTAGGCAAGTCCGTAACAGCGCTCCAGGAGGACATAGTTCTCGACGGAAGCAAAATATCCGGTAAGCTCAAATATGTAACGGGATATACCGGATTCAGTGGAGATCCGGCTGAGCAGGAAGGCAACTACATAGCCCTTCATGCAGAGACTGACTTCACCGAAGACAGCATCACGCTTGAACTCATCAACGGCACAGTAGGACATCCGGTAACTCTGGATAGCGACGGCCTGATGGTAGTAAGGATCACAAACAAGGATACTCAGAAGATCAAGCTTGTTGCAACCAAGGGCACCAGGACAAGAGTTAAGATCTACGATCTTAGCGGCCTGACTCTTGCTACATCATAGGAGGTGCGATATGGCAGTAGCATACACAGATCATCCTGTGAAAAAGCAGGATAACAAGAAGGGATCCGACAAGGATGCCAAGAAGGAATCCGAAAAGGATACCAAGAAGTAGGAGGTCATCATGAGCGCTATAGTTATATCCGAACAGCTGCTTGAAGCGGCTAAGAATTATCTTGACATAACCTGGACAGATGAGGATGCCGACAAAAAGCTCAAAGGACAGCTGCAGCGCGGGATTCAATATATCTCTTCAAAGACGGGAGTCCAGGCGGACTCTTCCGTCTTTGCGGGAGATGATGTAGACCTTCGTGCGCAAGAGCTCTTATTCAATTATGTGCTGTATGACAGGGCCGGATCTATCGATCAGTTCAAAGTCAACTACAGGCGCGACATAATCGGCCTGAAGATGAGATGGGAGGTAGCGAATGCGTCCGAGTCAACAGGTTGAAACATTCCCGGATGGGATAGTTGAAATATACACAGAGACGAACCGTACTATCGGCGAGAAGAAGGCGACGCTCAGATTCGAGCGGCAGTCAGTAGGTATCAAGAGGTACTATGAATCGCAGGTATCGGTTGCGGGAAATCGCATCGACCGCGTTATCAAGGTGCCACATACAAAGCTGGCCGCCCGGAATGATATTGCCATCTTGGTCACGGAGGACAACGCCCAGTACAGGATCATCCGCATCCAGGAGAAGCCGGAGCGGAATGTGGATCTCTGGGAACTGCAGAATGTTCAGGTTAAGTTTAGGAGTGCTGAGAATGAGCCAGATCCGGTGCAAGGTTGAGGACCTTGGAAAAGTCATAGGCGATATCCTGGATGAATACGGCGATAACATCGACAAGGGCCTGCAGGTCGTTGTCCCTAAGATCGCCAAAAACGCCCAGGAAGAAGTCAAGGCAGCTTCTCCCGTGCGCAAGTATGGAGGGAAAAAAGGCCGGTACAAGAAAGGCTGGACCACTACTCAGGAGACCGTCAACAGGATGAGAGTTGATGTAGTCATCCATAACAGAACCGACTACCAGCTGACACATCTTCTCGAAAAAGGACATGTCCTGATCCGGGGAGGAAGAAACCTGGGACGATCACCGGCCAAGGTACACATCGCGCCCGCTGAAGAGCACGCTATCAAGAATCTTGAGGAGGCAGTAGAGAGAATTGCGCAAGGATCAAATTATTGAAAATGTCTGTAAGACACTGAAGGAAGACAAGGTGATCACAGACTACAGATATGATCATTTCGAGGAATATGAGGCTATCCCGCCTCCTTTTGCGGTATACCGCAGGGTGGCGCCACAGAACTTCTCGGCTGACGGCATCGTGTATCATCACGGTGAGAATGTCGATCTGGAACTGTACGCCTCAGATCCGGAAGAGATGGCAACCATTATGGAAGCCGTCGAGACACAGCTCGATGCTTCCGAGCTTTTTTATCAATTAACCGCAGATACAGCATATATCGACTCGGAGAAATTCTACGAGTCCTTATATGAACTGTAGGAAGGAGACTAAAATGCCCAAGAATAAAGTTAAATACAATCTCAAGAATGTGCACTACGCTAAGCTCACATTCGATGAGAACGATACTCCGGTATTTGGTGCGGTAAAGCCCTGGCCGGGAGCAGTGAGTATGTCACTGGATGCTGAAGGCGAGCCTACGATCTTCTATGCTGATGGTGTACAGTACTTTGTTGTAAACAACAACAACGGATACTCGGGTGATTACGAGTGTGCACTCATTCCCGAGGACTTCAGGACCGATATTCTCGGAGATATCAAGGACAGCAACGGCGTCCTCATCGAGAATGCAGACGCTCCCAGCGTACACTTCGCGCTCATGTTTGAGTTCGACGGTGATGCAAAGGGAATCCGCCATGTCGTATACAACAACACAGCAACAAGACCTAAGATCGAGAGCCAGACAAAGGAAGACTCGACTGAGGTTAAGACAGAGACCATCTCTATCAAGAGCCTGTCGCTGTATATCGCAGCCATCGACAAGAACATTGTCAAAGCTAAGTCCGGCGATGATATCGCTGATGCAGCATACAATAACTGGTACAACGCTGTTTATATGCCTAACACGCTCAGCAGCTCCGTACAGATCTCCGGTCTCAGCACCGTGGCAGCAGACGCTACGATCACACTTACCGCTGCTACAGTTCCTGCAGCCGCTTCTGTTGTTTGGTCATCCAACAACGAGGATGTAGCCACTGTATCATCGGGCGGCGTAGTGACAGGTGTAGCTGCCGGCAAGGCAACCATCATGTGTACGCTTGCATCTGATGGCTCGGTATTCGATACCAAGGTTATCACTGTAACTGAATAGTCAAACAACAATCAGGCCCCTCGCTGCCATTCGGCAGTGAGGGGTTTATTGATAAGAGGAGAGAATCGGCATGTATAAACAGATTGAACTGCATTATTCGGATGGATCAGTAAGATCCACACCGTTCAAAGCGACGGCCACGACATCTATAAGGTATAAACAATTTGCAAAAAAAGAATTAAATAGATGTATAACGGGAATTATCAATCTCGTAAAAACCGAGTCATACCAGGAACTGATGGAACTTACTGAAGTGAATGAGAATGGCGAAAGGGTAATGAAGAAAATAAACCTCGGAGATATGAGTGAAGGTGCAAGAGATACTATGATAGCATTACTCAACTCCGAAGAAATCGAGGATTTGAAAAAAATAGCCTATGTAATGTACAAACAAGGCACAGGCTCAGATATGACAACTTTAAATAATGATGATTATCTTGATTGGCTTGATAATTATGAGCCAATGGAGTTTATAAACATAATCGGAGATATCATTGAATTATACTTCGGAAATGTAAATATGTCTGTTGAGAGTAAAAAAAAATAAGACCGACAGACAGACAGTATTCTACAGCACTGTATATACTGAGAGCTAAGCAAATAGGCCTTACAATAGCAGACATGGATGAACTGGAAGAAGGCGATATATATGATATGTTTGCTGAACTTTCAAATGATTCAGTGGAAGATGATGAATATACATATGTAGCTACACAAAAAGATTTTGATAATTTTTAAGAGGTAACAAATGGCAAGCACTAACAGGATCAAAGGAATCACTATAGAGTTAGATGGCGATACCACCAAACTCACCCAAGCCATCAAAAAAAGTGAATCAGAGATAAGAAGTGCCACAAGTGGGCTTAAAGATGTCAATAATCTTCTTAAAATGGATCCTGGCAACACAGAGCTCCTGACACAAAAATATAATTTATTACAGCAGGAGATCGGGGGAGCCAAGGATAAGCTGCAGACGCTCAAAGATGCACAAGCTCAGATGGCATCCGAAGGCAAGGTTGGCACCGATGAGTATAATGCGCTTCAAAGAGAAATTACAGATACAGAGCAGAAAATAAAGAGCTTAACAAAAGAAATTAAGAACTTCGGATCAGTAGGAGCTCAGCAGGTAGCAGCCGTCGGAGAAAAGATGAAAGATCTCGGCGGGAAGATGGAAACAGCTGGGCAAAAACTACTTCCGTTGACAGCGGCTCTGACAGCAGCCGGAACTGTAGGCGTGCAAAAGTTCGCCGAGGTTGATAAGACGATGACCTTGACGAATCAGACTATGGGAAATACTGCCGAAGAGGCAAAGCTTCTCAGTGATTCGATGAAAGAAGCTGCAGCCAACTCGACATTCGGCATGAATGATGCGGCTACAGCATCTCTCAATTTTGCCCGCGCCGGGCTGAGCGCCGCAGAAGCCGCAGCTGCTCTGGCACCGGCGATGAACTTGGCTGCAGGCGAAGGAGGAAATCTGGATGTTGTATCAGCTGGGTTGGTTGGTACAATAAATGGATTCGGAGATTCCTTCGATAATACTACTCATTATGCCGATGTGTTTGCGGCTGCATGTAATAACTCAGCTCTTGATGTAGATGGGTTGTCGAATGCCATGGGTGTCGCAGCTCCGGTCTTTAAATCAGCCGGGTATACGGTAGAAGACGCGGCTTTATATCTTGGAATACTTGCTGATAAAAATATAGAAGCAACGGAAGCGGCTAATGGTTTAAAAACAGGTATCACACGACTTGTTGCTCCTGCAAAGCAAGGAAAAGAAATGATGATGGATCTCGGTCTCATCACAGAAGATGCGGGCGGAAAGCTGGTAAACGCTTTTACCAATGCTGACGGATCCATGAAATCTACCATCGAGGTACAGCAGATTCTACATGATAAATTTGCAGATTTATCAGAATCGGAACAGATAGCGGCAGCGTCTGCGATATTTGGCAAAAACCAAATGTCAAAATGGCTGGCCCTTATAAATACAGCACCAGAAGAAGTTCAAGCTCTGTCGGATCAGCTGACAGATTGCGCCGGTACAACTCAGGAGATGGCTGACGCCATGATGAGCGGTTTCGGTGGCTCGCTTGAAAAATTAAAGTCAAGTATAGATGTGGCCGCCACATCTTTAGGAGAAGCATTAGCACCAACGATATCGAAGATAGCGGAGGCAGTACAGAAAGCTGTTGACTGGTTTAATTCTCTCGACGAAAGTCAGCAACAGATGATAGCTAAAATAGGACTCGTAGTAGCAGCCCTCGGCCCTGTGCTGATCATAGGTGGGAAAATAGTAGGCGGTCTTGGCTCAATCCTGACACTGGCTCCTAAAGTAGTAGGAGCGTTTGGCTCAATAGGAGGCGCTATAAGCGGATTTGTTGGAAAAGCCGGATCAGCGGCATCAACGGCGACATCCGCAACGTCAAGCATAAGTAAAATAGGAAGTTCGGCAGGAACGGCAGCATCAGGAATGTCATCGGCGGGAACCGCGATGGGCACGCTTGCACAGAATGCTCTTGGATTCATTGCGCTTGGAGCCGGAATACTTCTTGCTGCTGCAGGTATCGCCTTATTGGCTCAGTCAGCCATAGCGCTTGCTAAAGCAGGACCCGAAGCAGGTCTTGCCCTGCTTGCCCTTGTTGGAACCATGGCATTGTTTGCGGCCGGTGCCGCAGCCCTCGGTCCAGCACTTACAGCCGGAGCTGTTGGACTTGTAGCCTTCGGAGCAGCTGTGGCGCTTGTAGGCGTCGGTGTATTGGCAGCATGTGCCGGCTTGACTTTACTCGCAGGGCAGCTCCCGACAATAGTTCAATACGGAGGTCAGGCAGCGGTAGCGATTGCACAGCTTGGAGCCGCACTTGTGGTTTTTGCTGCAGGGTGCACATCAGCATCAGGCGGCTTGACTTTGCTTGCAGCAGGATTGCTTCTTGCTGCTGCAGGGCTTGGAACAGCCACAGTGGCCATGCTTGCATTTACTGTTGCAGTATTGGCTCTTAGCGCGGGAATGGTTGTACTCACTGCTTCAACAACAGCACTTGCCGTGGCAATCGGATTACTCGCAGCGGCAATCTTGGCACTTGGTGTTTCAATAAATACATCGACAAAATTGATCATTGAATCATTCCGGTTGATCAAGAAAGAGGCCGAAGATACATTCAATGGGATGTTAAAAATTATTGAAACGGTACTCGGATCAATATACAAGAAAGTAGAAGAAAAATTCGGGAAAGTAAAGGAATTTATAAAAGGCGTCGTCGAATGGCTCAAGAAGGCGTTTGATTTTGAATGGAAACTTCCCGATATCAAATTGCCGCACTTTAAGATAGATGGCAAGCTTTCACTTGATCCTCCATCTATGCCGAAGATATCCGTAGATTGGTATTCTAAGGCTATGGAGAACGGTATGATTTTAAATTCTCCGACTATATTCGGAGCGTCCGGAGGAAAGTTCCTGGGAGCAGGTGAGGCAGGATCCGAGGCGATAGTCGGTACCGGATCCCTTCAGAATATGATCACCAGTGCGGTAGCCGCCGCAGGAGTCGGCGGAGATATCGTCATTCCTGTATATGTCGGCAACCAGAAACTTGAGACAATGGTTGTGCAGGCTACACAGATCAACAACTATAGATCGGGAGGCAGATAATGGTCAATATCATCAAAGTGAACGACGAATGGCTTCCGAAGCCTGAAGGCGATCTCTCATATAAAGATGACAAAGTAAAGAGTGAAAAGGAATCCGAGGCAGGGACAACCCTTGCGATAGTGACAAGGGTGTCCAAGCTTACGATATCCGGAACCTGGAACTTGTCAGGAGCATGGATGCAAAAGTTCAGGGAATACAGAGATGCTGATACCGTCATGGTAGAAGTGTACTATCCGAACCAGTGGGCGCTGACTTCCCATGAATGCCAGTTTGAGATCACCGGAGAAAAGCATATAACGGATGCCAGGAAACAGCTTCCCGGAACAGGTGGGCTGTATGAGGTATCAGTGGAGATGAGGGAGCTGTAAATGTATAGCGTATCGGATGCATATAAGATAGCCATGAAGCGGCCGGTGCAACGGAGCAGACTACGCGGCTCAGTGACATCCGGACTCAGGGTATTCACTTATACAGAAAAAAATATAGAAAAAGGAAGCTTTCAGGTAACGAATCAGTGTTCCGGAAATGACGAAGTGGAGATCGGAACTGTATACACGGCGGAGCTTCAATGTACACTCATAGATCTTGATATACCGAGATACAGTTTACAGAAGGCTATCATCACTCCGAGGCATGAGCTTCTAACGAGTGAAGGATACGAAGCTGTTCCCCTTGGTATTTTTAATATCAAAGAAGCCAACTGGACGCAGACGGGCGTTGAAATTAAGGCCTACGACAACATGATCAAGTTCGATAAGTCATGCACATTATCGAACTCTCAGGGACAGATATATGACTTCCTGGTGATGGCTTGCAATGCCTGTCATGTTGAAATGGCCCAGGGAAGATCCGATATCATGGCGCTGCCGAACGGTGCGGCGGACCTTGCAATATATGCCGAGAATGATATCGAAAACTGGCGAGATCTGGTGTCATGGTGTGCTCAGACTACAGGAACCTATGCGACGATAAACCGCGACGGCCAGCTGGAGCTGAGAGCATACGGGACAGAACCGGTCGATGAGATTGACGCGACGCAACGCATCACCGGATCAAAGTTCTCTGACTTTGAAACGAGATACACAGGTCTGTCCTGCGTGAATATTGCAGCGCAGACTACTTCATACTACGGGCTTGAGCCCGATGACGGACTTACATATAACTTGGGATCGAATCCATTGCTGCAGTATGGCCTTGATGAGACTCTGGCCAACCAGCGTATGGCCATCCTGAACGCGCTGGCCATCATCGACTATGTTCCAATGGAAGTATCGATGATTGGATCCCCGGCCTATGATGTAGGAGATATCCTGAGATTCAAAGACGGAATCGCAGATGATACAAAGATATCCTGCATCACGAAGTACGACTGGAAGTACGGCGGAGAGTATTCCGTAACCGGCGTCGGAAAGAATCCGGATCTGTCAACCGCAAGGTCGAAGGTAGACAAGGATATATCCGGACTGATGTCGCAGACTCAACAGGATACAATGAAGTACTATGATTATCTCAATGCCCAAGCCTACCATATAGGTGATGGCGAAGAGGAAGAGATAATCGATATCAGATATATTACAGCCAAGAACACTCATGTAGACTTCCATGCAGAGATTAAGTATGAGCTTGAGACTACAGAGATCGAGGCCGTAGATGAAAATGAGATCCCGGTATACATTGAGAATGACGGGATCCTCGAAGTGACCTATATGCTCAATGGAGAAGAGGTTGATACCTATTATCCGGTAGAACAGGAATTTGACGGGACACACTTACTGCATCTTGTATTTACATGGTCAAGCTCAGCGAATGTCATAGGTAATTTTACAGTGAAGCTCAAGCTTGCGGGCGGATCTGTAGACATACCGATCCAGGGCGTCAGGGCATACATGGCCGGCCAGGGACTTGTTGGTGATGGCGAGTGGGACGGCAATGTCAATGTATCCGATAAGTTCAGAGCTCTTGACATGTACGAAGTCATCAATGACTTTGATGCGGAGGCAGCAGGCGCAACATACAATCCGGATGCTGCAGTATGTACAGATAGCTTCCTGTCGCCTGATATGTTTGATGTATTGTCATCGTTCGATGGTCAGGTTGGAGAGGTTTATGGATTGCACCGGTACACGGCGTATATTCCGGATGAACTTGAATACAATCATGAAGAGATAAGCATCATCAACGGACAGTTCGTACTCAATGAAGGAATAGAGTCATCAACGATCACGACTCCGAGCAGGCCGGCGAGTCAGATACTCAAGGTTACATCCAACATGAGCGGTACGAATGTCGGATTCATCGTATCGTTTGATGGCGGCGATAGTTGGTGGACATATACAAGCGACTGGGTGGTACCTGATTATACTCAGGATATGTACGGCATGTTCGAGTCAAAACTCAGAACCATAACACAGGAGAAGTGGGCTGAGAAGCTGGAGGGCGAGATCATGATCAAGGCCCTACTTCTTGCAAATGCTACACTTGCTGATATTCAAATATACTTGGAGGAAATGCTATGAAGGGACATATGAAGATAGAGCTCTTTGATGCAAAGACCGGAAAAAGGGAAGAAGTACATGAGGATGACAACCTCGTTACCAACGCGGTCAAGTATCTGCTTTCCTATGTGAACAGATTAAACAGGGCACCGAGTAACGATGTATTCCCGATCGCAACGAACTCTCTCGGAGGGGTGATGTTATTCGATGAGACTCTTGAGGAAGATGTTGAGAATGTGGAATTCCCTTCGGATGCACATCTGATCGGATACTCTGATCGGACGCTCAACACGGATAATCCGCAAAGAGGATCCTTCAATTCGCTCGAATCCGGAGACAGGGATGATGGGTATACAGCTGTATGGGATTTCGGAACATCGCAGGCAAACGGAACCATCAAGGCCGTATGTCTTACGAGCAACTATGCCGGAGCGAATCCATACCTCAGGATGTTTAGTGGAGATGTATATAGTTTGATGGGATACAGAAATGATCCTCTTAACCCGGACAACTATGCTCCGCTCCGTCAGGAAGGCGAGTATCTGTACTTCCTCAATATTGCAGACGGTAATGTGTACAGGTCGAAGTTCAATCCGTTCAAGATCCAGTCGGTACATGATCAGATGGGCTTCTCAAACAACATTGTGCTCGAACAGGTGGCAGACATGACCCAGCTGCCTACGCTATACGACATAGATCTATCGAAAAGGAATGACTTCTGGCTCGATGGAGATGATGGATACTTCTATATAGTAGGATTCCACTGGAACACATACAATAATAACCAGAGGTTCAACTACAGCACCGGAAATGTCATCTCGGTAAGGAAGGTCAAATATAGCGACGATTCCTGGGAGATAGGCGAAGAGCAGGTCATAACCATCGCGAATGCGGATCTGCATAACTGCGGCGGCGGATGGTACCGGATGTCTCAGGGATACCTGTACTGGGTATCAAGAGATAATACCAGTATCTATATCATCAATATGTCAAATACTGCAGATGTCCGGAAGATTGAAGTGGCCGGAGCGAACGAGAGTCAGATCCGTATCAATGATGCGCTCCGTTCTTCCATCAAGGGAGACGGTGTGGTATTCGGATATACCTTCAGGGTGCCGGATAATACGACCGACTATGTCAGATGGGGAATCATCCATCACGATGGCCTCATGACAAAGAGCGCCGCGACAGGTGGCCAGACATATGATGTATGGGATAAGCAGCCGGTATATAAGATTCTTGGAGTGTCCAGCGCGAGAAGATGGTCTTATCCGTATTATTATAGATCAGATATCACGCTCATGGCCGCATATCTTGGGACTATAAATAACCTATCAAGTCCGATAGTGAAGACAGCCTCTCAGACAATGAAGGTGACATATACACTGACGGATCTTGAGGAGGATGACGATGAGTAACTTCAAGATATCCTACAACGGAAAATCGAAGGTCATCAAGCGACTATGTGAGAGAGTGAACGGCCTGGCATCCCTGGGAGAGACTCATGAGAATGCATACTACGGCGACCTGGGAAAAGAGGCCTACGATCATTCACAGCTCCGGTCCGGGAATCCGCATAATGTAACAGCGGCTGATTTAGGACTCGAAAATGTACTGTCACAGATCAAAGCTATCATGGTGGCCATAGGTATGATCAAGACCTGGTGGACGCATAATGATGAACCTATTACAGATCATGAGGGTGTATTGCTCACATTCCACGGTGTAAGCGCTCCGGATGTAGAGAATAACCTCTTATGGCATTAAGGAGGGAAGCATGGCAGCAGATAGCAAAACAATAGACCAACTACCAACCAAAGACACTTTGAACTCGTCCGATATGTTTCCGGTCGATGATGGAGAGCAGACCTATAAGGTGCTGCTCTCTACTATTATAGCGAACATTCCGGGAATCGTGAGTATAGTCAGGTCGCAGGATGAGCAGAGCATAGTGATAACTGATCGCGATGGTCACGAGACTACGATCACGACTCATGACAACACAAAGCAGAATAAGCTGACTTTTGATGATAATCCAACTGAAAGCTCAAGCAACCCAGTAAAGTCCGGAGGCGTGTATGCTGCAGATGCAGCCCTGGCCAATGCCATATTGTTGGAAGCTCAAACAGCTCGTAATTCAGAAGGTGCCCTTCAGACCAGAATGACAACCGCAGAAGGGAATATCACTTCCCTGGGAACTGCAGTCAATACGATCAACAATACATCCCTTCCGGCCAAGATGGACAAGTCGGTATATGACTCTAACGGCGACGGAGTAGTAGATAACGCCAAGAAGGTCAATAACCATACAGTCGATAAGGATGTACCGTCGAACGCGGTCTTCACGGATACTGTATATGATGACACAGAGCTCCGGAACAAGATCGGCGACATGGCCGAGCTTGAGACAGAAGATAAACAGTCCCTTGTTGGAGCTGTTAATGAAGTATACGACAAGATAGATGATCTTGTCGTGGCCAACCAGGAGCTTGAAGAGTTCCACGGTTCGCAGACGATACTTGATTCTAACGGGGATCCGATACTTGATTCTTCCAGCGCAAGGATCCTCGATACATCCTACGGAGCTACAGGCGTAGTCAATACGCTCAATAATATAGTCTCATGGTTTAAGAACTCACTGTCGCATCTTATCCAGGACAGCGGATACACTGAGACTCAGGAACTTTATGAAATACTTAATTCATAGGAGGAAGAAAGAATGAGTAAGATCACAGATTATTCAGCCATCGAAGCGCTCAATTCCGGAAGCGTGCTGTTGGTTGACGGAACGGGCGGGACCAAGAAGATCCTGGCAACAAATCTGATGAAGGCCCTGGCTGAAGTATCGGATGATGTAAATTTGCACCGGAACACATACGGCGGAAGAAGCCTCGGTACCAGCGTATCAGCTGACCAGTGGGCTCAGATATCCGCTGGTACCTTCCACGGGATGCTGGTAGGTGACTACTGGACCATCGGAGGCGTGAACTGGCTGATAGCTGACTTTGACTACTGGCTTCATACCGGAGATACCGAGTGCACAGCGCATCATGTCGTAGTTATCCCGGAGACCTGCCTGTATAATGCGAAGATGAATGATTCAAATATCGTTACCGGAGCGTATGTCGGATCGGTTATGTATACGACCAACCTGGCCACGGCCAAGACGACGATCAACAATGCGTTCGGATCAGCGCATATATTGAGCCATAGAGAATACTTGGCAAATGCGGTAACAGACAACAGAGAGACAGCTCATGCATGGAAGGATTCAACTGTAGATATCATGAATGAATCAATGGTATATGGCGGGGAGAAATTCCATAACCAGATGCAGGGAACATCATGGGCTGAATATCATACTATTGACAAGACACAGCTGGCACTTTTCAGGCTGGATCCTACCAAGATAGTAGCGTTTTATAATAATGCTCGTGCGA
>JBGUKU010000113.1:0-3749 GCA_045114615.1 Anaerovoracaceae bacterium
CAAAACATGCTGACCGTAAGATGCAGCCCGGCAAGATCACCCTGCTCATGACGGCAATGGTGGTGCTCGACAACATGTATGACGAAAAAGAGCTTAAAAATACTGTGGTAACCGGAGATATTATCGCCGGTTACGGGAATACATTTCTTGAGGGCGAGTCGGTAAGCGTGGGAGATCTTCTCAATGCCATGCTGGTAGGAGGGGATGCCCAGGCCGCTGAATTGCTGGCCAAGTACAGCGCGTCTTCAAGAGATATTTTCGTAAATGAGATGAATTCCAAGTGTATGGAACTCGGACTCATGGACACCTATTTTACTAATGCCGGAGGACGCAATGATATAGCATCATATTCTACCGCGGCAGATCTGGCAGTCATTGCTCAGGCAGCTTACAGATACCAGGTCGTCAAGGATGCACTTGCAAAGAAAAACGTGAATATTGCGGTTGCCGACAGGAAAAATAAAAAGATCAGACCCAGAGAGATTGAATTTACAAGCACTAATCCGCTTCTCGTGAGCAATGAAACGACGGAATACGAATTCATAAAAGGCGGTATTCTTGGTCTCGTTGATGAGTCGGTAAATTCCGCACAATTCGCAGCAATTGCTACCAAAGACGATATGCAGATGATAGTCGTCCTGATGGACTCAGCAAAGGAAAATGCTGCAAGGGAGGCGGCATCTCTGTTTGAATATGCTGATGCAAAGGTCACGAAAAATACGATCGTAAAGAAGGGCAAACTTGTTGGTCATGCAAGAGTCAGAGGAGGGGCTGTTACAAGGGTAGCAGCATACACTGAGACAAAAGGCTATGCATATGTGCCGCCTGAAGGCAGCGACTCGCTTATACAGACACAGGTAGCAATGTATGACGACCTGAAAGCTCCGCTCAGCAAAGGTGACAAAGTTGGAGAATTCAGGATATATGTAGCTGACGAGCTTAAAGGTACGGTCGATCTTATAATAAAAGAGGATGTTCCTGAAGGATGGTTCCCTTCAAGGTACTATATTTCCAACACCGCGACAATAGTTATCGGTGCGGTTCTGTTCCTTCTGTTGGTGTTCCTCCTGCGGGTATGGCATGTAAGGCGCCGCCGCGCAAAAAGGCGTGAGGCGATCCGCAGGGCGAGGATACGTGAACTTGCAATGAGACAGCTTGAAATAGATGAGGACAGAAGACGCCGTGAGTGGGATGCAACGGGGTATGAAGATATGCCTCCCCGCACCACGGATATACGTAAAGAGGCTATAGAAGAAGAAACAGACAGGAGAGGCAGAAAATCACAGCGCAAAAGGTAAAGCATGTTCGATATCGGTGAAGAACTGAAAAAACTGCCGAAAACTCCCGGCGTGTATATGCATAAGGACAGCCTGGGTGAAGTCATATACGTAGGCAAGGCGATCAACCTCAGAAATCGCGTAAGCAGCTACTTCAGAAAAACTTCGCAGGCAGATCCCAAGGTGAGAGCGATGGTCTCCAATATAGCTGAGTTTGAGTACATCAGCTGTGCAACGGAGATGGAAGCTCTCCTTTTGGAATGCAACCTTATTAAAAAATATATGCCGCGCTACAACATACTGCTGAAAGATGACAAGTCTTATCCGTTCATCGAGGTAACAGTAAACGAGGAGTTCCCGAGAGTCATCAGTACGCGCAGACTCAGGCGTGACGGGAACCGCTACTTCGGGCCTTATACAGATGCAGGAGCCGTAAGACGCATACTCGGAATGATCGACGAGATGTATCAGTTCAAGAAATGCCGTCAGCAGGAGTTCAGGAAGGGCGTGAGACCATGCCTCAATTTCTTCATAGGCAAATGCCCTGGAGTATGCACCGGAGAAGCCGATAAAAGCGCTTACAGGGAAAATATCGATGAAGTGATAGAAATCCTTTCCGGAAGAGATTCCGCCGTTACAGCTAAATTAAAGGCTGAAATGGAGAAGGCTTCGGAGGAGATGCGCTATGAGGACGCTGCCAGATTCAGAGACTATATAAGATCGCTTAAGGCTTTGGGAGAGACACAGCGCGCGACGATGATCAGGGAAAGAGATGCTGACGTGCTGATCCCGGTTATCACGCATAAGACTGGAGTCGTTGCCAGATATAAGGTAGAAGGCGGCAGGATGAGCGGACGCGAGATCATTTACATAAGGAGTGACCATGCAGGTCCGGCCATGCCTGATTCTGAAAAGGAAAAAAAGACTCTCGGCGCGGAGATGATAACTTCGTTTATAAAGCAGTACTATCCTGAACTTTCAATACTTCCGAGGGAAATCATACTTCCTGTGCATATCGAAGAAGAGGCTTTGCTGGAAGAATTCCTCGACAATATAAATGCGGCCAATGCAGAAGGCAGGACTGATGTGATGCACAAGACTCATTTCATCGTGCCTGAGAGAGGAGAGAAGAGAGCGGTCCTGAAGATGGCTATGGAAGATGCCGTAAAGCTTGCAGGAACTCTCGATGAGAAAGCTGAACGCGAGGCGGAGAGAAAGGATGCCCTCAAAAAAGAGATCGCAGGGCTGATCGAATATGCTTCATCGATAAGCGGGAATGCTCCGCTTCTCATACCGGAAGACGATGACAGGGAGTACCGGGTGGAGGCGTACGATATCTCCAACTTCAACGGGCTGGATACCGTCGGCGGAATGGTAGTGTATGAGGGCAGAAAGCCTGTAAAGAATGACTACAGAAAATTCAAGGTGAGGACTGCCGAGGGCGATGACTACGGCAGTCTCAGAGAAGTAATATACAGAAGGCTAAAGCGGGCGCGGAAGGGCGATGAGGGATTCAGTACTTATCCTGACATAATGTTCATAGACGGTGGTCTTGGGCAGGTAAGAGCAGTCAAGGCCGTCGTCGATGCGTTCCGCATCGCGATCCCTGTAGTTGGTCTCGCTAAAGACGATGCGCACAGAACGCGCGCTATCGTCTTTGACGACGGCCGCGAGATCGATCTCCGCGATAACCGTCTCCTCTTCAGTTATTGCGGTAACATCCAGGAGGAGGTCCACCGCTTTGCGATCACATATATGTCAGGGGTAAAGGGAAAAAAGATGATAAAATCCGCCCTTGAAGACATACCGGGGATCGGGCCTAAACGCAGGGGAGAGCTGCTTAATAAATTCGGCAGCATCAAGGCTATAAAAAACGCCACTTATGAAGAACTGATGGAAGTTGACGGTATGAACAGCAAAGCCGCCGAAAGCATTCTGGAATTCTTTGCAAATGAATAATCAGTTGCTAAAAACGATTCCTCGTGTTATATTGATATAGCATTTCAGGAAAGGAGAATTGCATTATGGCAGAAGATATCAAGAACGTAAATGTCGAAGAAGAGGAAGAAGATATCATCACTCTGGAATTTGATGACGACACTGCAGTTGACTGCTATGTACTGGGCACATTCGAACTGAACGATAAGGAGTATATCGCTCTCGAACCTGAAGACGGCACTGACGATGTATACATTTACGGATACAAGCAGATTAGCGATGACGAGTTCGAGATCACAGAGATCGAATCTGAAGAAGAATTCGATGCAGCTGCTGCTGAGTTCGACGCCATCATGGCAGAAGAATAAAAAAACGGGAAATTTGTTCTCGACAAGCATTAACAGATAGTGTATACTATGTGGCGTGCCGCGGGTACGCCATACTTGTGCGGATGTGGCGGAATTGGCAGACGCGCACGGTTCAGGTCCGTGTGAGTAACATCGTGAAGGTTCGAATCCTTTCATCCGCACCAAA
>JBGUKU010000114.1:0-24556 GCA_045114615.1 Anaerovoracaceae bacterium
TATGTCTGACAACAATACAAAAGTATCAAAGCCGGAATCGATAGAGGAAGCGAACAGACACTTTCTGATTAAAATACTGTTCAATGCATTCCTGATCTTTTTCGGAGCAATAGTGATAGGAACGTTCCTTACTCAGATGCAGGCACAGACTGCGCTGGTCAAGCAGCGGGAAAACAGCAGACTTGCTCTCGAAGAAGCTGTATCTGCAATGGACAGCAATGTCCAGAACGCAGATGTTCTGTCTGCGATATTCCATGACGGGAACCAGGATGAACTCGACGATATGTGCCAGCTGTTCTCAAGTGGTCTGTTTGAATCGATGGCCGACGTAAGCAACGAAGAGAGAGCAAGAATTTTCGGCGATATGGTCGAGCGCTCCGGTGTGAAGTATCTCTTTCTCATGTCTAAGGACGGCAGAATAGTTCTTTCTTCAAGCGCTGACTTATATGGCGTTAACCCTGCATCAATGTCGCTTATGACACAGGAGAACATAAACCAGCTGCTCAAAGGAACGAAAGCAAAAGACGGCACTATAAAACCTGTGACTATCAAAAACCGTTACGGCACATTCTATTTCTATTCCATGCCATACCGGTATCGTGGGAACACTTACATCCTGTCTCTCGGAACAGAAGCTTCAGTACTGGATGTGCAGCTCTCCTCTTTGACGGATGTTTCCGTTGTTCTCAGCAGGATCTCTGTAGGCAACGGCGGCTTCGTTTTCGCGGTAAATAAAGAAGACGGCACATTCATTTATTACAAGAACGGAAACGAGATCCTGACAGGTCAGAAAGCTCTCAGCACCGGATTATCGGAAGAAGCTCTTACAGACGGGTATTCAGGTATTCAGGTGATCAACGGAGTCAAATATTATTGTGTGTCTAAAGATTACAACGGACAGACCGTCATATCTGCTGTAGCCCAGACAGACAAAGTGTATAAACACGACAAGTATGTGCTGTTCTGGACGATCACCGGTTTTATCCTGATCATGCTGATATGTCTTGCTTATGCAGTGATAGTCAGGAATGATTTTGTCAGACATGAGGTCGCGACACAAAGAGTAGTTCTTAACAAGAATCCTGATAATAAGCTGTTCTTTGACCGCTCTATCTTCAACAAGGTATTCCCTCTTATCATCGCCGGCACTCTTATAATGTTCGGGATCTCATTCTACACACAGACACTTCTTGAGATCACAAACGGAATCGAAAGATCTGATCTTGCGATCGAAGAGGTTGCGGGCAGATATGAAGAAGGTCAGACAAACCGCGGTCTTATTCAGGATTATTATGACAACCGCTTCCTTTCAAAAGCCAGGCTGATCTCTTTCCTGATCGAAGAGGATCCATCAGTACTTAACGCATCTTCGGAGTATTATCACAATTACTATGATGACAATGGCAGCAAGCAGTTCACTAAAGACGACGAAGGCAACCGTCTGAAGTCGGTCTCATCCTCAGCCAGACTGCAGGAGCTCTGCGATGCAAATGATATTGACTCTGTTTATATATTTGATGAAGAAGGTCATACCATCGGGACAAACACTTCCAACTGGTTCTTTACTATAAGTCACAACGAGGAAGACCAGTCTTATCCGTTCCTTCAGGTCCTTGACGGCAGGACTGACAGCTTTGTACAGGAAGCAATGGAAAACGATCTTGGAGAACCCGCCCAGTATATCGGTGTGGCATTCAACTACTATACAAGGAAAAACGCAGACGGTGATACAGAATATATTTCAAGATATGAGTATGATCAGGAAGGCAGATCTGATGATATTACAGCTCACAGAAGCATGCTTGAGATAGGTCTCAAAGCTGAAGTATCGGGCAAGCTGTTTGAATCAACGGATGTCAGCAGCATACTTTCGACCAATATGCTTAATGATGGGTTCATGGTCATGTTTGACAGCAGCAAAGATCATCAGTGCGTATATTCACCGAACGAGGCAAGCATCGGAAAGAAAGCTTCTTCTCTCGGCATTTCATCAAAGGCTTTCAGCGGAGATAAATACTACGGCTTCGTAAAAGTCGGGGGAACCAATTATTTCTCCTGTTTCCGCTATAATGAAGGTTATTTCATCGGAACAGCATTCCCTGAAAAAGAGATGTACCGGGCCCGCTTAATCATTGCTCTGATAACATCGATCATTTGCTTCTTACTTATAACTATACTGACCGGGACGGTCACTCTTACAAATGAGCATGAGGAAAGGCTGTACGCAACAATGACCGCGAATCAGGCTGCAAAAGGCATGAATTCGCCGATCTTTAACATCATACTCCCTTCCGGACGCAGCACATCGACCGTACAGGCAGCCGCCAGATGGGATAACCGCCGGATCTCATGGAGCGATAAGAGTCCTGAGCAAAAACTTATAACAATGATAACTGCGGTTACAGCTTTGCTGCTGTTTTATGTGATCATCACGATAGCAGGTGCAGACAGAATATTCGGCGAGAGCTCAATAATCAGATTCATCCTAAGCGGAGACTGGGACAGAGGTAATAATATCTTTGCATGGAGCTCATGCGCCCTTGTATTTATTACTATAATTATCGGAGTTGAGCTGTTCCGGATACCGGTAAGGATCACGACATCGCTTCTCGGCGCCAGAGGTGAAACTATAGGCCACCTCCTGCTCTCAGTAGTAAAGTACGGTGGAGCTATCGGAGGACTGTTTTACTGCCTGTATCTGCTTGGCATCGACTCATCCAAACTCCTTGCCAGTGCCGGTATCCTGTCCCTGATCATAGGCCTTGGAGCACAGAGTCTGATAAAGGATATCATTGCCGGTATCTTCATTGTATTTGAGGGAGATTTCAGAGTAGGCGATATCGTTACGATCGCAAACTACAGAGGTACAGTTATGGATATCGGTCTCAGAACCACAAAGATACTCGGAGCGGACGGCAATATAAAGATATATAACAACAGTGAGATCTCAGGCATCCTGAATATGACACAGGAGGCGTCCTATGCGTTCTGTAATATCGATATAGAATACGGGCAGGATCTCGAGTATGTAGAAGAAGTACTCAACAGGGAGCTCCCTCTGCTTAAGGAAAAGAACCCTGCACTTCTCGACGTATCATTTATTGGTGTTTCCGAACTCGGAAACAGCGGTGTCACGCTTTCTGTCATTGGTAAGTGTAATGAAAAAGACATCAACACTGTCAGACGTTTCATCAACAGAGAGCTGCTGCAGATATTCTACAGGAATGGCATAAACGTTCCGTTCCCGAACATAACATTCTCCTCGCTTGATACAAGCGGACGTAAGACCATCGATGATCTGCTTAAGAAAGATAATGCGAAAAATGAGGAAAAGGGAGACTGATATGAATAGAAAGAATAAACCAGGCCGGGTCCTTTTATCGTTTTTTATGATCATGTTGATCACGCTTCTCTCTTCATGCTCCGGGGATACACCTGACGCTGCTGTAAAAGCTGACGCGAGGCCAGAGACAGAAACAGTCAGACTTGCGATGTTTCAGAATGGTCATATTCTGAATGCCATTGCTGAAGAACAAGGATACCTTGAAGATGAGGGTATCAAAGTCGAACAAGTTCCTGTAGAAACAGACTCCGAGGTGTTCGAAGGGATAAAAAACGGAACAATAGATGTGGCCTCGAATTCAGGCACCAACCTTCCTCTGCAGCAGATTGCAGATGGACAGGATCTTACTATATTCGGAGGATATCTGCTTACAGGATGTATGCCGATCTTTGCGAAGGTCGAAACGAAATGGAACGGAATAGAGGATCTTGCCGGCAAGACTATGGCATGTGAGCTGAATATGTACGCAGTCTCCGGACCACTGCTCGATAAGGGATACGATCCGCGTAATGATGTCAAATGGTACGATACGGAAGACCAGTACGACCGTATAAAAGCCGTCAAAGAAGGTACAGCTGATTACGGACTGGTCGGTACGCAGCTTAATTATGATATTGACAGCGATCCGGAGCTCAAAGTATGCACTTATGCAAGCGACATTCTCCCGGACTATTCGTGCTGTCGTGTGGAAGCATCCACGGAATGGGTCAATAACAATCCGAATACAGTTAAAGCACTCCTCAGAGCATGGATCAGAGCACAGGCATACTACGAAAACAACCACGAAGAGTCAGTAGTCTTCATCAGCAAAATGACCGGACGCGACGAACAGGTTCTAAGGGCACATATGGATAATCCTCACTTCGATATCGATACAGACCCTATGAAATCTTCAGTTGAAAGAGCATGGGATTATATGGATCGTATAGGACTGCTTAATGCAGCTTCAAAGAAAATAGATATTGACGAACATATCAATACAGAACTTTATAAAGAAGCCCTCGATGAATGCCAGTCAAAGTATGGCGAAGAGAATCCTGCTTTCTACGAAAAAATGCAGTCTCAGTATTCTACTCACGACCAATAACGGCACCAGCACTGATGACACTTAAAATGCCGGACACTGCAAACGCAGAGCTCCGGCATTTTGTTTTTTACATTAAGGCTATGACGCCATTCTGGTTATAAAATATATGGCTATGCATATAACAAGCGCAGCCAGAAGCACTTTCGGGTTTGTAATGATCTTAAGCACAAATCCGATACCCTTGAACACGATGGAGAGTATCAGCAGCAATACTATTATACCGATTATTGCTATTATTGTTGATTCCATTGATCCGTTCCTCCTTTATTCGAACTCGATCGTGCTTACCGGCTTATCCGAGATATCCCACATTACCCTGTTTACACCGGGTACTGTTTCGATGATGCGGTCTCTCATTCTCTTAAGCATTTCCCAAGGGATCTCCACCGACTCTGCCGTTACTGCATCGACTGTGTTGATGGCTCTGATGATGACAGGCCATCCTATATATCTCTTGCCATCCTTGATGCCTGTCGACTGCATGTCAGGAATGACTGCAAAGTACTGCCAAGGCACGTTCTCCATCTTGCCGATTTCTTCCCTTACGATCGCATCTGCTTCTCTGAGAGCTTCAAGCCTGTCTCTTGTGATGGCTCCCGTGCATCTTACACCGAGTCCAGGCCCAGGGAACGGCTGTCTGTATACCATATTGTCAGGAAGTCCGAGTGCAGAACCTACGACTCTTACCTCATCCTTGTAGAGCAGCTTTACAGGCTCAACGAGCTCAAACTGAAGGTCTTCAGGGAGTCCTCCGACGTTGTGATGTGCCTTTACTCCGTCGGATTCAAGGATGTCAGGATAGATAGTACCCTGTCCGAGGAAAGCGATGCCGTCGAGTTTAGCAGCCTCTTCAGCAAATACATCTATAAACTCCTTGCCGATGATCTTACGCTTGGTCTCAGGATCATCAACACCTGCGAGCTTGTCAAGGAATCTGTCTACAGCATCTACGTAGATGAGATTAGCGCCGAGCTCTTCTCTGAACACTTTGATAACCATCTCAGGCTCGCCCTTGCGGAGAAGACCGTGATTGACATGAACGCAGACCAGATTGTCGCCTATCGCTTTAATAAGCAGTGCAGCCACTACACTTGAGTCAACGCCGCCAGAAAGAGCAAGAAGGACCTTCTTGTCCCCTACCTGAGCCTTGATTTCAGCGAGCTGCTCCTCGATGAACCGGTCAGCGAGTGCGCGTGTAGTGATACGTTCCATTGTTTCCGGTCTGATGTTTCCCATTTTTATACCTCCATGAAACTCAGATGAGTGATACCTGCTTTTTATTCTTAGCGTCCGCCGCCTGATGTACGGCCTGATACTTCCTTAAGTATAACGTCATGAGCTCCGCCCTCTACTATGCTGACAGCTGACACAAGTGTCAGTTTGGCATTCTTGTGGAAATCCGGAATATTGAGCGCTCCGCAGTTGCACATAGTGGACTTTACCTTGCCCAGCGACATCTGTACGTTATCGTGGAGCGAACCAGCATAAGGGACGTAAGAATCAACGCCTTCTTCGAACTTTAGCTTGGCATCTCCGCCAAGGTCATACCTCTGCCAGTTGCGCGCTCTTGCAGAGCCTTCACCCCAGTACTCCTTTACGTATGTTCCATTGAGCATAAGTTTTGCGGAAGGCGACTCATCGAATCTCGCAAAATATCTGCCAAGCATGATGAAGTCTGCTCCCATGGCCAGTGCAAGGGTCATGTGATAATCATAAACGATGCCGCCGTCAGAGCAGATAGGCACATATACGCCTGTCTTTTTATAATATTCATCCCTTGCCTGAGCTACCTCAATTACTGCAGAAGCCTGTCCGCGCCCGATTCCCTTCTGTTCACGGGTGATACAGATAGATCCGCCGCCTATGCCGACCTTTACAAAGTCAGCTCCGCAGTCAGCAAGGAAGTTGAATCCGTCAGCATCAACTACATTGCCTGCTCCGACCTTGACTGTGTCTCCGTAATTATCTCTGATCCACTTGAGAGTCACTGCCTGCCACTCTGAGTATCCCTCGGAAGAATCTATCGTCAGCACATCAACACCTGCTTTGAGCAGTGCCGGGACTCTTTCCTTATAGTCTCTCGTGTTGATACCAGCCCCTACAATATATCTTTTGTCAGCATCGAGAAGTTCCAGCGGATGCTCCTTATGCGAATCATAATCCTTGCGGAATACGAACGATGTCAGCCTCTGATTATCATCGATTATAGGCAGCTGATTGACCTTGTTATCCCAGATAAGGTCGTTCGCCTCAGACAGGGTGATCCCCTCTTTGCCATATACCATCTTATCGAAAGGTGTCATGAACTCGGATACCTTTGTGTCGCGGCTCATGCGCGAGATCCTGTAGTCCTTGCTCGTAACGATACCGAGAAGCTTCCCTGCAGCAGTACCATCCTCAGTGATAGCGATAGTGGAATGTCCCTTTGCTTCCTTGAGGTCAAGCACATCCTGAAGAGTAGCATCAGGCTTCAGGTTGGAATCGCTCGGAACAAATCCCGCTTTGTAGCTTTTTGCCTTTCTCACCATTTCAGCCTGACTTGCAATTGACTGCGAACCGAAAATGAATGAAATGCCGCCTTCCTTTGCGAGAGCAACAGCCATATTGTTGTCAGAAACAGCCTGCATTACAGCAGAAGTAAGCGGAATGTTCATGGACAGAGCCGGCTCCTCGCCTTTTCTGTATCTGACTACCGGAGTCTTCAGTGATACATTCTCAGGTCTTGCTTCCATGCCGGAGTATCCCGGTATAAGAAGATATTCATTGAAAGTTCTTGATGGTTCCTTAAGAACAGTCGCCATATTTCACCTCTTTATATACATTTTGAGTAAAACAGTTGATTGTCAACCGTTAAAAACATCTAACTTTTCAGCGTTTTTAAGCTGTTTCACACAATATAGCACTATTTTATGGCCAAATAAAGCGTTTTTTGTATGTTATATTTCTCTAACTTTTTTATTATCTGTATCCTTCTCGCAGCCTCTCTGGAGAATGCGGAAAAGAGAGATTGTTATGGGTTTTGCGCTGATGTACAATAAGCATTGGCTGAAAAATGAGGTGCTTTTGGAAAAAGAAACTACAGAAAACAGAATAGATCTTTTGAATGGCAAAATAGCTGGCGCTCTGTTCTGGCTATCCCTACCTATCATGGGAACTCAGTTCATAGAGATGGCATATAATCTCTTTGACACCATGTGGGTTGGCCAGTTAGGTAATCAGGCCGTGACTGCAGTCGGAGTCGCGGGCTCTTTTATGTGGGTCGGTTCCGGTATTGCCATGATACCGCAGATCGGCGGACAGGTCATGACCGGACAGTCCATAGGTGAAGGTAATATGATGAAGGCAAGGCGCTTTGCCCGTACAGCTATACAGCTAATGCTTCTGATCATGTTTGCTTATTCCCTGATTTGTATAGTTTTCAGGCATCAGCTCATATCTTTCTTCCGCCTTCATGATCCGGATACAGCAGCTTTTGCCGCGTCCTACCTGCTTATAGTATCCCTGGGTCATATTGTCATGGGATTCAACTATGTGATGCAGGGAGTTCTTACAGCCGCAGGCGACAGCAAGACACCTTTCAAATACAACGCCTCAGGGGCGGTGCTGAACATAATTCTCGACCCGATCCTTATTTTCGGTATCGGGCCGTTTCCTGAACTTGGAGTAAACGGTGCTGCAATCGCAACTGTTTTCTCAGAGTGTGTGGTTTCACTTATGTTTGCACGCTTCATCAGGGCAGACGATTATCTGTTTGAAGACTTCCGTCTGCTCGGAGGATTTGAACAAAAGGAGGCAGTACGCATTGTAAAGCTGGGAGCTCCGCCCGCTATATTCAATATAGGCTACGCTTTCATTTCCATGGTGATTTCAAGAATCATCGTTACTTTCGGCGATGCTGCCGTAGCTATCCAGAGAATAGGCGGTCAGATAGAATCCGTCACCTGGATGACCTGTGATGGCTTCTCATATGCTATGAATGCATTTACCTCCCAGAATTACGGTGCTGAAAACTATGAAAGGGTTAAAAAAGGGTTCAGGACAGGAACCGGCATGGTTACTGTATACGGTGTTCTGGTTACTGCCTTGCTCGTCCTAGGCGCAGCCCCAATCTTCGGGGTTTTCATACACGAGCCCGACGTTATTGCCGGCGGAGCCAATTATCTTAGAATCGTAGGTCTCTCGCAGCTCTTCATGGGTTATGAACTTGCAACATCAGGCGCTTTCAACGGTCTCGGTCAGACCAAGCTGCCGGCCGCTGTCGGCCTTATCCTCACAGTCGCGAGGATACCTATGTGCTACCTGCTGATGCCGGTACTTGGCATCAGCGGAGTCTGGTGGGCAATATCCCTGTCGAGCATCATAAAAGGCACCCTCCTCAATCTCCTCTTTATTTACAGGTTGAAGAAGCTTAAATAGAAGCACCAAAAAGGCTCCCATTGCGTACGGGAGCCTTTTTTATTCTGCGATATATTTTCGTCCACAGCGAGGAAGCAAGCGGCTGAGGAGCGGAGCGTACCGCGGAGTACGTGAGCACCGAGGCCGTGCAGCTGACAAAGCTGTGGGCGAAAAGATGAGCAGATACTACATCATGCCCATTCCTGCGCCACCCTGCGGCATTGGAGGTTCAGGTTCCTTGATCTGCGTGATGCCTGCCTCTGTTGTGAGCAGCATGCTTGCTACGGATGCTGCATTCTGCAGAGCCGACCTTGTAACCTTTACAGGGTCTACGATTCCGGCTGCGATCATGTCCTCATAAGTCTCATTGGCAGCGTTGAAACCGATGTTTCCCTCTGCCTTCTTAACTTCTGCGACTACAACCGCTCCGTCGAATCCGGCGTTCTCTGCGATCTGTCTTACAGGCTCCTCGAGAGCTCTCTCTACGATCTTGGCTCCTGTCTTAACGTCGCCTTCCTGCTTGTCTGCATATGCCTTTACAGCATCGATAGCTCTGATGAGGGAAACTCCGCCGCCAGCGACGATACCTTCCTCAACAGCTGCCTTTGTAGCGTTGAGCGCATCTTCAAGTCTGAGCTTCTTTTCTTTGAGCTCTGTTTCGGAAGCAGCTCCGGCGTTGATAACGGCTACTCCGCCGCTAAGCTTAGCCAGTCTCTCCTGCAGCTTCTCTCTGTCGAAGTCAGATGTGGTCTCTTCGATTGAAGACTTGATCTGAGCAACTCTGGCTGCAAGCTCTTCCTTGCTTCCTGCGCCGCCTACGATAACTGTGTTGTCCTTGTTGACCTTGATTGTCTCTGCCTGTCCAAGCATGTCGATCGTAGTTTCCTTGAGCTCATAGCCGAGTTCCTCGGAAATTACAACACCGCCCGTCAGAACTGCGATATCTTCCATCATGGCTTTACGTCTGTCGCCGAATCCAGGTGCCTTTACTGCAACTACATCGAGAGTTCCTCTCAGCTTGTTGAGTACGAGTGTTGCAAGAGCTTCGCCGTCTACGTCCTCAGCTACGATCAGGAGGCTTCTGCCTGCCTTCATGATTCCTTCGAGCAGCGGAATGATATCCTGAATGCTGCTGAGCTTCTTATCTGTGAGGAGAATGAAAGGCTTGTTCATAACAGCTTCCATCTTCTCGTTATTTGCCATATAAGGTGACAGGTAACCTCTGTCGAACTGCATTCCCTCAACTACATCAAGTGATGTGCCAAGAGTCTTGGACTCTTCTACTGTGATAACGCCGTCCTTGCCGACCTTCTCCATAGCTTCAGCGATGAGCTCACCGATCTCTGTGTCGTTAGCGGATACGGAAGCTACCTGAGCGATAGCAGCCTTATCATCTACAGGCTTTGCAGCAGCCTTGAGGTTCTCTACTGCAGCGCCTACCGCACCTGCGATACCCTTCTTGAGAATCATCGGATTGGCTCCAGCTGTTACGTTCTTGAAACCCTCTCTTACGATGCTCTGTGTGAGCAGTGTAGCTGTTGTAGTTCCGTCGCCTGCAACATCGTTTGTCTTTGTAGCGACTTCCTTTACAAGCTGAGCTCCCATATTCTCGACCTGATCCTCCAGCTCGATCTCTCTTGCGATAGTAACACCATCGTTGGTGATCAGCGGTGATCCGTATGATCTCTCGATAAGAACATTTCTGCCCTTAGGTCCGAGAGTGATTTTTACTGTATCTGCAAGTTTGTCAACTCCGGCAAGAAGTTTCCTCCTGGAATCCTCGCCGTAATAAAGTTCTTTAGCCATTAGTGATTCCTCCTTCTATATGCACCCGCTGCTATTTTTCGATAGTAGCGAGGATGTCTTTCTGATTGATGATTGTGTATTCAACACCTTTATATTTAAGATCGTTTCCGCCGTATCTGCTGAAGATGACGATGTCGCCAACTTTGAGCAGCATAGGTTCTTCTTCAGTTCCAGGGCCTACAGCAAGGACTTCAGCCTGCTGAGGTTTTTCCTTTGCGCTTCCGGACAGCAGCAGTCCTGCTTCTGTCTTTTCTTCGGCTTCCATTTTCTTTATTACTACTCTTGCTCCGAGCGGTTTGATTCCAATGCTCATTTTTTGCCTCCTGATCAGTTCTATTTGTTAGCACTCTGAATGTTTGAGTGCCAAATTCCAAAACATATTGTACTCACACAAGCCTAAAGTGTCAACACTTACAGGTGAAGAAATCGTCACATTTATTTTCGCGATCTGTCTCTGTAATAGTAAAATAGATATTGCTGAGCATATCCTGCCAGATCGCCGTATTTTTCGGCCGCAAACGCCTGCATTCCCTTCGTATCCTTAAGATCAAATCCATACATGTCATTCATTATCTGCTTCACCCATGTATCTACCGGGAACGCGGCGGTATCCCTGAGTCCGAACAGCATGATGCAGTTTGCGACCTTTGGTCCTATGCCGTGAAAAGCAAGCAGTTCCTCGCGCGTTTTCGGACATCCTTCTCTCAGATATCTTTCCGCACTCGATTTTATATACTCGCACCTGTATCCCAGTCTGAGCTCCGCCAGATCACACACTTTTGCTCTTGCCAGGGCTTCAGGAGACGGGAATGCACATAGGTTGCTCCCCTCTATAGGCTCGCCGTACGAATTGCACAACGACTCGATATTTTTGCGTATGCGGGGTATATTGTTGTTTTGCGATATGATAAACGAAATTATGGTTTCAAACGGATCCTGGTTGAGGATGCGTATCCCATAACCGTATTCAGTTGCAGGTTTTATCAGAGGTTCTGAATCCGCAAGTGTCCTCTTTATGGCACCGTAATCGGTATCCAGGTCGAAGTACCTTCTCCAGAAGTCTTCATCACCGCCTGTCGCTTCTACATTCAGGCATCCTCTTTCAAGGCTTATTCGGGCAGCAAAAGAGCCTGCGGCTCCGGTATATGCGTCCGGACCGTCAGGCAGCCATCTGAAGCACTGACCGCACTCAAAAATATGCGTGAGATCTATATCCTTTATATTTATATCTTTAAAAACCATTCGTGTCCCTTTTTGTCAGTGGAGTTTTCTCGAGAGCATCTCTTCCCTGTCTCTGACGATGTCTCTTATCCTGACGTTGACGCTGTCAATGGTAAACGCGGTCATATTTACCAGCGCACCATAGACATCCTGCTGCAGATCCATGCATTTATCAATAGACTCAGGGTCTCTCACAGCCATCACATCTATGGTCACCGACATATTTGTCTGCTTGCCGTTGTTCATCCTGTCTACGACCACAAGATGCGACTCGTACTCCTCTGCTGCGATCTTTATGATATCCCTTATGACCTGCTCACTGATAGTAAAACTGCCGAAGTAGCTGAATGTAGGTCTGACCACTGTGCGGTCATTCGGACCGTCATCGACCTGCTTCTGATCTCCTTCCGCTTCCACAGCATTTCCGCGCGCCTTATGTATGAACTGCTTGATCGGATCCATGAAATAACCCGCGAAGTCACGCCTGAGCTGACCCAGCGGAGCAGGTATTACATGTTCTCCCTCATCAATACGGTAATGAGCTGCCAGCTTTCGCTGTTCTTCAGTCGTAACATCCTCTATATATATCCGCTCTTCAGGCGGCTGAAGGCCGAGCTGCATCGCCACTATGTCTGTCATCCTGTCTGAAGTGCCGATTATCATCAGGGCTTCAGGTTTATAGCTTTCAATTGCAGCCTTTACTTCTTCTCTGTGGCCTTCGTAGTTGAAGAGCGCGGTTCGCATTGCTGCAGCCTTTGAAGCGCATTTCTTAGCAGAGCTGCCGGCAACAATCTGTCCCTTGTATATAAACAATCCGTCATCAATGATAGCATCAAAACCACGCCGCTGCGCAAGTGCAGTGGCCTGAAAGCTCTTGCCTGTTCCGCTTTTTCCCGTAAATGAAACTACCTTCATATCCTTGCAATCACTAATTCCCACCGTTTTGGTAGGATTGTATTATTTTGTTTTTTTGATATTTACAACCCGCACCCCGAGTGTTATACTCATTATCGTAGATATTGTTATTACTAAGGAGGTAATATTATGGCATTCAAGATTACTGAAGACTGCATCGGCTGCGGAGTTTGCGCTGGTAACTGCCCTGTAGAGGCTATTACAGAGGGAACACCTTATGTTATCGATGAGAGCGCTTGCATCGACTGCGGAGCTTGCGCTGCTAACTGCCCTGTAGGAGCTCCTGTAGAGGCATAATCGGTCATCAATAATGATCAAAATCCCGTAGCGAAGGCTACGGGATTTTCTTTTGTCCGGGTCTGACAGCCGTCAGTCTCTGCCCTCATTCATGCTCTTGATCATAAATGACAGAGCGTGAAGACTGTCTGAAAGATGCACAGACTCCAGCGCGATGCCCTCCGGTATCTCCAGATCGATCGGCGCGAAGTTCCATATGCCTTTTACGCCGCCCGAAACCAGTGAGTCCGCGACCTTCTGAGCATTTTCTCTGTTGACGCAGATGATGCCGATATCTATTTTTTCTCTTTTACAATATTCCTCAAGATCGGCAACGTCTAACACCTCAACATCGTTAATAACATTGCCTACGATTCTCGGGTTTGCATCAAAGAGTCCTATAATGTTGAACCCGATCTTGTAATAGTATGTGTAGTTGGTAATAGCCTGTCCCAGATTACCTACTCCGACAACTACCGTCTTGTATTCTCTGTCGAGCCCGAGGATCTTGTTGATTTCCTTGTATAACCTGTCGACCTCATAGCCATATCCCTGCTGACCGAACTCACCGAACGTGTTAAGGTCCTGTCTGATCTGAGATGCAGTGTAACCAATCATCTCGCTGAGTTCATTTGAGGATACCTTTTTGATGCCTTTTGTCTGAAGGTATCCCAGATACCTTCTGTAGCGAGGGAGGCGGCGGATGATCGCGTTAGATACTTTCATCTTGCCCATTGCATACCTCGCTTTTTATTTGTGTGCATCTACGTACTTAACGATATCGCCAACTTTCGTGAAATTTTCGGCAATATCATCAGGGATCTCAATCCCGTATTCTTCCTCTACTCCGAGGATAATCTCAACAGCGTCAAGTGAGTCTGCTTCGAGGTCTTTCATGAAATCAGTATCCATTGTGACCATCGATGGATCAACGTCGAGCTGTTCTACGATAAGTGCCTGAATCTTGTCAAAAGTCATAGTAGTTCTCCTTATAAATAGTGCTTTATCCGATTATTATCGTAACAATTATAGTCTACGCATCGTTAACATTTCAACGATTTGCGTAGAATTTTTAACAAAATTGTTTAAATTTTTCACAAAGATTTCTATTGAAGCTCAATCCATTCGTCGTAAAGATCTGTTACTTCTGCCTCAAGGGCAGCCATTTCTGAGGACTTCTCATTCATCCATCCCGGATCAGAGGAGTTCTCAGGCAGAGCCATTGCTTCCTGAATATCAGCCAGTTCGGCCTCTATCTCATGTATCCTGTTTTCGACACTCTCTGCCCTTCTCTGCCTGCGGCGTTCCTCTGCTTCGTTCTGTTTCTTTGCCTTTCGTTCCGCTTCGGAGTCCTTTATCAGCTTCCTGGTGAGTTCAAGTTCATCCTTCCCTCTGTTTGAGGAAGTGCTGCTTTCTTCTGTTATTGCGCGGCCGAAGCCCCTGCCGGATTTCTCCAGATAGTAATCGAACTTGCCCTTATACTCCACCAGACCATGTTCAGTAAGTTCGAGTATCCTGTCAGGGATGGAGTTCAGAAGATATCTGTCATGAGAAACTATCAGCAGCGTTCCTTCAAACTCCATAAGAGCTTCTTCTACGATTTCCTTTGACTCGATGTCCAGATGGTTGGTAGGCTCGTCGAGCACCAGCGTGTTGGCGCCGGAAAGCATAAGTTTGAGCAGCGAAAGCTTGGCCTTTTCTCCGCCCGAAAGATCCTTTACCTGCTTGAACACATCGTCTCCTGTGAACAGGAACCGCCCGAGCAGCGATCTCATTTCCGTGTCAGTATAAAGGTGATATGCATTCTTCATCTCTCCGAGAACCGTTTCGTTTTCATCAAGAAGAAGCTGCCCCTGATCGTAGTATCCGAAGTTTACGTTATAACCTATCCTCAGATATCCGTTATCAGGTTTTTCGAGGCCCATAAGGATTTTCAGCAGAGTGGTTTTCCCGATTCCGTTGTCTCCTATGATGCAGACCCTCTCTCCTTTACGGATCAGAAGCCCTGTGTGGTCGAACAGTTTTCTGCCGCCGTAACTCTTTGAGAGATCTTCTGCTTCAAGCACTTCTCCGCCGCTCCTGAAATCCGCTTCAAAGCTTAGTTTCATCCTATATTGCTTGAGTTTCGGCTTCTCCTTGATCTCCATCATCGCAAGGCGCTTCTCGCGCGAAGCGGCGCGCTTGGCAAGATGTTCAGTGCCGTGCTGTTTAAACCGGCGTATCATCTCCTCCTGCCTGGCGATCTCTGCCTGCTGCTTTTCATATTCACGCCGCATAGCTTCAAGATGCTCTTCACGCTTCACAAGGAATGTGGAGTAGTTTCCTGTATATGCCTCGAGAGTTCCTCCCCCCAGGTCGAAAATCCTGTTTGTGATACGGTCAAGGAAGTACCTGTCGTGGGAAACCACCATGATGGTACCCTTGTAATTGTCCAGATATGCTTCCAGCCACTCGAGCATGTGTAAGTCCAGATGATTCGTAGGCTCATCCAGCATCAGCACGTCTGGTTTGCTGAGGAGCAGGCAGCTGAGTGCCAGCCTTGTTCTCTCCCCGCCTGAAAGCTTGCTGATCTCCTTGTTCTGTGCTTCCTCATCAAAGCCCATATGCGTCAGCATCGCTCCGAGTTCACTTTTGTATGTATATCCGCCTTTCCGCTCATACTCTTCGATAAGGCGGGTGTATTCTTCCAGATCCTTTTCAAAGCTGTCGCTTTCGTGATCGGTGATAGCCAGCTGAAGCTGCTCAAGCCTTTTTTCCATCTCAAATAGATGGGTGAAACTTTTTTCTGCCTGAGACCTTACCGTTCCGCTTCCGCCGAATTGATTCTGCTGACGCAGATAACCGATATTGAAGTCATTCCTTATATAGAGATTCCCGGAGGTCGCCTCTATGTCTCCGGCTATGATGCCGAGGAGCGTTGTCTTGCCTGTTCCGTTCGCTCCTACTATACCCACACGGTCACCCTTCTCCACGCCAAAACAGACATCCTCAAAAATGATGTCTGTCCCGTACGCTTTGCTTATGTCTTTTCCAGTTATTATAAGCATAGTTTAAAACTCCAGTCCGGGTACCGCGTCAAGTTCCAGATCAGGTTTTACGCCGGATCTGTACGCGTAATATGCGGCAGAAGCTATCATAGCGCCATTGTCAGTACAAAGCACAGGGCTCGGTTTCAGAACATCGATTCCTCTGTTTCCGGCCTTTTCTTCCATGAGTGCTCTTAGCCTTGAGTTGGATGCGACTCCGCCTGCCATAACTATACGCTTCTGGCCGTATTTTTCGGCGGCCATAACAGCTTTGTCTGCTATGACTTCGACCACGGCTTCCTGGAAGCTCGCAGCTACATTATTAACGTTTATTTCACGGCCTGCCTGCCTCTCCTGATTCAGGTAATTGAGAGCCTGTGTCTTTAATCCCGAAAAGCTGAAATCGAGGCTCCCATGCTCAAGATAAACACGTTTGAAAGCTATGCTGTACGGATCTCCCTCCTTTGCAGCCCTGTCGATTTTAGGACCACCCGGATAGCCGAGGCCAATTACCCTTGCCACCTTGTCGAAGGCTTCTCCTGCTGCATCGTCG
The DNA here is from genome assembly GCA_045114615.1 of Anaerovoracaceae bacterium. GTDB lineage: Bacteria > Bacillota > Clostridia > Peptostreptococcales > Anaerovoracaceae > Crickella. Next base: position 16,623 of record JBGUKU010000114.1, read on the forward strand.
CGCGTGCCGCCAAGCTTCTCACACTTATTATAATCGGGCACATTTACTATCTCTGTATGCCCTCCCGATACTATTAATGCCATGAATGGAGGTTCCAGCTCATTATGCTCAAGATAGTTGGCTGCTATATGTCCGTGCATGTGATTGACGCCCACAAGGGGTATATCACAGGCATACGCCATGGCTTTCGCAGCGGCAACGCCGATCAGCAATGCGCCAACAAGGCCCGGTCCGTACGTGACCCCTATCAGGTCGATCTCTTTTGCGCTTACACCAGCATCTTCGAGAGCCTTGCCAATGACATCATTGATACGTTCCAGATGCTTCCTTGAGGCTATCTCAGGCACGACTCCGCCGTAAGCGGTATGTATGTCGATCTGGGAGCTTATGACATTGCTCATAACAAAGCGGCCATCGGCTACCACCGAGGCTGCAGTCTCATCACAGCTGGTCTCTATTCCAAGTGTAAGGAATCTCCCGTCTTTCATTATTTTTATATCTCTATTTCTACTTCGATCTTCCGGAGGTTGAGATCCATAAGCACAGCATCTTCGCCTCCCTTTGCATAATATCCTTTGCGGCGTCCGACTTCACGGAAACCAAGCTTTGTGTACAATGCCATTGCCGCCTCGTTGCCGCCTCTGACCTCAAGTGTCACCAGCTCACATCCGTTATCTTCCGCTTTGGCGATCATGTGACGCAGCAGCGCCTCACCAATGCCTTCCCTTCTGAATTCAGGAGCGATCGCTATATTGTATATCTGGGCCTCACCGGCGACAAATCTGATCTCGCCATAGCCTGCCTTTTCTGCGCCATATTCTGCAACAGCAACATATACATTGCCGCCTGCGGTGACATCTTTCGTTATCTCTTCAGCGCTCCAGGGAGAGCCAAAGGAATCTCTCTCTATTCTCGCCAGTGCCGGCACATCATACAGCTTTGCCGGTCTTATCCTGATCTCTTCGTTCATATCTGTACCAGCTTTCTTTTATCGAAGGGGCATGGCCCCCGTAGATCAAGGTTTCCGACATTACAGCAACGCTGTTATTTCACAGGAAACCTTATTCTGTCGCTCAGCGTTCCTGCCCTGAGGCGCTGTTCAGCTTCAGCGAGACGCATATACTCAGGCATGAGCTCATTATATGAAAGATTTTCTCCTCTGACAGCCTTCCTGAGCGCGATCTTCGCCACGGATTCTGCATGCTGATATCTCAGGTCTTCTTCGGCGAACAGATATGACCCTTCAGACATGATGCTTCTGATTATTTCACCATATGCGTCTATGCCATCGCCTGTAAAGAATACTGAAGCTCCGCTGTATTCAGCAGTTTTCTTTTTAAGTTCTTCGAGTAATTCTTCTATCATGTACTGTTTTTCTTCCATGGCAGGTATAGCTGCCTGATGCTCGTGATCTGTCGTGAACACAGCCTCATATACACCGGCATAAGTCTGGTGTCTCCTGGCATTGATCACCGGCACCACATAAAGCGCTCCGGATGATATGGCCTTGCCAAGAACTCCTGTCGCCATGGCTTCGAGAGTCGGGACTGCGATGCATGGTATGCCCAGCATCTGAGACATGATGCGTGCTGTCGTAACTCCTATCCTGATGCCAGTGAACGATCCGGGGCCGACAGAAGCGGCAACATGTGTGAGCTCTTTTTTATCTATACATGCTTCACGCAGTGCTTCATCTATAAGGGTTATCATTCCTCTGAGATGGTTCATCTCTTCAGACGAAGCTGCACTGTAAACCCGGCCGGCCTCGTCTATGACTGACGCCGATCCGTATTTACCCGTAGTCTCTATAGCCAGTATTTTCATTTTCTTACAGGAATTCAGCAATCCGCTCTCCTTCATCTTCTCCGTATTCCAGATGTATCGCCACAGCATCATCCGGCAGCACATCAGCAACGATGTCAGCCCACTCTATCACACAGACGCCGTCTCCGTCGAGCATCTCTTCTGCCCCGATATCCAGCAGTTCTTCACCGCTTCCTAGTCTGTATACGTCAAAATGATACAGGGGCAGTCTTCCGCTCCTGTATTCCTTAACAATGGTGAAAGTAGGGCTGTTTATCTCTCCGGTAACTCCAAGGCCTTCGGCAATATACTTCGTAAGAGCTGTCTTGCCTGTGCCGAGGTCACCGATAAGTGCAACAACATCGCCGGGCTCAATAGCTTCCGCTATCTCGAGCCCGAGCGCGCGTGTATCTTCCTCCGTATTCAGTTTTCTTCTGAACTGATCGATAGTTTTCAAATATTACAATTACGCTTTGGAAGCAACTGTCCTGTCCGTGCCGTGGAGCAGACCCGATATCCTCTTGTAGAGTAAGAATGTCAGGACCGAATTCGCCCCCGCCTTTACCAGATTGAATGGGATTATGACCGTCGGGAGCATTGCCACTACTGCAGATCTCGGAGCTCCCATGTATACCGGAGTCACGATGAGATTCATTGCGCACATGACGATAACCGCCAGTATAACGCCTACAACGAGAGCTTTGACAGCTGTCTTTTTTGTCTTTTGCTTTCTGTACATCATGCCGATAACAACAGCCACTATTCCGGTAGCGATAAAGTGCATGATGAATCCGTAGAATCCGTCTCCGCTAAGACCGAATGCCTGAAGCAGGCAAACGACCAGAGTGACTATCAGTCCCTCCACAGGTCCGAAAGCGAACGCTGTGATGTAGATTGGAACATCTGCAGGGTCATAGACCAGGAACGGTGCAGGCGGCCATGGAATTCTGACCAGCAGGAGCAGAACGAGCGATACCGCCGTCATCATTGCGAGTTTTGCCAGTTTGGCTGTTGACATTTTGTTTTCGTTCATAACACATTCCTCCTTTTCGTTATCATGAACTGGTGGAATCTGTCAGGCATTAATAATGGCCTTGAAAAGGTCAAGGCCATTCATCACAAATCATATTGCAATGTTGTTTCTTTCATCCGGACTATACCGTCGGTACCGGAATCTCACCGGTTCGGCCACAAGGTTCGCGGACTTACGCAGAATGCCTCCTGCGATCACCGCCGGTGTGGACTTTCACCACGCCCTGAAACAGATTTAGTTTTTAGTGCCGCCTGAGCGGCGTTTATTCACAGCAGAGAGACGCGACAGCTCTTGCATAGACACGTGCCATTTTCATGAATGAGTCTATGCTGAACTTCTCGTCTGCCTGATGCATCGTGTTTTCGTCCTCCGGGAACGCCGCCCCGAAAGCAAGTATGTTGTTGAACATCTTTGCGTATGTACCGCCGCCGATGGTCATAGGCTGAGCATCGCTGTCGCCTGTTTCATCTATGTAAGCCTTCATGTATTCTACTACCATAGGATCGTCGAGATCCATGTACAGAGGCTCCTGAACCATTCTGGTCACTATACCGACAGGACTTCCCCCGAGCACTGATTCTATGCCTTCGAGTACCTGTCTGTCGGTGCAGCTCACAGGGTATCTGATATTGACAGCGACCATTGCGATGTCCTCATTAATATTAGCGACTCCGACGTTAAAAATCAATGGGCCTGAAGGTCCGTCTTCAAAAAAGCAGCCGATACGCTCTCCGTGAAGATCAAATCCTATGTTTTCATTATAGAATGCGATGAACTCATTGAGTTCCTCATTTGCAAAGTTTATTCTCCCCAGAAAATCCATGAGGATGCTGACTGCATTGAGTCCCAGATCAGGATGAGCTCCATGGGCTGCCGTACCGAAAGCTTCAGCAACGAGAGAAGAACCCTGTTTCTTTGTTTTTAAAGTATATCCTGTCTCTTCACAGAAGAGTTTTGCTCTGCCGGTTATGAGGTCGTATTGATCCCTGCTTCCTGTAATGACTGCCTTGGCATATGCAGGTACTGCATTGTGGGCCGTGCCGCCCTCAAGTTTTGTAAGTCTGAGGTCATCTTTTCCCGGTTTTGAAGAAAACTTTCTTGCAAGCTCAAAAACCAGGATGCCCATCTCACCGTTGACAAGCGGGAAGTCGGCATCAGGCGTAAATCCAAGCGCGGGATGCCCGCAGTGTTCTGTGTAATGCTCTGCGCTGATATGGCCTGTCTCCTCATCGAGTCCCAGCACAATTCTTATATTCATCTTTGGCTTCATTCCCTCGTCTCTCAGCGCTTTGAGAGCGTAAAGGCTTGCAACCACAGGGCCTTTGTCATCCGATGTGCCTCTGCCGTAAACAAAGCCATCGCCTTTATCAACCATTTCGAACGGGTCTGTTGCCCATCCGCTGTCGACAGGAACGACGTCCAGATGTCCGACTATTCCGAAATAGTCATCACCGCCGTTTTCTGATTTCCACTCTATATGGCCGGCGTAGTTATCATCATTGTATGTATCGAAACCAAGCTCTTTTCCCTTTTCGAGCATGCTGATGAGCGCTTCGTGCACTCCCTGTCCGAACGGCAGCAGCTCCCCTTCCTTTGTTTTTACAGGATCTGCTTTTACGCTCGGCTTTGAGACCGACTCCGCAAGAGCCTCAAGCATTTCATCTTTATAAGCGTCGATCCTCTCAAGATAACCCATGTTGTTCTCCTTATCAGTTGCCGGATTCATCAGGAACTGCATTCTCGAGGTCTTCAAGTTCTGCAGCTTCCGCTTCTTTCGTAGTCACATATTCTGTGACCGGTTTACCGTCTTTTATTGTTGAGAGCGTAACCGATCTCACGACATTTCCGTTATCGTCAAAAGTAAACAGTCCCGTAGCACACTTGAGTCCATCAAATGCAAGCAGTGCGTTTCGGATATCCGCTCCTTTCATCGACTTGGCATTATGGAACGCGTTTATAAGGAGCAGATATGAATCGTACGCAAGTGCAGCGCTGTCAGTAGGTGTATCGTCCGCTCCGTATCTGTTTGCGTACTCTATCTGGAACCTCTGCGCTTCCTCAGTATATTTACCGGATGTGTCATCATTCTTGGTCAGGACGGACTCATAGGGGAACACCACTTTGATTTCCTTGTGATTATCCATCATGGAAATGAATGAAGCATCACCCCAGCTTCTGGTGCCGAGAAAAGTCACATTCTCAAGCCCCATCTCTTCAGCCATAGTGAAGAATATGTTCATCTCCTCTGCTCCCATTGACACGAAACAGACATCAATAGCGTTTCTGCGTATCTCTGTGAGGACCTGTTTCATCTCATCTTCCACAGGACTTATCTCACTGGTCAGCTGGACTGCTCTGCCGCGCTTTCCGGCTATCTTTTTGATCCCCCTGTCAAAGCCTTCGAGCAACGCTGATGTGCTGCTGTCGTTTTTAAGGCTTACCACCGCTATTTTTCTGGAGCCCAGCTCTTTAGCAGCATATTCCGCAAGGCCTTCTCCCATCTGTGATTCTGTAACACACGCTCTGAAACAGAATCTGCTGTTCTGCGTGATCAGCGGATTAGTGGCAGCCGGGATCATCGCAGGGATCCTCGCTTCATCCACGTATTCGCCTATCGTAAGCGATGAAGCCTCTCCTGCCGAGCCGATAATGGCCACCGGATGCATTTCCGTAAGCGCTTTGATCGCAGTTTCGGTTCCTGCAACAGTAGACTGAGTATCGACCTTTACCAGTTTTACCTTGTAGCCGTCCACATTGTTATAAATGCTGTTGGCGAGCTCTATACCCTTGATCTCATCTTTACCTTTTGAAGCATATCTGCCCGACTGGGGCTCAATGACTCCTATAGTTATCGATGGATCTGTATCGTTCTGAGGCTCTGCAATAAAAGTCTGTCTGAAACTGCTCCATGTTGAACATCCGGACAATACAAGAAGCACCAGCATCAGAACGACCGGAAGCATCAGTTTCTTTATTGAGTATTTTGTATTTTTTTTATCAGCCAACCTGTATGATTTCCTTCATTTCCTTAAGGCTTACAGCATCATTTGCCCTGCGTCTCAGCGCAGCTGCTCCGTGTACGCCTTTTGTATATCTGATTATGTATTTTCTGAATTCCTTAACTCCGGTAGACTCTCCCTTGAGTCTGCAAAGCATTTCAAGGTGTCTTATCATCATGGCATTCCTCTCCTCGTCCGACGGACGGGACGGGATCTCCAGACCTTTATATGCGGCATCAAGTTCCCTGAATATCCATGGATTGCCAAGCGCCCCACGGCCTATCATCACCATGTCACAGCCGGTCTCAGCCAGCATGCTCATGCCTGATGCAGCATCTGTGACGTCCCCGCTCGCTATGACGGGAATTCTCAATGCTTTTTTTACATCCTTTATGATGTTTCTGTCCGCCTCACCGCTGTAGTACTGCTCGCGCGTCCTGCCGTGTACACAGACAGCCGATGCGCCGCCTTCCTGAGCAGCCAGAGCCACTTCTACGGCATTCGGTCTGTCAAAGCCTTTGCGGATCTTCACTGTTACTGGTTTAGAACTTGCAGAAGTGACAGCCTTTACGATGTCACAGACGAGCTCCGGGTCACGCATAAGGGCGGATCCGTCTCCGTTCCTTACTACCTTAGGCACCGGACAGCCCATGTTTATGTCAAGAACTTCGTTTTTCAGATCATCCAGTTCGCGGGCAGCATATGCCATGATATCCGGTTCGCTCCCGAATATCTGTATTGCAGTCGGACCGGCGCCATCCGGAATGTATGTGAGATCGTTAGTCTTGCTTCCGCCATAATAAAGACCTTTAGCACTCACCATCTCAGTGTAAGTCAGAGCAGCGCCCTGCTCTTCACAGAGAGTCCGCATTACAGCATCCGTAAACCCTGCCATCGGAGCCAGCAAAAAAGGTGATTTCAGTATTATGTTGCCTATGTTCATCTGACCTGAAACCTAATCCTGCAATACCCTCTTTTTGTTGAGTCCTTTGTTTTTCTCGTGAAGCATCTGAAGGCCATCGAGCGTGAGTCTTCTGTCGATCACATCTATACATTCGACGCCGCTTTCTACCATTGTTGCCATACCACCGGTAGCAATGACTTTGATTGAATCAGGATCACAGCCGAGTTCTTTGCTCATCTCCTGCTTCATGCCCCTTACCATGTGCTCGGTGAAGCCCATATGTCCGTAGATCAGTCCGGCCTGCATGCCTTCAGATGTGTTGCGGGCAATGAATTTCCCCGGGATCTCGAGGTCGACGTTAGGCAGCTTGGCAGTGTGTTCAAAGAGAGCTTCGGCCTGCGTTTTCATGCCCGGTGCTATTGCGCCGCCGAGGAAAGTCCCATCTGCGGAAACGCAGTCGAATGTTGTTGCCGTACCAAAGTCAATAACTATGAGATTCCCTCCATACCTTATGTGTGCAGCAACTGCATTGACCAGACGGTCAGCGCCCAGCGCACGGGGATTTTCATAATTGATCTTTATACCTGTCTTGATACCCTGCTCCACTACGATAGGTGTCTTTTCGTAAAACTTGAGGCACATATGCTCAAGCGTGAACAGCAGAGAAGGTACGACTGATGCGATAATAATGTCATCAATGTCATTTTCAGTAATATTTATACGCCTGTACATTGAGCCGAGTATTGTACCATACTCGTCTGCAGATCGCCTGTTATCAGTCGCAAGTCTCCAGCTTTCCACCAGTTTTGAGCCTTCAAACACTCCGACTACTATATTTGTATTACCAACGTCTATTGCAAGAAGCATATCAGTTCTCCTCTTCGAGTCTCTTGAGTGCAAGTGCAAGTGTAAGTCCTGGGATGACCCTGTTTGCTGTCATTTCAGCTCCGAGGATCTCGTTTGCTTTCTTGAGTCTGTACTGTACTGTATTGTTGTGTATCTCAAGAAATTCAGCCGTCCTTCCGGAGTTCATTCCTGCATCCAGTACGAATGTGGAAAGTGTATCGACCAGCATCCTGCCCTTGTTCTGCGAAACCTCGCGTTCAAACGGCTCCAGAAGGTCGAGATACATCTTGCGCTGCATCTGCGATCCGCTCTGCATGTAGACGCAGTCACTCACCATGGATATCTCATA
>JBGUKU010000115.1:0-2664 GCA_045114615.1 Anaerovoracaceae bacterium
GACCGGCCTTTTTTCTGTTGATGAAAGGGTCGAGATAGCCAGGGAAGTCACAAAGCACATTCCTAATGTAAAAGTTGACATCTTTGGCGGACTGATAGCTGATTATGTAAATGAAAACGGGTTCACTGCATATGTCAGAGGTCTCAGGGCTGTGAACGATTTTGAAAATGAGCTGCAGATGGCCCAGATGAATTCACATCTGTTTACAGAAGGAACAGAGACTGTCTTCCTGATGACTGATCCGGAGTATTCATTCGTCAGCTCAAGTCTTATAAAGGAAGTAGCTTTTTTCGGGGGCAGCGTTGACGGACTTGTTCCCGGGTATGTTGCAAAAAGAATAAAAGAAAAACTGGGTTAATAATTTGGAACGGCAAAGCCGGTTCCGTTCAAAAAATGGAGGAATAAATATGAACGACGACAGCATCAAATTAATGTCTCTTCTTGAAGAGCTTGAAGATTTGATCACTTCTTCAAGCAAAATGCCTTTCTCCGAAAAAGGCATCATCGATCTTGATGTAGCAACAAAGATCCTCGAGGATATACGTGCTAACCTTCCGCGTGACATTCAGCAGGCAAGATGGCTCGATCAGGAGAGAGACCGCATTATAAGCGACGCCAAGAAGGAATACAACAGAATGATCAACGAGGCCAAGGATCAGGTCGAATACCTTGTAAATAACAACAATATTTATAAGGATGCTCAGAGAAGAGCGGATGCTATCCTCAAGGAAGCCGAAAATCATGCAAATTACATGAAATACAGATCGTATGAATACATCGATCAGCTCCTCTACGATATGCAGACAGATATTGCAAGCGTGAGCGGCTCGTACATCCAGCCTATGACTGAATACTTTAACCAGATGTTCTCGAACATCAATGCAAAGGTCAACCAGAACCGTCAGGAGATGAAAACTCTTGCTGAAAGAGTACGCCTTGGTGATCAGCCGGCGGCTGAAGCTTCTGAAACTGCTGAAGAAGAATAGTGTTTGATTCGAATGTGACTGCAACGGGGTCTGCTGTATTGGCGGACCCCTGTTTACTGAAAGGATAAAGATGCTTAAGGCAGCCGGAATAACAGCAGAATACAATCCTCTTCATAATGGCCATTTATATCATATAGAAGAGACCCGCCGCATCACCGGCTGTGACGCTGTTGTTGTGGCAATGAGCGGTGACTATGTGCAGCGCGGTGAACCTGCAATTATGGATAAATGGGTGAGGACAGAGCTTGCGCTCAGGAGCGGTGCCGATCTGGTAGTCGAGATACCTGTGCTGTTTTGTCTTGGCAATGCCGGACAATATGCCGGGGCTGCTGTCAGAATCCTCGAGGCTACAGGAAAGGTGTCTCACATATCCTTCGGAAGCGAATCGGGTGATGCCGAGGCACTGACCAGTATTGCTTATACATTAAGAGACAATGAACCGGAAATAGAGGCTGCAGTAAAGGCTTTCAGAGGCAGGGGATACTCATATCCGGCTGCAAGGGCGAAGGCATATTCTTATGTAAAGGCTGAAATAAAAGGAACAGATCCGTTAACTGACCAGGAGATACTGAGAGATATCAGTATACTTGATAAGGCGAACGATATACTCGGTATCGAGTATATAAAGGCGATGGAAAGCGCTGAGCCCGTGGTGATACATAGAGAAGGAGCGGGATACGGCGATCCCTACGATGAACGTATCATTTATCAGAGTTCTTCCGCCATTAGAGTACAGACTTTCAGCGGAAAGGACTTATCCAGGTACGTTCCTGAATGCACGGCCAGAGCACTGAAGGAATGTCACCTAACCGGACCTGACATAGACAAGTGGTTTGATGTCCTCAGATATGCGGTTCTTTCGGCAGATGAGAAGACTATCGAGGACTGCCCGTCAGGAGGTGAAGGTCTCGCTTCACTTATGAAAGCATACGCAGGCTCTGCGAAATCATGGTCAGCCTTTATAAGAAGGATAAAGTCCAAAAGGTATACGTATACAAGGCTGTCAAGACTATGCATGCAGCTTGTTCTGGCAATAAGCAGGAGCAGGTATAATATCGATGACCCTGAATATATCAGGGTTCTTGGGTTCAATGAAAAAGGAAGGGAACTTCTTGCCGAAATGAGAGATGATGAAACAGCAGTCTTGCCGGTGATCATAAATGTCAATAAGAATACCGGGGAACTTGGCCGGAAAGCGGCAAGACTACTGGAACTCGACATACACTCTGCAAACATCTACAACCTTCTGACAAAAGGGGAGACAGATACCTGCAATGATCACAGACATCTTCCCGTTATGATATAAAAATGAAAAAACCGCCGATTCATATCAGCGGTCTGATGGTCGGGGTGACGAGATTTGAACACGCGACCTCTTCGTCCCGAACGAAGCGCTCTACCAAGCTGAGCCACACCCCGTTATTTACAACATAATGTAAGATAACACAAACCTGGCATAAAATCTATACTTTTATAAAAAATTTTTTTAGAAAGCAATTCAAATATCCGCACAAAACCGTTGACAAGCCTGAAGCCGGTGAATATAATGTATCGGTGCGACAAGATAATTACAAGATAGAAAAGAATTTGAACATATAAGGAGGTGTCGACAGTGGCAGTACCTAAGAGGAAAACATCACAGGCTAAGACAAGCGGCAGAAAGGCTGCTAACATGAAG
>JBGUKU010000116.1:0-20610 GCA_045114615.1 Anaerovoracaceae bacterium
CGTCAATACGGATGCGCATACCTGCTGCGCAGGGAGAGCCTGCGCCGATTATGACCACAGGAGGTGTCAACATGAGAGATTATGAACTTCTATTCGTGCTTGATCCAGGCCTGGACGAAGAAACTAAGGCAAACCTCATTGAGACAGTAAAGTCTGTTATCAATGCTGGTGGCGAGGCCGGCGAAGCTGATGTTTGGGGCGACAGAAGACTTGCTTACAGCATCAACAAGAAGAACACAGGATACTATGTAGTAATCCCGTTCAAAGCCGAAGCAGACCTGCCGAAGGAACTCGACAGAAGACTCAGGATCAATGAAAACGTTATGAGACATATCATCGTTTGCCAGGACGAAGAGTAATTACAAGGGGAGGTAAGTTATGAACAGTGTAATACTTATCGGAAGACTTGCCAGAGACCCTGAACTCAGCTATACGCCGAATACTCAGTCTGCGGTATGCCGCTTCACAATCGCAGTGGACAGACCGAGAAGACAGGGCGAGGACCAGGGAGCGGATTTCATCCGCATAACCGTATGGGGCAGACAGGCTGAGACTTGCGACCGTTATCTCAGCAAGGGAAGACAGGTCGCCGTCATGGGTAGGATCCAGACAGGAAGCTACAAAAACAGAGAAGGTGTCACAGTCTATACAACAGACGTCGTAGCCGACAGAGTAGAATTCCTCGGCAGCGGCAATGGTGGACAAGGCGTAAGCCGCGATACGTTCACCGGCAGAGAGCCGAACTTCGGCAGTATGACACAGGACACCGGCTTCAGCGCACCGCAGGATACTTTCACAGGATTCGACGATATGCCGGATACATTCCAGGCCGCTGAAGATGATATTCCATTCTAAGAAAGGGGAAAGCACGAATCATGGAAAGAAATTCAAGACCTAAGCGCATGAATACAGGTATCAGAAGACGTAAAGTCTGCCAGTTCTGCGCTGACCAGGACAAGAAGATCGACTACAAGGATGCAGAGACTCTTAAGAAATACATCACAGAGAGAGGTAAGATCCTCCCTAGAAGAGTCACAGGCACATGCGCAATGCACCAGAGAGCAGTTGCGAAGGCTATCAAGAGAGCCAGAGTAGTCGCGATACTGCCATTCGACGCAGATCAGTAAGAAGATTGAAGAGCCGTAGGAACCTATCCTGCGGCTCTCTTTTCAATGGGGAGATTGTGTGAATGATGTTGCAAACACCTTGCCTTTGTCACAGCATTTGCATAAAATCGAACAGTATCGATAAGAAAGTGTACTGATAATACTTTATATTAAGGGAGAACATGCCGGACAACACAGGCGAAGAAAAAGATAAGAGAACCGAAAAGAGACTTGTCGGAAAGGGCATGCGCAAAATGCACTTCGGGCTCAGTCCTGATGAAGCACGCAGCTGGCGCAGGTTTTTTTCTGTTGCTTTGATTATGGTTATTGCAGTTCTTGCTCTTACTGTAGCTGTAGCGATCAACCACTATAATCTTTATCCGGGAAGGGTCGAAAGAGATTCAATATGCTCTCCTGGCAGAGGATCCGATTACATTATCGTCGGCTGGGACGGTACTCACAACACGGAGGTCTACAAGGTTTGGTATAAGGAGAATACTGCTGCTGAAAAGGATCCTGATGCAGAAGAGGCTTCTGAAAACGGTCAGACTGAAGAGAAAAAAGAAGAAGTAGTGATTGATGACAGCTGGACAGCGCTTGAGACCGATGTGCCGGAGATCACAGTCAATGACCTTAAGAAAGATACTTCTTACTCATTCATAATCAGGGCTGACAGTAAGGACAAAGAGGGCATTGCAACAGCTCCGCGCAGCTTCAGCACAAAAAAGGCACAGAAGATAAAGGTCAGCAAAAAGATAACAAAATTCACATTCAGTGAACCTTTTAAGTTGAAAGCGGATGCCGCGACCGACCTGAGGTATGCGTCAAGCGATCCGGAAGTCGCGGAGGTAGATCCGGAGACGAATGAAATAAAGATCACCGGTGAAGGGGACACAGAGATCACCATTACTGCCAGAACTACTGCCGAATACGAGAGTGCAAGCAAGGTGGTGGAACTCAAAGTCATTGATTCCAAAGCTGTAAAAGCAGGTGGTGCATCAGCGCGCATAATCTACCATCTTGATCCTGACAACTGCGAGGTGGTCAAGAAGATCACAGGAGCTGACGGAGCGGTAATACCACAGGGCCTTGGATATACAGGAGACAAATATATTGTTTCATACGGCATGGGAAGCCCTAACCGCATTATCAGCTTTGATGTTGACGGTGATGGCAAGAAAGTCAGTGTGCCTAAGGTCTCGATGGGGCACCCGAACGGGTTCACTTATGCTGATGAGAACGGACGCTGCTACTGCGTAAGGGGATGGACATCAAAGGCATACACTTATGAACCAACGTCCAACCGTTATGGTTCAGTCAGTCTGTCATACGGATGCTCTGGCATCGGCTATGACAGAAAAGAGAAGCTGCTTTATACATGTTCACGCACTGCTATGGTAGCGTATGACATAAGTGACGGGTACAGCGTTAAGTACAGATGCGGCGTGGTAAAGCACAGCGGCACTGTATATACCCAGGACTGCGGAGGTCATGCGGGCATAATGCTGAGATGTCTGTCGGGCAGCAGCAAACACGGCACCAATTATATCGACCTTTATGATATGAAGAACGGCAGGTATCTCGGAACACTCTCGTGCGATTTGTCTGAAGTGGAAAGCTGTATTATAGACAAAGACGGTTTCCTTGAGATACTGTCCAACAATTCAAGCGGAGTTGATTATATCTGGAAGACAGAGCTTAATATCGAGACACTGGGAGAAGGACTATAGCAACCTGGGGATTATTTCCCCGTTATGATGGATTTAACAGCCTGTAATCTGATATCCTTATGTAGGAAATCCGGCTGATTCACTGATAAAGAGGAAAGTATAAATGATTAAAACGGTAGGCATTATCGGCGCGGGCTCGGTCGGCAGCGCATTGATGTATGAAATGTATAAAAGGGATCCGGAAAATGTTTACCTTCTGGCGACGGGCGCACGTGCAGAACGGCTCCTCAGCAAGGGCATTTCTGTAAACAATGAGGTGTTTTCCCCAAAGGTATACTCAGATCCTTCGCAGGGCGTAAATATCGACCTTCTCATACTTGCTGCAAAAACATACAGCATGGATTCGGTCATTGAGGATATACGCCCGCTGATCAGCAAGGATACCATCCTGCTCCCTATCGAGAACGGAATAACCACTTCGACACGTCTTGAAAGAGAGTTCCCGGAGAACCGTGTTTTCTACGGCGTAGTGCTGAGGACCGATGCTCACCGCATGAGCCGCAGGGTCTACTACACCACTTTGGGGGAGATGCAGATCGGATATGCTGAAAACCATGATCCTAAGCCTGAGGTGATAGAAGCATATGAAAGGCTTAAGGAGCTTGGGGTCAATGTAAAAGTGTATGAGGATATGCGCCGGGCAAAATGGCGTAAGTGGATGCTTAACACCGGAGCCAGCCAGACGGCTGTAGAGGTCCAGGCTGAATGCGGATTCTTCGGACAGGTTGAGGAAGTCAGATCATTGATGAAAATGCTGATGGATGAGATTCTTGAGATCGCATGGGCTGAAGGTGTTGACCTGAATGAGGAGGACCGTGACGAGATTATCGAAATCCTTGTCAACTTCCCGCCGGACAAGAAGATGTCCATGCTTCAAGACTACGAGGCCGGCAGACCAATAGAGATTGATGAGTATGCAGGCGAAGTTGTCAGGCTCGGAAAAAAGCATGGCATACCGACACCGGCAAACGAGATCCTCTATCTGGCAATAACTGCACGTCAGAAGATCTCGGAACTCCGTAAAGGCTAACAATAGATTCAGATACTAAAAGAGGGCATCGTTGAGATGCCCTCTTTTGCTGTAATCATTATGACTGTTATTTCAGTTCGTTGACGTTCAGAGGAGTCCTCCAGACATAATCTGTATCGCCTTTTGTATTTATAAGGAGCTCCAGGAAGCCGCCCGGCCCGACTACCGCGCTTTCGACTTCCCCTATCGTGATCTTGACAGATCCGAGATAAGCCATGTCAGCAGCTCTGTAGATATCCAGCTGATTCTTGGCCTTCTTGTTTTTTCCGCTGATCCCGTGGAAGATGAAGCCTTCACCGGCTCCACAGTCCTGAATATAGTGGAAAAAGCCCGGTCGGCATCTAGGGAATACCTGATTGTGGGTAAACGCACCATCTGACGAGTACACCCTTATACCACTATGCGAAGTTGCATAGATCATATTTGTATTGTTGTCATATCCTGCACCCGATGATGAATATGGAGTCCTTGCTTTGCCGAACTGGTTGGTTGCCGGATTCCAGGTGTATATCCTCTTCTGATTGCCCTTGAAGATGTAGCATAATCCCGTGACCGGATCCCATGTTATGCCGTTAGGATGACCAATGGAAAACGCGAACTTCGAACTGGCAAGACGAGTACCGTCTGAGGAATACGTCACTATGCTCTGACCTGCTGCCATGCCGTATAATATATGGTACTGGTTTCCGGTGAAAGTAAATCCCTGAGGAACTTTCGCTCTCTTATACCCTTTGACAGCAAAGCGCGCTGTGCAGTTGCTCGGGGTGAACGTATATACTACTCTTGCGCTGCCGCCTCTTGTAGGGTTGATCAGCAGAGCTTTTGCAAGATCAGACTTGCCCTCCAGTTCCTTAGCGGATTTCTGAATGAAGAGCGACGTACCGAGTTTAATATATTCTGCACTTACATATGCGGTAGTGTTGTTTACACTCACCTTATACCATTCGGTCGAGCCGCCGGAGAATGCTGCTGCAAGCAGAAGGGTAACAGGCGAACCAATTCCCGTAGTTCCAAGCTTCTCGAATGAAGTATCCGGCCCGGTCCTGTAGTTCAGCTCATCTGTCGTTACTGCTGAAGTATTGCTCCAGGTTATGTCTTTGACAAAATCTGATCTTATGTATCCGTCCTGATTGCCTGCTGTAACGAGGAACCATCGGTCTTCCGGATTGGAACTCTTCTTTTTTGTGAAAATCTCCTTATGAATCGTCAGTGCCTGATCCATTTGAAGAGCTGCTAACGGCGCGGATTCCGTGGATGTGGAAGTTCTTAGATTGACGTCGTTGTCACTGACCTTTCCGGTTGCGGTGATTGCTTCGGCAGAAACTGTGAATGCAGGGGCGAACAGTACGGGCATGGCCGCAAAGATAATCGCCACTGTCAGAATGAGAGTGATCCCCCTTCTTTTTGCTTGAATGTTTTTGGTTCTCATGATAAAT
Organism: Anaerovoracaceae bacterium; assembly: GCA_045114615.1. Lineage (GTDB taxonomy): Bacteria > Bacillota > Clostridia > Peptostreptococcales > Anaerovoracaceae > Crickella. The sequence continues at coordinate 5,303 of JBGUKU010000116.1, forward strand.
TCACCTTCTCATAAGATGCGAAGTGGCCGGCATCTGGCGTATGTGCAATGCCGGCAAGTGTCCATTCAGATTATAGAAAGGCAGGCATAAAACTCTCAACAAACCTATACAAACAAAAACCTTTATAATTCTTAAGGCTTTGTGTTGCAAGGCGTTGAGGTTTCGCAATTAGAACACAAAAAAGGAGGATCTTCGTATTATAATATCGCTATGAGTATGTGGGAATTAATTTATACATTTACAACATGGGTTGCGAGAGTACATGAACGTGTTCTCCGCATCAATGACGCAGGCGGCTGGTACTTTGATGACAAACAGCTGCATTTTATCGTTTTCGGCGTGTTTGGCATGCTGCTTATCTTTGTATTGTATCCACTGTTTAAATTTCTCGCGAAGCACGATCACACAATGGTGGTCACCTGGCTTTATGTGTTTACGGTGATAATAGTGCTGTCATTCGCGATCGAAGTAGGCCAGTGGTATACAGGTACGGGCGTGATGGAGAGCCAGGATATCGCATACGGTATTACAGGCTTCCTTGTGATGTTCCTGATTTTCGCCATCCTCAGGGGTCTTTACCATGGGATAAAAACAATGGTCAAAACGGACAACCGTCAGACAAAGGTATATTCAAGAGACGAACTGAACCTCGACGATAAATAGACATTATATACAATAAAAAGAAAGGTGGGAGCGATGAAGAAGGTAGGACTTATCATGGGAAGCGACAGCGATCTGCCGGTAGTGCAGAAGGCGGCATCCGTATTGAAGGAGCTCGGTATACCTTACGAAGCGCATGTGTATTCGGCACACCGCACCCCTGCTGAGGCAAGAGCGTGGTCTCTGGCGGCAAGAGACGAAGGTTTCGGCGTCGTCATAGCCTTCGCCGGCATGGCAGCTCACCTGGCGGGAGCGATAGCCGCGAATACGACGCTCCCGGTTATTGGCGTACCATGCAAAAGCGCTGCGCTTGACGGCATGGACGCTCTTTTATCGACCGTAATGATGCCTGGCGGCATCCCGGTCGCAACGGTCGCGATCGACGGAGGCAAAAACGCAGCGCTGCTTGCCGCTGAAATCCTTGCGCTGTCTGACGAAGAACTCGCGCAGGCACTCATCGCACGCCGCAGCGCAGAGTCAGAAGCAGTGCTTAAAAAGGATGCAGGCATCAAAGACCGCATTTAAGATAATATTAGAATAATAATCAGCGGAGCGTTATTCCCGGAGGCGCCTGGAGGATAGATGAGGCGGTTTGTGCTTCGGACTTTCGAGGACTCGAGCAGGGGGTCTCTTCGTTGATAGTAGTATATGGTATTAAAAAAGGAGGACTACTGATGAAACTGGTTTACACAGGCAAGACCAAAAACGTATTTGAACTCGAGAACGGCAACTATCTTCTGAAGTTCAAGGATGATGTCACAGGCAAGGACGGCAAGTTTGATCCGGGCGAAAACCAGATCGGACTGACCATCGAGGGAGTCGGAGACATCAACCTTCAGATGACAGATTACTACTTCAAAAAGATCAACGAAGCAGGAATCAGAACTCATTACGTGAAGGCCAACTTCGAAGATACTACAATGGAAGTAAAGCCGGCCAAGGTATTCGGACACGGACTCGAGGTCATATGCAGGCTTAAGGCTGTGGGAAGCTTCATCAAGAGATACGGAGAGTACGTCGAGGCAGGTACCGATCTTCCTTATTATGTGGAGACAACCTTCAAGAACGACGCGTTGGGCGATCCTCTCGTTACTAAAGACGGACTTGTGGTGCTTGGCGTCATGACTGAGGAGCAGTACGATGACCTCAGGGATATGACCCAGAAGATCACGAAGATCGTTGCTGATGACATGAAAGAGAAAGGTCTCGACCTTTACGACATCAAGTTTGAGTTCGGTTATGACGCAGACGGCAAAGTCATGCTGATCGACGAGATCGCATCGGGCAACATGCGCGTTTACAAGAACGGCGAATATATCGAGCCGCTCAAGCTGAACGAGCTCTTCTTCGCATAGATCGACCGAAAGGACAGGTTATATGGGCGGATTTTTCGGCATCACATCGAACGAAAACTGCATACTTGACGTCTATTTCGGCGTAGATTACCACTCCCACCTCGGCACCCGCCGGGGCGGTCTGGCTTCATACGACAAAGAACGAGGGTTTCAGCGTGAGATCCATAATATAGAAAACGCACCTTTCCGTACCAAATTCGAGGGCGTAGTCAACAAGATGAAAGGTCAGGCAGCTATCGGCTGCATCAGCGACATGGATCCCCAGCCGCTGCTTTTCCGTGCGGTCACAGGAACATACGCGATCTGCACGGTCGGCATTATCAATAATATCGACGAGATAGCAGACATAGTGCTCAAAGGATCCCACGGTCATCTTGAGGCCATGACGGGCGGAAGGATCAACCAGACGGAACTGGCGGCAGCCCTTATATCTGAAAAGGACGATCTTGTCGAAGGTATCAGATATGCGCAGGAGACGATCGACGGCTCAGCAACCATACTCGTGCTCAAAGAAGGGGGCAGCATAATCGCAGCCCGCGATCTCAAGGGAAGGCTTCCTATGAGCGTGGCAGTGAATGAAAATGCTTCGGCGGTCAGCTTTGAATCGTTTGCTCTTAACAAAGCAGGATTCGAAGAGTGCAGAGATCTCGGTCCGGGGGAAATAGTGGAACTCACACCGGGCGGCTGCAGACAGCTGATGGCTCCGGGCGAGGAGATGAAGATCTGTGCATTCCTCTGGAGCTATTACGGCTACCCGACAACGACTTACGAGGGCATGAATGTTGAGGTGATGCGCTATAAAAACGGCCGCATAATGGCACGTAACGACATGGCACACGGCTTCGACACTTCCAAGGTCGATTATGTAGGCGGAGTCCCGGACAGCGGTACACCTCATGCTATCGGTTATTCCAACGAAACGCATCTGCCGTTTGCAAGAGCGTTCATTAAATATACGCCTACATGGGCGCGCAGCTTTATGCCTACTACACAGGCAGAGCGCAATAAAGTCGCTAAGATGAAGCAGATCCCCGTGACCGAGCTCATCAAAGGAAAGAACCTTTTATTCGTAGATGACTCTATTGTGCGCGGAACGCAGCTTCGCGAAACGGTCGAGTTTCTCTATGACAACGGAGCAAAGGCTGTGCATATGAGATCAGCATGCCCGCCTATCATGTACGCATGTAAATACCTCAACTTCTCGCGCAACAGGAGCGACATGGAACTTCTTTCAAGAAGGATCGTTGTTGAAATAGAAGGTGAGGAAGGACTGAAGCACCTGGACGAGTATTCGGATGCTAATACCGAACGCGGACGCAGACTGCGTGAAGTCATTGCCGAAAAGATGGGCTTCGAGACACTCGAATTCCAGACACTTGACGGAGTCATTGAGGCGATCGGACTTCCATCGTGTAAACTATGCAAATATTGCTGGACAGGAAGGGACGATTAGAGATAAAGGTATCGCAGCAGACAGAACAGAAGGTATCCAATGATCACAAATTCATCATCAAACAGTTATAAGGCAGCCGGCGTGGACATCACGGCGGGTTATAAAGCGGTAGAGCTCATGAAAAAGCATATCGCGAGGACAGCTGTGCCGGGAGTGATGGGCCAGGTCGGCGGTTTCGGCGGGCTTTTTGAGCTCGATCTGGAGGGCATAAATAAACCGGTGCTGGTCAGCGGTACTGACGGTGTAGGCACAAAACTCAAGCTGGCGTTCATGCTTGATAAGCACGATACGATCGGTATCGACTGTGTGGCGATGTGCGTCAATGACGTTATCTGCGTGGGAGCAAAACCTCTGTACTTCCTCGACTATATCGCCTGCGGCAAAAACGTTCCGGAGAAGATCGAGCAGATCGTAGCCGGAATCTGCGAAGGCTGTGTTCAGTCGGGAGCAGCTCTCATCGGAGGTGAGACAGCGGAAATGCCGGGCTTCTACCCTGTGAACGAATATGATCTCGCGGGATACTGCACGGGTATCGTAGATAAGGACAGGATCATAGACAACAGCCGCATGGCTGAGGGAGATATAATCATCGCGCTTCCGTCGAGCGGCGTCCATTCAAATGGATTCTCGCTGGTGCGCAGGGTGTTCGCTCTGGATAAACCTGATGTTATGGCTATGAGAGCCGGCAATACAGAGCTCGAAGGGAGATCGCTGGGAGATGTACTGCTCGAGCCTACAAAGATCTATGTCAAGCCTGTACTTGCTCTCATCGATAAGCTCGGACCGGAGAAGATCAAAGGTATTTCTCACATCACCGGAGGCGGATTCTATGAGAACATCCCTCGCTCGGTCCCTGGAGGCCTGACTGCAAGAGTAGCACGCAAGGCGATCAGGGTACTGCCGATTTTCGAACTCATACAGAAGGTCGGAGTCATCAGTGACCATGATATGTTCAATACATTCAACATGGGTGTCGGCATGGTTGTAATAGTGTCGCGCGAGGATGCGCCGGCAGCGCTCAACGTACTGCGGCAGAACGGCGAAGACGCCTATGTGATCGGAGATATCATCCGCGGATCAGAGAAGATTACGATAGAATAGAATAGATATTGGATCTGCATCTGTTATATAATTATTTCAATAATAAAACGGCTTTGCCGTATTCATAAACCACTGAACTCCGGAGGCGCAGCTCCTTCGTCAGGATTATTGTTTTGAGGGATTCCGCATGACAGATAAAGCAAGGATAGCCGTGATGGTAAGCGGCACAGGCACCAATCTGCAGGCCTTGATAGATGCTCAGAATTCGGGCCTCATCGAAAAGGGAGAGATCGTACTCGTCATCTCCAACAGGGAGGATGCGTACGCGCTGGAGCGCGCGCACAAAGCCGGTATCGAGGCTTTTACAATAACGCGCAAGGCCAGCGGAGGACAGGAAGGCTTCGAGGAGGCGTGCTGCGAACTCATCGATTCCAGAAACATAGATCTCATAGTTCTTGCGGGTTTCCTGATGATACTCAGCAAGGATTTTGTGACGCGTTACGACCATAAGATCATTAATATACATCCATCCCTGATACCTTCATTCTGCGGGGACGGATTCTACGGACTCAGGCCTCACATCGAGGCGCTCAAAAGGGGTGTCAAGGTGACCGGAGCTACGGTCCACTATGTGAACGAGATCGCTGACGGCGGTGAGATAATCGCTCAAAAGGCGGTCTATGTGGAAGAAGGCGATACGCCTGAGGTACTCCAGAGGCGTGTAATGGAGCAGGCGGAATGGCTTATCCTGCCTGTAGCGGTGGCGAAGATCTGCCGCAAGATAGTAAAGGAGAGACATGGACATTTATAAAGTCAGGAAATTCGGTGATGCGGTAGAGGGAAACAGATATCCCGGCCGCGGCATCGTGGCCGGACAGTCCTGCGATGGCACCAAAGCGGTCATCGCATATTTTATTATGGGACGGTCCGTCAATTCAAGAAACCGTGTATTCGTTGAGAGAGACGGAGCGGTGTTTACAGAACCGTTCGACGTTTCGAAGCTTGAGGATCCGAGCCTCATAATCTATGCTGCAGTCAGGACTTTCGAAAATCACCTGATAGTTACAAACGGAGACCAGACGGACACGATATATAACGGTCTTGCCGAAGGCAAGTCGTTCTATGAGGCGCTCGAGTCCAGATGCTTCGAACCGGATGCCCCGAATTTCACGCCGCGTATCAGCGCAGAGGCAGTATTCGGTGATGACGGAACCTTCAGATACAGGATGAGCATACTTAAGAGCGCCGATGCAGAAGGAAACGCATGCAACCGCTTCGGCTATGATTATACACCGGTCTGCGGAACAGGGCACTTTATCCATACATATGAACATGACGGCAACCCGCTCCCTACATTCCGGGGAGAGCCTGAGCGGGTGGAGATACCTGACGACATCGATGCGTTCACAAATGAGATCTGGAATGCCCTCGATGAAGACAACAAGATCTCGCTGTATGTGAGATACACGGATATTTCAAGCGGAAAAAGCGAAAGCCGTCTGATAAATAAGAATTGCTAGAATAGCAGGCGGCCGGATATGATTCCGGCAACAGCCTGCGCTATTAGGAGAATCTGGTATGAAAGAATTCGAACTTAAATACGGATGCAACCCGAATCAGAAACCTGCAAGGATATTCATGGAGGGCGGCGCTGAGCTGCCACTCGAGGTCCTCAATGGCAGACCGGGGTATATTAACTTTCTTGACGCGCTGAACTCGTGGCAGCTCGTCCGCGAGCTCAAAGAAGCTCTCGGAATGCCGGCTGCCGCTTCATTCAAGCACGTCAGCCCGGCAGGCGCCGCCGTAGGACTCCCGCTTACTGACAAGATGAAGAAGGCATGCTTCGTGGACGACATCAAAGGCCTGGACGACTCGCCTCTGGCCTGCGCATATGCACGGGCAAGGGGAACGGATCGCATGTGCTCATTCGGCGACTGGATCGCGCTTTCGGATGTGTGCGACGAGACGACAGCTCGAATCATCAAGCGTGAGGTATCGGATGGAGTCATCGCCCCGGGCTATACTGACGAAGCTCTGGCTCTCCTGAAGCAGAAGAAAAAGGGCGGTTACAACATCGTGCAGATCGATCCGGACTACCTTCCTCCTGAGAAAGAGAGAAAGCAGGTATTCGGAGTCACTTTTGAGCAGGGACACAACTTCTTCAGGATAGACCGCGATCTGCTTTCGAATGTCGTGACAGAGAAGAAGGATCTCCCTGAGGAAGCTGTCCGTGATCTAATTGTGGCACTTATCACACTTAAATACACCCAGTCGAATTCCGTATGCTATGCGCATGACGGTCAGGCTATCGGCGTAGGCGCAGGCCAGCAGTCCAGAGTTCACTGCACAAGACTCGCGGGAGGCAAGGCCGACACATGGTTCCTGCGCATGCACGACAAAGTGCTGAACCTGCCTTTTAAAGACGAGATCAGGCGTCCTGACAGGGATAATGTCATAGACGCTTACATAAACAAAAATGAAGAGGACTGCTGCGCCGAGGGCGTCTGGCAGAAGTATTTCACAGAGCAGCCGGAGTATTTTACCGATGAAGAGCAGAGGGCATATCTCGACTCGATCAGTGGAGTCTCATGCGGATCGGACGCCTTCTTCCCGTTCTTCGACAATGTGCAGAGAGCGGCTGCATCCGGAGTAAGTTATATCGCGCAGCCGGGAGGATCGATCCGCGATGACGCAGTTATAGATTGCTGCAACAAGCTGGGGATAGCGATGGCATTTACCGGCATGCGTCTGTTCCATCACTAAGGAAAGACATATCGGAAGGAGCGCACGGGATGGATATTCTGGTAGTCGGCGGAGGCGGCCGTGAGCACGCCATTATAAAAAAACTGAGAGAGAATGCCGGCGTAGACAGGATCTACGCACTGCCCGGCAACGGCGGAATCGCCATGGACGCGGAATGCTTTCCGGTCAAGGCGACAGATATTGAGGGCATAAAGGCCTTCGCGAAGGAACACAGGCCTGACTATGCAGTTGTGGCGCCTGATGATCCGCTCGTTATGGGATGCGTTGATGAGCTCACAAATATCGGCATACCGTGCTTCGGACCAAAAGCTGCGGCTGCGGTTATCGAGGGCAGCAAGGTGTTCTCCAAGAACCTCATGAAGAAATACGGAATACCGACAGCGCGCTACCATACGTTCGATAACATAAATGATGCGCTTTACTACCTCGAAAGCGCACCTATACCGACCGTCATCAAGGCAGACGGCCTGGCTCTCGGCAAGGGAGTCGTGATCGCGGAGACACGCGAGGATGCCGTTGCTGCCGTTAAGTCGATGATGGAAGATCATAAATTCGGAGAGAGCGGTGACCGCATCGTCATCGAGGAGTTCCTCGAAGGACCGGAGGTGTCGGTTCTTGCGTTCACGGACGGCAAAACCATAGTCCCGATGATAAGCTCGATGGACCACAAGCGCGCCGGCGACGGCGATACGGGCCTCAACACGGGCGGCATGGGCACCGTCGCACCGAATCCGTACTATACGGATGAGGCGGCGGCACGCTGCATGGAGGAGATATTCGTGCCGACGATGCGCGCGATGAACGCAGAGGGACGCACCTTCAAGGGCTGCCTTTACTTCGGCCTTATGCTTACCGAAAAAGGTCCGAAGGTCATCGAGTACAACTGCAGGTTCGGAGACCCTGAAGCTCAGGTAGTGCTTCCGCTTCTCGATACGGATCTTCTTACCATAATGCAGGCAGTTACAGAGGAGAGGCTGGCAGACGTGGATGTCAGGTGGAAGGACGGCAGCGCATGCTGTGTTATCGCTGCTTCGGACGGATACCCTGTCAGTTATGAAAAAGGATATGAGATAGAGATACCTGAGGATGTTCTTCCGAATGTATATGTGGCAGGAGCTGTCGAAGAAGAAGGCAGACTGCTCACTTCAGGCGGAAGGGTGCTCGGAGTCACGGCTGTAGAGCCGACTCTGGCGGAAGCCATAGAAGCATCGTATGACATGCTCGACAGAATAGATTTTGCAAACAAGTATTACAGGGCGGATATAGGACAGAGAGCTTTGAAAGCTGTCAGATAAAGGAGCGAATAATGGTCTACAGGATCTATGTAGAGAAAAAAGAAGGCCTTACAAACGATGCGGCGGCACTCAGGAGTGAGCTGAAAACACTGCTGGGCATTGAGCGTATTGAGAATGTAAGGATCGTTAACAGATATGATGTTGAGGACATCGACGAGACGCTGTTTGAGGATTGCAGGTGGAAGGTGTTTGCCGAACCGCAGCTCGACAACACAGCTGATTCACTTGAAGAACTGACCGGCCTTTTCGTAGACGGCAACGGTTATGCGTATGATGGTGAGGAAAGAGAGAACAAAAGGGCGTTCATTTTTGCCGTGGAAGCTCTTCCCGGCCAGTATGACCAGCGCGCGGATTCAGCTGAACAGTGCATACAGATATTAAGCCGCGGAGAGAGGCCTGCGGTAAGGTTCGCCAGAGTATATGTGCTCTACGGAGAGCTCATGCCTGCCGATATCGATGCAGTGATGAATTATGTGATCAATCCGGTAGAGACGAGGGAGGCCTCCCTCGAAAAGCCTGAGACCCTTGAGATGCATTATGAGATACCTACTGAGGTTAAGGTGCTCGAGGGATTCAACAATATGACCGAAGCCGAGATGAGGGGATGCATAAGGTCGATGGGACTCGCTATGGACGAGGCAGATCTGGCAATGTGTGTGGAATACTTCCGTGACACTGAGCACAGAGATCCGACGATCACAGAGCTGAGGATGATAGACACATACTGGTCTGATCACTGCAGACATACGACCTTCAATACGGTTATTGACAGCGTCACCTTCGAGGATCCTCTGCTCGAGAAAGCCTACAAGGACTATCTTGCTGTCAGAAGGGATCTGGGAAGGGACAAATCGGTCACTCTCATGGATATCGCAACGATCGCGGTAAGACTTCTTAAGAGAGAAGGCAAACTCGATAAACTCGACGAGTCTGAAGAGATCAACGCATGCACAGTGATGATCAATGTTGAAGTAGACGGCGAGAAAGAACCATGGCTGCTGCTTTTCAAGAATGAGACACATAATCATCCGACAGAGATAGAGCCGTTCGGCGGAGCGGCTACATGCCTTGGCGGATGCATAAGAGATCCGCTGTCAGGCAGAGCGTATGCATACTCCGCAATGAGAGTCACAGGCGCGGCAGATCCGCTTCAGCCTGTGTCAGAGACGCTGCCGGGAAAGCTGCCGCAGAGAACCATCACGACCACAGCAGCAAAGGGCTATTCAAGCTATGGAAACCAGATAGGACTGTGTACGGGCATAGTCGATGAGATATATCATCCGGGATACGCCGCAAAGCGCATGGAAGTCGGAGCCGTCATGGCGGCTGCTCCTGCAGTCAACGTCAGAAGAGAAAGGCCGGAGCCGGGCGACATAGTCATGCTTCTCGGCGGTTCCACAGGCCGCGACGGTATCGGAGGAGCGACCGGTTCCTCAAAGGCTCACGACGTACATTCCGTAGAGACATGCGGCGCCGAAGTCCAGAAGGGAAATGCTCCTGAAGAAAGAAAGATACAGAGACTCTTCCGTGACGGAGTAGCGACCCGTATGATCAAAAGATGCAACGATTTCGGAGCGGGCGGAGTCAGCGTTGCCATCGGAGAGCTGGCTGACGGTCTCGAAATCGACCTTGATGCAGTTCCGAAAAAATACGAAGGTCTCGACGGCACAGAGCTCGCAATAAGCGAGTCGCAGGAGAGAATGGCATGCGTAATTGCCGCCGATAACGAGAAACTGTTCAAACTCATCGCGAATGGCGAGAACCTCCAGTGCGTAAAGGTGGCTACAGTCACCGAGGAGCCGCGTCTTGTGATGTGGTGGAACGGCAAAAAGATAGTAGACATATCCAGAGAGTTCCTTAACTCGAACGGAGCAGACAAGCACATAGATATCGCACCTGAGGCGCCTGGAGACTGGAAGTCGACGAGTATGTACGGCAGTAACAGAAGTTTTGCTACGGGCATGCGCAAGGTGGCTGCTGATCTTAATACCTGCTCCAAGCAGGGACTGTCGCAGCGTTTCGATTCAACTATAGGAGCGGGCACAGTGCTGATGCCGTTCGGCGGCATCAACCAGATCACGCCTATACAGGCAATGGTACACAAGATCCCGCTTATAAAAGGACAGACAGACGACTGTTCACTGATGGCATGGGGATACAACCCTTACATTTCCGAGGCATCACCTTACCACGGCGCGTACCTCGCAGTCATAGAATCCGTCGCAAAGCTGATAGCGACAGGAGCATCGTTCAATGAAGTATATCTCTCATTCCAGGAGTACTTCGGTTCACCTAAGCAGGACGGAGCAAGATGGGGCAAGCCTTTCGCGGCTCTGCTCGGTGCTTTTGAGGCACAGATGGGTCTCGGCATAGGTTCGATCGGCGGCAAGGACTCCATGAGCGGCACATTCGAAGACCTTGATGTTCCTCCTACGCTCATCTCTTTCGCTGTCACAATGGGCAAGACCGGCAATATAGTTTCACCTGAGTTCAAAGAAGCAGGGCACAGGGTAGTGCTTCTGAAGCCTTATGTAGATGAAGACGGCAGCGGTGCCGGAAAAGGACTCCCGAAGGCCGACTCACTTATCAGACTGTGGAACAAGGCTTCTGAGATGATAGCATCCGGCGAGGCAGTCGCAGCCTTCACACCGGGCATCGGAGGAATTGCTGAAGCCGTGATGAAGATGAGCTACGGAAACGGCATCGGATTCAATTTTGAGCCGATGGATCTTGAGGACATCTTCGGATACTGCTACGGCAGCATTGTGCTTGAGGTAACTGACAAGGCAGAGCTCACAGGACGCTCCTTCGACATAGAACTCCTCGGATACACAACCGGTGAGCAGACTATCAGCAATGGAATGGAGAGTGTCAGCCTTGCTGAATTGCTGGCACTTTATCAGGGCAGACTCGAGACTGTCTTCCCTACACTGGTCGCAGGCATGACAGGCCCGGTCAGCAATCTTGAATACAGAGCGCGCAGCTGGCATACGCCGGTATTCAAGCGCGCGGAGCCAAAGGTGCTCATACCGGTATTCCCGGGCACAAACTGTGAATACGACAGCGCACGCGCTATACGTGAGGCAGGCGGAGTACCTGAGATAATGGTTATCAAAAACCGCAGCTCCGACGAGATCAGCAGATCGGTCGAGGCGTTTGCGGCAGCTCTGAAAGAAGCTCAGATCGTATTCATTCCGGGAGGATTCTCGGGCGGCGACGAACCGGACGGTTCCGCTAAATTCATCACAGCATTCTTCAGGAACGCTGCTGTTACTGAGGGAGTAACGGAACTTCTGGATAAGAACGACGGACTGATGTGCGGCATCTGCAACGGATTCCAGGCTCTGATAAAACTTGGACTCGTGCCATATGGAAAAATCATAGACACTGATGAGAACTGCCCGACTCTGACTTTCAACACGATAGGAAGCCATCAGTCGAAGATAGTCCGCGTCAGAGTAGCTTCCAACAAGTCACCTTGGCTGAGATATACCAACGTAGGAGATATCTATTCAGTTCCTGTCTCGCACGGTGAAGGAAGATTCATCGCACCGGACGACGTGGTTAAAAACCTCGCAGCCATGGGTCAGATAGCAACGCAGTATGTAGATCTCGAAGGCAATGCTACATCAGACATCCTTTTCAACCCGAACGGTTCAGTGATGGCCATCGAGGGCATCACATCACCTGATGGCAGAGTTTTCGGAAAGATGGGTCACGCCGAGAGAGTAGGAAACGGACTCTATAAGAATGTGCCGGGAGAATACTTCATGCACATGTTTGAAAGCGGTATAAGGTACTTTAAATAAGGAACCGAAGGCCTGAACGATGAAAAATATTTTTACAAAAACACATTTCACAAACAGGATAATCTGGATAGTGCTTATATGGTTCGCGCTTTACGAACTAATGGACGGCATTCTGGTGCTGCTTATAGGCAGCCTGCCGAGGCGGTTGGTTCCAAATCAGTCTGCCGGTCTGTCCTTTGTTCTCGAGTACTACACCCCACTGATCGTGTCGTGCCTGTTCTTTGTTCTTCTATGTCTGATAGTGAAGAAGAACAGATTCATGATCAGCACTTTCAGACCTTCGCGCGAAGGAAAGAGCATGAGCAAGCTGGGCCTTGGACTCCTGCTTGGATTCCTCACAAACTTCTTCTGTATACTGTGCGCGCTGCTTCATGGAGACATCAAGCTATACTTCGATTTTTCCGCGTCGCAGATCCCGCTGATGATTTTCGCGCTGGTGTGCGTGTTCTTCCAGAGCACATCTGAAGAACTCTGGTGCAGATGCTTTCTGTACGACAGGATCAACGTTCACTATCCTCTGTGGATGGCAATAGTTATCAACGGTTCTTTATTCGGACTGATGCACTTAAGTAATCCGGGAATGACTGCACTGTCACTGGCAGATCTGATCATCTGCGGCATAGCATATTCGATGCTGCGTTGGTATTCGGGAAGCATATGGACATGCTTCGGAATACATACGATGTGGAATTTCACACAGAACTTCCTCTTCGGACTGCCTAACAGCGGACTCGTTTCGGAGGCCTCCGTTTTCCATCTGGATGCTGCTACCGGTATCAGCAACTGGATCTACAGCTACGAGTTCGGAGTTGAAGGCGGTGTACCTGCTGTGTTCATAGATGTGCTGCTGATAGTAGTAATAATAATACTCGCAAAGAGGAACGGGCGCATGGGAGAACTGCTGGAGAGCAGGGAATCGAAGGGCGAGATGCCGGTAATGGCGCCAAAGGAAGCACCGGTAGTGGAGATCCCGGGAGAATAAACTGAAAGAGGTATAGGAATGAGCAGATCATTCAAGGATATTAGTATAGAAGAGTATCTGAAGCGGCTCGGGTCGGGGGACCCGACCCCCGGCGGCGGAGCCGCCGCTGCGCTGATGTCAGCGCAGGGAGCCGCCCTTATAATGATGGTCGCAAACCACACTATAGGAAAGCCGAAGTACGCTGAGTTCGAAGAACTCAACAAGGACATTCTCAGTGAGGCTGAGATACTGCTTGGAAGTCTTACGGACGGAATCGACAATGATGCCGAAGCATTCGGCAAGGTGTCTGAAGCCTATGCATTACCGCGTCTGTTTTCAGACATACAGGTGGACAGGGTATCAGCTGAGATAAAAAGACTCAGAGCCGAAGGTCATACTATAGACAAAATAGATGAAGAGGGCATGACAGTTGAGATCATGGACCAGATAGAAGAAGCCCTCAGGGCAGACAGGCAGGCCGCCATCTCTTCGGTTTCGGTCCTTGCTGCCGAAGCACCGCTTATGGTGATGGAGGACTCGCTGGCTGCACTGCGCCTTGCAGCGACACTGAAAGGCCGTTCCAACAAGATGCTCGAAAGTGACATATACGTTGCGGCGCGCTGCCTCGATGCCGGCATCAGATGCGCAAGCTACAATGTAGAGGCAAATCTGCCGGCCATCGCGAAGGCCGACCCGGCCCTCGCATCGGAGATGCGCCAGCACGCCACAGGAATAATCGCTGCAGCTGCTGAAGTTATTGAAGATATCAGGAAGAAATAGCAATATGGAAAGCGCACGTTGCTTGTCCGTTCAAAGAAGGGCGTTAAGGTGACATCCGAAGGAGCAAAGCTGGCTCCTATAGTCCGCTCTTATCTTGCCCGTGAAAAAGAGATGTACGAGCTGGCATCCGAGATGCAGGGAGTCTCCGTCGGTAATCTTACAATAGCAGCTTATCCGAGCGTTGCCACCACGTGGCTTCCGGAGATCGTCCGCACATTCCAGCGCGATTATCCGGAGGTGCAGTTCGATATAATGGAAGGCATCCGCAGCGAGATTTTCGGACATCTCGATGATCATGTGGCTGACATGGGATTCCTTGCTTATGCGGAGCCGATGGATTACGAATGGACTCCGCTTGCAGAGGAGGCTGTGATAGCGGTTGTACCTGAAAGTCACAGGCTGGCAGGCGCTGATGCCTATCCGATCAAAGAATGCGAAAATGACAATTTCATAATGACTTCCTGGGGCAAGGATCTTGAGATACAGAATATTTTCAGAAATAACAACGTATCACCGAATGTCAAATACACCACATACGATACGCCGGCGACTCTCGCTATGGTGAGAATGGGCCTTGGAGTAAGCTTTGTTAACGAGCTTTCAGCCCAGTACTGGAACGATCATCTTGTGAAGCTGCCACTCGATCCGCCTCAGAAGGTGGAATTTGGTATAGCATATACATCGAAAGAACACATGACGGCAGCGGCAAAGAAGTTTTATGATTACGCCATCCGATGTATAAAAGGAAAGTGATCGGACTTTCATAATTTAAAAAGTAAAAGCAATGTAAAAGAGATTCGGAGACTTTCATCTCCGGATCTCTTTTTTATGATCGTATTATGGATTACAAACCATTTTTTCCTGATTATTTATCAATTACGTCCTCAGTTGTCCACTCAGCACCTACGTACATTGCCATTGCGACTGCTATAATGATTCCCTCTACTAACATGACGTTACCTCCTTTATATCCATACGCCCATCGGCCTTGTTCCTGAAGATCGGAGTCTTCGTTTCGCCGTCCGGCGTTTCTCTTCTCTTCTTATCTGTATTATTAGGTCTAAAACTGATTGAAGTAAGACTACAGATTTTAATCAATGTGACCAGTAACACTTAACACAAACAGAAATGCTGCTTTTTTTGGAGGCGATCGCTACCGGTTTCCGGAGTTCATTTCACTGTAAGAGTTCT
>JBGUKU010000117.1:0-5735 GCA_045114615.1 Anaerovoracaceae bacterium
GGCGGCTAAACCAGGAAGAATAACTGAAGAGATTATCAATGCAGAATACCAGGCTGTCTATCACTACATCCTTTCTCTCTGCAGAGATGAAAAAGAAGCCGAAGATATTACTCAGGATACCTTTGTAAAAGCCATATCGGCGGAGAGCTTCCGAGGAGAGAGCAGCTATTATTCATGGTTGTGCTCTATAGGCAGAAATATTTGGATCGACAAATGCCGGCGTTCCGGCAAGATCCAGTTTGAAGCGATGCCTGAGGAGCCTCCTCAGATGCCAGGCGGTTCACCACAGCTTGAAGAAGTACTGGCCGATGGAGAACTGCTTCGTCAGGTACACAGGATAATCCATGAGATGGATGAACCGTACAAAGAAGTATTCACATTAAAGGTGTTCGGAGACCTGTCATTCAAAGACATAAGCTCCCTGTTCGGAAAGACGGAGAGCTGGGCTCGTGTCACGTATCACAGGGCACGGAAGAAAATAATAGAGATGTTACGGAAGGAGAACTGGCTATGACTGATAAAAGAAAAGACCTGCCGTGCGCGGTAGTGAGGGATCTGCTGCCTTTATACCATGACGGAGTCGTTAGCAACGATACCAGCGATTTAATTGAGGCGCACCTTGAAGACTGCGAGAGCTGCAGAAATGAACTGAACAGCATCCGCAGTGACGAGACAATTGAAGGGAACCTCATTGAGCAGGATAAGGATGCATCTTTCAAAGAATTTCGCGATGGCGTCAGTGCGCTAAGAAGAAATGGAACGATACGAGGCGTCCTGATAGCTTTGTTGGTAGTAGTAGTGTTCTTTGGAGGACTCCAGTTTCTAAACACTGCGGATATCATAAAAGTGGATCCAGCTGATTTAAAAATAGATGATGTCTGCAGGTATGACCTGGGAACAGATGGAGGAGAAGGACTGTTCTTTACATACCAAATGAACTGGGATGGCGGATTCAGTATTACATTTGAAGACACAGATGATCCAAAAGAGATAAATATTGCCATAAAAAGAACTGCTCTTGGAGGAAAAATGGAATCGGATTCGAGGAATCCGCGCAGTTACTGGATATTAGACGGCTTTTATAAGGAAAGTGCTGATCTTAGTCAAGCGGAAACTGTGAAAGTAAATGGTCAGACTGTCTGGACCAAGGATCAGGGAATCAATAATGATCCGCCTGAATACATAGGTGAACTTGTGCGATATGAACAACAGTATGGTGTTGATGATTATGTACGGCCAGAAGAGAAAATCATATCCGCAAGAATAGAGGCAGATGCTATTTCAGTTACATATGAAGATCTCCATGGAATCAAGTGGGATAAAGACGGCAATGTGATCGCCAGATTTACTGTAGATGAGAATGAAAACATCATATCCATGGAAAGCGTGCCATCAAATGAAAAGGGAAACTAAAAATATGCTTGTTTCGAGTAGCAGCTCAAAAAAACATAATAATCGATGAAAAACAGGGGTGCTCTGAAACTGAGCAAAATAAGGCTCTGTGAAGCGAGGCGGTCATTATTGACCGCCTTTTGAGTGCAGTAAAAAAACATGCATAAAACCACTTGAACAAACGTTCTTATATAGATATAATGTCCTCGTCATTCAAAAGAGAGGCAATACATGATGTGGAGATCGTGATCTTTCAATGCATTGCTCCTCATACAGAATGAAAAGCGTTCGAACGACAAACAATAGGTCATCACATGCATATGAAGTGGCTGCCGGCGCAGCAGCTGCGGCATATCAAAGATAGTTTTCATACAGTAAGAACCAAAGTAGCAGGCGAGGATGATACCGGGCCGTTTCCCTTGTTCGATACATCCTGGCTTGTGGGCAAGGCATTGCTGTATGGGATTATTCAAAAGGGAGGAACGCAAATGCGTACAGAAGTAAGTCTGGAAACAAGGATAAAGGACCAGTGTGCACTGGCCGGATATGATTACGAATACCTGTACAGGTTCGGAAAGAAACTGCTGAAGCTTTACCGCGATGTCAGCAGAAACAATGCACTGGATGCGGAGGATATACTCGAGGATATCTGCAGCGAGTCGTATGAAAGCGATATCAGCAGCCAGATGAGCTCAGCTCTGACAAGGCTTGAGTTCTTTGCCTCGGAGTATACGAAAAACAAGTTTGAGTCGGATATCCGAAGGTCGCTCAGGACAGGCTGGATGGTAAGGGTGATGGATCAGGTCAAGATGAACGTCTACACCTTTGATGATTACGGCCCGGAGTTCGTGAGCATACTGACCCTGTGCTATATGTCAAGCTTCAGATTCACAGGAGCTGAGGCAGCACAGGAGCTGAGGATTTCGGAGCAGAACTTCTATAAGAAGAAGAAATATGCAGTCATACTCTTCGCTCTTGAGTTCGAAGAATACAAGCGGGAGATAACTGCATGCTGCAATCCGGTAAGATATACAGGCGAGCAGATGACACTTGCCGACTTCATGCATTAGACCGGAGAGTATACGAAGAGTTATCGAAGAGTTTATGAAGAGAATAAGGCGAGTATAAGATGATTGTGCAGTTAGTTTCGCCGGGTTACACTGTATATGCTGGGAGACCGGCAGCATACAATTAAATAAGAAGGGCAGCAAGCCCCGTACTCACGAAAGTGGGTGCGGGGCACTTTTTATGCCCTGATTCTGCTGCATGTCTGCCAGACACTACCGAAAGGAGCATGGCAGTCATGCATATACATTCAATACTTCTGCCTGAGTGCAGACCCCCGTAGGCCGCGTGTTTTTCGCAGGTTACATCAACGTTTCGGAAAACACGGAGGCTTACAAATGAAATACAAGTACGAATTCGCAAATGAAAACAAAACCATTGAGATCAGTGAAGAATGGATCAGCGTTCTGGAGGAGCTCGACAGACTCGAATACAACAACAACCACGCTGAGACCAGAAGGCATGTCTCGCTCGATGACGGAGAAGACGGTGAGTGGCTCAGCACTGAAAGAGGAGAAGTCTATATCAGATGCGCCGGTCAGCTCTTCAGCAGATATGACGACAGATTTGATGACGGCAGGAGGAGCCTGTCTGAAAAGCAGGATGAACTCTATGAATCCGTCTACGAATACGGCGACAGCATCAATGATTATGCGCATGACAGCGGCATCGATCAGTCCACCGCATCCAAGAGAAACAGGACCGTAATAAAAAAATTTAAAAAAGTTTTTGAATAATGCCATATTTTTGGCCTTCCCGTGGCCTACAGGTGAGAGGACTAATTAAAAACCTCTCGGGAACCTACAGAACTGAATACACATTCAATCAGGTACGAGCCCTGGAATATGAGGCCACAAGCTTCGAGCATGCAGGACCGATGCGCCAAGACCCTGATCATATCAGGCGAGCGATAAACATCACGGGTCCAAAAGGAAGATAGCAACTTCAATGTGCGATGACAATCCCAGGGTACAATGATACTTCCGCTCAGTCACAGCCCTGCAGAAATGCAGGATCACGCAATGAGGGCGGCTCCGTAAGACCTGCGGGGAAGGGTAACGCCTTATGAAGGGATTCCGCTGATCCCTGCCTGATGGTTTCCCGGTGAACTGGGGGTGTCGAGGACAAATACAGGATCGAAACAATGACAAGTAAGACGGCGTGTCTGAGGATACTTTTTGCATCCTCCGACACGCCTTCCTTATATACATGATTTTCGATTTTGACTCGAAACACCAGATGCAGGGAAACCTGTGTATTCGATAACGGAAACGGAGGAAATAGAAAATGGCAAAACTCTTTGAAAACAACTACAGAACCAATCCTTACGTATACGGAATGGTCAATGTGCTTTCGAGCTTCTGCAGAGATTACGCCGAAGCCAACAGAGCACTTGAAAAGAACCCTGATGACACGCGCTGCATGATGGTCAGAGCCTACTGCGTGGACTTCGCGAACTATCTGAGCGAGACGACAGGGCTCGGCTACGGCAATGTCGGAGAACTGATAGTGAGAATGATGGAGGCAGGAAGCGATGAGAAATAACTACAGAGAAGACGGCTTCGTCTGGTTCGAGGACCAGATAAGCGAGATGGCGGATCTGCTGATCACGGTACAGGGCATCCGCTGCATATATCTGAAGAGACGCGACCGCAGCTGGATCGAAAGGATCGGCGACGAGGGCATGAGATTCGCACTCATGAGTATGTCGGAGATACAGCTTCGGATGATCGAAGAGCTGATCTTCGAAGACAAGACGGTAACGGATATCCGCAGGGAACTGAATCTCACTATCACGGAGATCCGCATGGAGATAAGAGACATGAGAAAGGCGCTGCTTGCGGCGATGTAAAGGTGGCAGATATGAGAAGGATCTATTTTGATAACAGTCGCGGCTACGAATCGCTTGCCGAAAGCATAGTGCTGCAGGCCGTCAAGGACTACACCCGCTCCTACAGAGCAGTGCTCAGGAATCCTGAGAACAAAAAGGCGGCAGCCATGATGAAGGAGTGCGAAGACTTCATTGAATCCAGATGGTTCAGAATGCTCTGCGATCTCGATCCGGAAGAACTCCTTTTCAGACTTGACCTGGATATCGAGACTGAATTCTACAGGAGGCTGATATGAGCAAATTGATAAACAAGTGGGAGAAGCCCTTCCATGTAGAGCGGGGAGATGTGTATATGGGGGCGGTCAATCTGGACTCTGACCCCCAAAAAGGGATCCAGCGAGGGTACAGGCCTCTTCTGGTCACGCAGAGCGACTGGCAGAACAGGAAGTCCGAATCTGTGATAGTCGTTCCCGGCACATCCGAGCTGAAAAAAACCGGTATGTGCACCCATGTTGTGATACCGCTTACGCGTGGTTTATCCCGGCAAACGATGTTCTGCTGCGAGCAGCGCGCCGTGGTGAATATCAATCAGTTTGAGAAATACTGCTGCACGCTGCCGCCGGACATCATGAAGAAGATAACCAGAGCCTGTCGCCTGGCAGAGCGCGGCGCGAAGATCAAATGCAGAAAAGCGAAGAAATAGCAAGACTAATTGAAATTACACATTATAATGTTAAGAATTGACCACCCGGAGTAACGTGATATTACAAACTCCGGGTGCACACGGAGGACGACATGAGAGATACACAGACGCATAAACAGTGCATTTCGAGTGAACTCCGCTTCTATACAGTAAGCGAGCTGCAGGAACTCCTTGGATGGAGTGAAAGAACAGTTTTAAAACTGTTTAATGATCCGTCTTTCCCGGCCGCAGATTTTGGCCGGACAAAGGTGGTAGAGGCTCATGCAGCTATAGAGTATTTCTCGAAGCGCCATGACAGAGACAGAGAAAGATACTGGCAATAGAAAGGATACAGCAAAATGGCAAGAAGGAAGAAAAAAGCGAAAGCCCAGAATGGTGATGGTTCATTCAGAATAAAGCCGAGCGGACTTATTGAATACAGGTTCTGCTATAAAGACGAATATGATCGGAGGCAGAGAAAATCTGTATCAGGTATGACGGAGCAGGAGTGTCTTGATAAGGCGGATGAATTTCTTGCCGGAAGGGCAAAGCTTAATAAGGACCTTGATGCTAATTCATCTATAGTAGAGATCCTCAGATATAAGTACCAGCTCGATTATGAGAAGAACTTCCTCAGCGATGCGGGATATGGGCGAAACCTCGATAATGTGAAGATTATCGAAAAGGGCCCTATCGGGTGCATGCCTATAGTCATAGTTGAAAAAAAGCACATTGATATGTATCTGAAGGAAATCACACGGTACT
>JBGUKU010000118.1:0-2726 GCA_045114615.1 Anaerovoracaceae bacterium
CATCATCTCTCTGACGCCGTCCAAGTCAATACTACCATCGGCGTTACGATACTGTAAACAATCGTCCGGGGACTTTGTGATGAATTCCAGAACTTCTGCATCCGCAGGTCTTAATGCAAGTCTTAGCGTGTCGGTCGTGACAGCTGTGACAGCTTTAGTCGGCGCGGTCGTCAATACTGTCACCGCCGTCACAGCTGTCACAGAGCTCGAAGGAAAGCACCCTTCCATCAGCATGAGTTCTGCTGTATTTGTATACTATTCCTTCGTCAAGCAGGAGACTGCACTTATACTGATTTACATACTTTGTTATGACATTGGCGCCGACCGACTGATCGCCAAGTTCTTCGAGTAATTCAGTGGCAGAGCCTTTCCAGAATCGTCTTTCTCTGATAAAGTCCACCAGTCTATGCATGACCTCCGGAGTATTCGCAGCCGCGATTTCTTCCTGAGTCCTGATGCTGACCAGCTCCCACTTACAGTCATTGAATTCCATGACGACTTCCAGAGGCTGGATATCTCTGCCCTTTATATGCAGTGTCCCGCTGTTGCTGTGCTCATTCTCTCTGTCAAGAAGCAACATTGTATCAACGGCGCCGTTCAATCCTTTGCTGCCATTGATCCTATTAAATATACGGTGCGCATCTCCTTGCTTTCTGGTGTGGTGTACTACTAAAATTGACAGCTTATGTTTTCTGCAAAATTCCTTAAGTATCGTAACGTCAGCGTAATCGTTGGCGTAGCTGACCTCCTTGTCATTACCGCGGATAAGTTGAAGTGTATCAATGATGATGACATTTATATCTGGGTGTTTCTCAAGAGCATGTTCCAGCTGCTCCATGAGACCGTCATCAAGTGTCCCGCTCTGTATGCTGAGCATGATCCTGCCATAGCCCACCTCATTGGTGAGATTGAAGAGCCTTCTCTGGAGTCTGACATAGGTATCTTCAAGGCTCAGATACAGGACCGCCCCCTGCTTAACAGGATGTCCGAGAAAATCTTGTCCTGTGGCTATGCATGTGGCCAGAAGAAGCATCATCCAACTCTTGCCGGATTTCTCATCACCAGCAATCACAGTTACACCTCCCGGGATCAGATCCTCAACTATGAATCCCGGATCATCCAAAGGTGTGAGCAATAGTTCTTGCGCATCTACTAGTTTTAAAGGCTTAAACATTTTATTCCCTCCATATTTTTCCATAACAAAAAGACTCCCGGCTAAGGGAGTCAGATATAACGTATTTATTCTTCTTTAGTGATAACGTATTAGAATCCGAAGTTGAGGCCGGAGAAGTCCTGATACATCCTGCCAAGCTTTTTTATTCGCTTGACTATGGCACTGTGTGTCTTGTAGCCGAGCCTGTCCGCGATCTCCTGATTGGTGTAGCCTTCTGCTCTCATCTGTAATATCTGCTTGTCTTTATCTTCGATCGTGGACAGGAATCTGTCTACATCTACCTTTTCTTCTATCTCTTCTTCGAACGAACTGATCGGGTCTGGGACATCCCATTCGGCACCGTCATAATACCTCCTGTATCGTTCTTTAAATCCTTCAAGAGAGAATTCTGCTTTCTGAGTTCTCGTGTGATACCACTTACGATAAAAGTCCTTTTTCTGGTTGCTTTTCTGATAGTTATAGTCTTCAAAGCAACGCATATCTTTTACCACCTCTATTATTGGTCCAAGATTATGCCGTCTAACAGCGTTAGGAACTATGAAATTCATATAGATTTCTACATCCTCGTCTGAAGCATAAAGCGGCGTAGTGTACATATGCCTATGCTCATGCATCTGCCTGAACGTAGGAAGGATCTCGCTTTTCTCAAGTTCATTGATCCAGATCGGGGCACAGTGAGCTAGCCTCCATATAGGATCATCGCCCGAGAACATTTCCATATATTTGATTTCAGGATACAGAAACGGCCACACCATATATGCATAGCAATCAACGATGCATAAACGGAACTGATCGCTCTCTACGATTTTTAGCGCATCCCAGTCACACATGAGTTCGACGAAAGTGCGGGGAATAGAATTCAGTACGACTCCGCATTTTTCAAGAATACTCATAGGAATCAAATAGAAGGCTGGAATGAATTGAGCGTTCCTCAACTCGCTCACAGTCCCATCTGGTCTGGTGATCATTACTTTGATACGAGGGATCTTTTCCATCTGCTACTCCATTGAATGCTCCACAAGGAGCCTTAAAGCACCTTGCGAACAATTGTTCTTGTTATGCGTAGATTATAACTAGAATGGAGTCCGTTTTTTGACCCTCACAACAATTTGCGCTTTGCGTCCGTCCAGAACGATACTATTCGGCCTGTTCAGTCCTGTTCAGTGAATATATCGTTCAGTGCCTTCTGAAGTTCTTTTGCCTCATCTTCTGTCAGGGTCAGTCCCTTGAGTGCTATCCCCTGCAGGCGACCAGCCTCTGAGGTCATACTTTGGTTCTTTTCCATTCCAGGATACAAAGTTCAATTCCTTTCTAAATCCTGTTTCTGAACCGCTGATCAATGCGATCTTCTTGATTATTTCCAATGTCATACTCAATTTCTCCTTTCATTAAAAAAACAGCTTATACAGCTGCAGGCAGTAGTAATTTTTGTGTTGTAGGTTGTTGTGTATTCATCGCTCCACATCCCGTCCTTTCTTCGTGAGCTTACGCACTGCGCGCTGCTTCTCGCGCTCAGTGATCCTCCTTTCCCTCTCGGCTTGTTCTCTTGCAG
>JBGUKU010000119.1:0-2746 GCA_045114615.1 Anaerovoracaceae bacterium
TTATTCCTGAGTAGCCCCCGCTTGTTGATATCATATAAACATCGCGGCTCCCGGCAAGATCGACCTTTCTGAGAAAGTCGTAGAAAAAAGCAGGAGCTTCGCATACATATGTCGGTGCGCAAAAAACGAATGGCTTATCAGACCGGATCGTTGAATAATCATGCGCCTTTATCTTCCCGCACAGATCCAGAGCCTCGTCCCCAAGGAACTTTGCGAGTTCTGTTGCCACAAACCTCGTGTTTCCTGTTGCACTGAAATACAGAACCATAAGTTCACTCCTTTGTCTCTAATCAGGCATGATCTCCAGAATCATGCCCTGCCAGGCCTGCAGCTTAACGCCTCGCTGCGTTTGTTGCTGAGTTTTATCCGTATATTTATCAGTCGGATCCATACTGTCCAGCAGCACCTTATATTCACGGTCGAAATCTATATTTTCGGGTTCTGATTTGAGATTGGCTAAAACCAGCAAAGTGCGATCTGATCTGCGGTAATAAGCCAGCAGCTCTTTCCTGTCTTCGTACACCGGATCAAACTCTCCCCATACCAGAGTTTCCCTGTAGTCCGGATTTTTCCTCAGTGCAATAAGCTGTCTGTAAAAATTCAAAACGGAACTCTGACGTTCATCCTGTTCACTCACATTTATCAGTTTATAGTCAGGGTTGACCGGCAGCCAGGGATCTGCCTCGCTGAATCCCGCATTATGGCCGGCATTCCACTGCATCGGAGTCCTGGCGTTATCTCTTGAATACAGGCTCGCTACTCTCATGGCTTCCTCTTTACTCAACCCCGCATCAATGGACACGCGATATTCACCAATAGTGCCGATATCGTCGAAATCATCGAGTGAACTGAACACAGTATTTTCCATGCCTATTTCCTGCCCCTGATAAATAAAAGGAAGCCCCCTTAGCATGAAATATGCCAGGGCGAGGCACTTTTTGCCCTCTTCTGTTCTGCCGGATTCCGGCAGGTAATAGCTTGCGGCCCGCGGTCTGTCGTGGTTTTCAATCACATTTGAGAAAAAGCCTGTATCTCCTATTCTCCTTTGTGCAGCAAAAACACACCGCTTATAATCATCAATACCGATTATCCGGTTGTCATAGCAGCCAAGACGGCTCTGCCCTTCCACAACATGTGAGAAGTCGAACATCGAAGAAAAATATCCGTTTTCTCCTATAAAAGCTCCCAGTTCATCGTACTTTTCGTTGAACACTTCGCCTATCGTGAGAGCATTATAAGGTGCAAAAGCTACATCTCTCAATTCACCAAGGAATTCTCCGATGCCCTCGGCATTCTCAAGCATAGCGCTTATATCGCACAGGCCGTCTTCTCTCCCCGCCGGATAATCCCTGAAAGGCAGAGCCTTTTTGATGTCGATTATGGCATCGATCCTGAATCCCGCTATGCCTCTTTCCATCCACCACTTTACAATGTTATACACTTCTTCACGCACTTCAGGGTTTTCCCAGTTCAGGTCAGGCTGTTTTTTATGAAACAGGTGAAGATAGCATTTATCAGGATGTCCGGGAAGCGGTTCCCAGGCAGAACCTCCAAAAGCAGATCGCCAGTTACATGGCACCCCTCCCGATGGACCCCTGTCTTCAATGTAAAAGTACTTTCCGTATCTGCCGTCAGGATCCTCACATGCCTTTCGGAACCACTCATGCTCGTCAGAGCAGTGATTTACGACAAGATCCATCAGTATGTACATATCTCGATTGCGCGCCTCTCTGATCAGCTGATCCATGTCATCCATGGTACCGAATCTTGGATCCACGTTATAATAATCGGAGATGTCGTAGCCCTGATCTGCCCATGGCGACGGGTAGCAAGGCGAGACCCATATTATATCAACGCCAAGCGACTGCAGATAATCAAGGCGGGAAATGATACCCTGAATATCTCCGACTCCGTCTCCGTTAGAATCGCAGAAACTTTTCGGATATATCTGATACGCTGTTTTATCATGCCACCACTTCTTATTCATATTATTGTCTCCAATCAGCTGACTGAGCCTGTATCCCGCAGCAATCTTCTGTTTTTTTCCTGAATATGATCATAAGCTTTATTCATATTATCATACTTGTCTGAATTTTATACATCCAATACAGCCCAAAACCCCGGCCCGTCAGCCGAGGTCCTGGGTTGGGAATATATCCCGCATATATGGAGTTGGATTCTGTTTGTCTTTCTATGCGTTTGCAGCCTCTGCGATCTCATCATCATCGTTATCGTCTTCCGACTTCTTAGCGATGTATGCTACGACCGCCTGGATCATCAGGATGACTGCCATGAGTACGGTCCATCTGTCAGTGAGAACCATCGGGTTTCTCATGTTCTCAGTGAGCACGAAGAGGATCAGTGCTGCTGCAGCAGGGATGATGCTCATGAATCTTGCGAAGCCCTTGCGGTCTGTCGACTCGTCTTCATTCTCTTCATCGTTATCTTCTCTTCCGAAGTATCCTACCAGGAGTACTGCGGACATGATGCCTGTGAGTACTGCCATGATGAGATTGAGGAGTGCCCAGAAGGAGCTCTCAGCTGCCACGCCTGCCATCGGGACATCCTTCTCAGCGATCATCGCTGTCTTTGCTGCCTCTGCCTCGATTATCTCAGCTGCTGCAGGTGCTGCCTCTGCCGCCTTTGCTGTTGCCCTTGCTGCCGGTGCAGCTGCCTTTGCAGTCTTTGCCTTCTCTGCTGCTATTTCTGCTGCCGGGATAACTACTGCTGTCTGTACTTCTGCAGG
>JBGUKU010000120.1:0-2458 GCA_045114615.1 Anaerovoracaceae bacterium
GCAACTAAAAAACAACCAGCAACATTGCTGTTACTGGTTGCAAAAATCTTTTAATTTTTCACTGTCCTCTTGACGGGTAGCAGTTCAATAAAAAGTGTGGCAGCCTCTTAACTTGCCCGCCTGACGGCGGGCTCATTTAGCGAAAGCAGCTGAAAGCCTTGAAAATGCTTGGTTTTATCAAAAAACAAAACGCTCCGCACCTATTGGAGTGCGGAACGTAATGGTAAAATATTAGTATGCTAAACCAAAACATTTTACGGCAAAATTATACTTCGTTTTCAAGGCCGTATCAACTGAAACTTCCGCTCGAGATCGGACATATCATTCCGGATAACGACTGTGTGAGGCTCCTGGGTCAATTTGTGGAGGAACTGGATCTTAGAGATCTGTATTCGACCTATTCCAAAGTCAAGGAAAATCAGGTGAGCCCTCGGCAGATGCTGAAGATAATGTTGTACGCGTACCATGAAAGCAACTTCTCATCAAGAGGCATCGAAAAGGCCTGCCGCAGAGACATCAATTACATGTATCTGCTTGAAGGCAGGTCGGCTCCTGATCACGCGACCATCGCCAGGTTCCGATCTATCCATTTCGCAGAAGTGGCCGAAAAATATCTTGCTATGAGTGTCAGCTATCTCATGGAAATTGGTGAGATAAGCGGCAAAGAGATATTCATCGACGGGACCAAAATCGAGGCCAATGCCAATAAATACACCTTCGTCTGGAAAAAGTCTGTTACTAAGAACCAGGCAAAGCTTCTGGAGAAGATGGCGCTGCTTGTCCAGGAATGTGTGGAGACATACGGCCTGCGAAAGATATGGCATGGCGAAGTCAAGGAGAAGCATCTCGAAAAAGTGATCCGGCAGATGTATCGAATCAAGGAAGAAGAAGGCATCGAGTTCGTTCACGGAAGCGGTAAGAGAAAAACACAGCTTCAGAGACATGTTGAAGAACTTGAAGAAGCTGCCGATCGTCTCAAAGAATATTCAAGGAAACTCAGTATACTGGGCGAGCGGAACAGCTACTCCAAGACTGACCCTGATGCGACCTTCATGAGGATGAAGGAAGATGCGATGCTCAATGGGCAGCTGAAGCCGGCATACAACTTGCAGCTCGGAGTAGACTCAGGATACATATCCTGGCTCACATTATCTCCACGGCCTACAGATACGATGACCCTCATCCCTTTTCTCAAAGGACTGGAAGCATCTCTCGGGCACAGATATCCCGTGGTCGTAGCCGATGCCGGTTACGAGAGTGAGGAGAACTACAGCTTCCTTGAAAACCGAAAAATGACAGCCGTGATCAAACCGGCAAACTATGAGATCTCCAAGACAAGAAAGTACAGAAAAGACATCAGCCGCAAAGAGAATATGCCGTATGATCCCAAAGGCGACTTCTACACATGCATGAACGGCTGCCAGTTGAAGGCATGTTATACAAAGAAACGAAAAACCGCTTCCGGATATGTGAGACAGGAAACAGTATACCGATGCGATGACTGCCTCGGATGTCCTCACAAGTCTGAATGCATCAAAGGCAAGAACTGGAAGATCCCTGAAGAAGAGCGATTCAAAACACTCAGTGTCTCCCGTAAATTCGAAAGGCAGCGTAAGGAGTGCCTGGATCGGATCGTAAGTGATGAAGGTGTTCAGCTCAGGGTCAACAGAAGCATCCAGGCTGAAGGAGCTTTCGCTCTATGGAAAGAGGATCAGAAGTTCCGGCAATTCCTATGCCGTGGTCAGGCTAATGTGTATGCTGAAAGCGTACTCATGGCAATGGCTCAGAACATAGGTAATCTCCATCGCCGTATACAGGCGGGCAGACTGGGCCATCATCTTTACGAAGTGAATGCGTAAAAGATAGAAGAATAAAAGCGTAGTGTTATTGTGCGCAAAAAGCAAAAACAGCAGACTGCTGATGACTGAGAGCTTGCTCTCTGTCTGAAGCTGTCTGCTGTTTAAGTTAAGAGGCTGCCACATTTTATTCAAATGCGACAGCCCCATAGCTTAACGCGCAGTTCCGGCTAATTCTTTTCCGGTTTGTAGTCAAATTTTTGTATTTTCGTTACGATTTCGATGCATCGGTTATCCCGGAACGGAAACAATTGTCTGATCTCGGTTATCTCAGAAAAGATACATTCTTATTGACCCGACTACATTCTGATTAGTATTTATACAACGTTCATCTCCAATAGTTGTCTCTCTTTTCAAGTTCAACTAACGCGTCATATAGCCGTTCTCGAAGTTCAGCTTTACTGAGTTGGTTTACATACTTACGAAGTTCTTCGTAGTGCTGCTTTTCACGTTCCTGCTCCTCAGCCTCCCATTCTTCGACCTGTTTGAGAAAACTTTCTGCAGCCTTCGGCTCAGCAGTAAAATACAGCGCTATCATATGCTTGCACACGACTCGTCTACCATCAGCAAACGGACAATTGCAAGTTGATCTTCTTGGATGG
>JBGUKU010000121.1:0-43217 GCA_045114615.1 Anaerovoracaceae bacterium
AACACTCTCTTGTACGGGAACACCTTCTCCATGTATCTGGCTGTCTTGTTGATCATTTTAAAGCCATCCACGCAGCTCTCGAGTCTCTCGAGACCTGTAACATGGAATATCCTCTCGTCCTTTTTAACAGACTTAAGCTTATCGAACATCTCAAGGCAGGCATTCTTTACTTCTATGCCCTTCTCCTGACCGCCGTCAGTATAAACAATCCCGTAGATTTCGTTCGACTCTGTAGTAGTAAGCAGACCGAAATCAGCCTTCTTCTTGTATTCAGCAAGTATGTCCATGAACGTATCGACAGAATCCCCGGCATTCCTGATATAGAAAGCACAGGTGAACTGCATGCCGCGGAGTCCCGACTCATCGAGAAGAGTATGACAGAACGAAATATCGCCGCGAACCGCTGATTTGATGAATTCAGCTCTGGAATCTCTGTCAGGAGTGTACTTCCACATTCCGATAGCAAGCTCTATAGTCTGAGCAAGCTTGCTCATCTCGGCAGCCGAGTACTCATCTTCATTGTCTACTATAACGAGGATATATCTTTTATCCTTGATATTGATGAATCCCCAGTATGTAATGACACCCTCTATCTCTACGCGTGTAAAGCCCGTCATCGAAAAGGCGTCAAGTTTGCGTGCAGCCTGCACTGCATCTTCAATCTTTACGAGGTGCCTTGTTTCAACAGTGAGTATTGTATTGTACTCCTCTGTCATCAGCACCACCTGGTAATTGTTATTGAGAGCAGCTTCTCTCAGCGCAGCAGGGAAATTGCTGTGCTTTTCGAAGTTGAGCAGATGATAAATGGTGTTATTAAGGATGTTATCAGTGTAATTCTCTCCGTAAAGGATTTTATCGAGCACCTGCTCGATGAGCATGCTGTATGTGATGCTTCCATTATCATCGATAACTATGAGCGGAAGGCGGACTTCCTCTGCAGCCGCCACGACTTCAGGATCCACCTCTTTGACTCCTCTGTCATTGAGATAGATAACGAGGGCGCTCACCCCCTTCTTTCCGAGATCGCTCACTGCTTTCTTCTGGGCACCTATATCGTCTCTGCTGGACCAGAAATGGGTTATTACCATCTGATCCTTGATGCCGTTACGCTCAACACCCATATCGAGATCGTACTCATCAAGCACGGATACCGATCTGACTCGTCTTGAGCATTCCTCCTTGCATGAAAGAATACGGCTTCCTCTGAATGCATCCAGTTTTAGGCAATCGTTTATGTTTATCTTCATCTTGATTATTCTCCGGTCTGTAAGTCAGATCACTTCAGATCTTTGTCGTCTGCTTCGAAGCTTACAACTTCACGGTCATCAGGAATGGCTGCAGCATTGAGCTTCTGGAGCTCTTCTCTCATCAGCCTTTTTTCTTCTTCTTCTAAACGCTTTGATTCTTCAGCTTCTTTTCTATTTTTGCGAGCAATCTCTTTGTTCTCGCTCTCGATTTCCTGTCTGATGGTCTCAGGATCCGCCTCGCCTGTGAAGAGTCTCTCAAACTGTTCACCGTCGAGTGTTTCTACGAGCAGCAGAGCCTGTGCGACTCTCTCGAATGCCTCATCGTTATCCTGAAGTATCTTTTTGGTTTCAGCATAGCATTGTGTCAGCAGAGATCTTATCTCGTGGTCGACTTCCGATGCTACCTCTTCAGAGTAGTTCTGACGTGTCGAGAAGTCCCTTCCGAGGAACACCTCATCGCTCGAGCTGAATGATACAGGTCCGAGCTTTTCGCTGAAACCGTACTTGGTGATCATCTGACGGGCTATTCCCGTAGCACGCTCGAGGTCATTGCTTGCACCCGTTGAAATATCATCGAGTTTAAGCTCTTCGGCGACTCTTCCTCCGAGAAGATGCTTTATATTATCTATCATGTGGCCTCTTGTCTCGAAGAACCTGTCTTCCTCAGGCAGCCACATCGTGAATCCGCCGGCCATTCCTCTCGGGATGATGGTTATCTGATGAACAGGATCCGAGCCTGGTGTAGCCCGCATAACAATCGCATGTCCGGCTTCGTGATATGCAGTCAGTTTCTTCTCAGCATCGGAAATAACTCTGGACTTCTTCTGAGGCCCCGCCATTACTTTGGTAGTAGCCTCCTCGATCTCATCCATCCTGATCTTTGTTCCGTTTCTCCTTGCAGTCAGAAGGGCTGCCTCATTGATGAGGTTTTCAATATCTGCAGGAGAGAACCCCGGAGTTCTTTTAGCAAGGATCTCAGGAGAGACATCATCATCGAGCGGCTTGTTCTTTGTATAAAGTCTGAACAGCTCTTCCCTTGCTCTTATATCAGGCATGCCGATTACGATCTGCCTGTCGAATCTGCCCGGTCTCAGCAGTGCCGGGTCGAGTACATCAGGCCTGTTTGTAGCGGCCAGGATAATGATACCGAGATTGCCGTCGAAACCATCCATTTCAACGAGGAGCTGGTTCAGAGTCTGCTCTCTCTCATCGTTGCCGCCTCCGAGTCCTGCGCCTCTGCGTCTTCCGACAGCATCTATCTCGTCAATAAACACGATACAAGGAGCATTCTTTTTTGCCTCATTAAAGAGATCTCTTACCCTGGAAGCTCCTACTCCGACGAACATCTCAACAAAGTCTGAACCCGAAATTGTGAAGAACGGTACTCCGGCTTCACCGGCTGTTGCACGGGAGATGTATGTTTTTCCGGTGCCCGGTGAGCCCACGAGCAGAACTCCCTTTGGTATACGCGCTCCGAGCTTGGTGTACTTGCCCGGATTACGAAGGAAGTCCACGATCTCAGAAAGCTCAACTTTTTCTTCTTCAAGGCCTGCAACATCCTTGAAAGTAATCGACTTTGAGTCGCTCTTATAAAGTCTTGCTCTGTTCTTTCCGAACTGAAATGCCTGTTTGTTGCCTCCCTGACTCATCATGAAGTAGAAAAGGAAGCCCATAGCCACTACCATGAGCAGCGTCGGCAGAATGTTGAGAAGAGTGTATTCGCTCTTAGGTGCCTCGCTCTCGAGTTCGATCTTATGCTCCTCGAGCATAGGATTGAGGGTCTTTTCCTCGAGCCAGCTGATCTCAAGCAGTGATGGTGAATATGTCACCTCTTTAGTACCGTCTTTCTTTTCACCAACAAGCTTTCTGTCAGTTATATTGATAGTCTCAAAATCTCCTCTTTCAAGATGCGTCGCAAACTGTGAGAACTTGACCTCTTTAACGTCCGCACTGCCTGCCATGCCTCTCAGCATCATGGACAGGCTGAGCACGACCACAAAGATGATCAGATATGTCCCTATACTGCGTCCGATATTCCTCAATTCTAGTTTTCCTTTCTTTCTCTAAAAAGTGGCCCTTTAAAAGCCCCATTATTTGTGTCCCGAGCACAAATTTTATCATAACGATTCATCAAGTTCAATCAAAAGAACCCTCTTCGTTGCGTCTGTTATATGAAATTTTGGTGAAAACCTGCCCTTTGTCTTTTCCGTCTCACCTGCAAAATACTCGCTCGGAAGCACCCAAAGCACCTCACTGTCAATGCATACCATCAATATGCTGTCTCTGGCGGACTTCATGACCTTTGAATCCACAAGCAGATCCTGGATCTTCTTACTGCCATGCTTCATAGGCAGATAGTCGCCCTCACGCCTTGTCCGGAGCTGTATCTCTCCCAGCCTGCCCGGGTATTCCGCATTGAACGCATCGAAGTCAAAGGCAGCGTATGGCTCATCCTCGTCAGGAGTGAACTCCTTTGCCATCAGCACTCTAGGGTATATCGCTATGCTTTCGTCAGGCTTTATGACTTCCTCTTCCGCTGAAAAAATGATTTTATCATACTCCCTGCGCGCTCTGATCCCGTAAGGCAGATCTATGCCTGCAGAAGGATGTTCACTGTATATGAGGCCTGTGATCGCAGAAACGTTTTCAAAGGTAGCACAGTCTTCAAGTCTCAGCAGGCCGAAAATCATGCTGACAATGCGGCTGTTGATAGACGGAGGATTGTTTTTGAGTTTTGTTATATCAAGTACAGCCTCTTCCCTTTCACCGCTGACATCGACACAGTCGAAGTAATCACTCATTGCTATATCCCTGAGAAGAGAATCATCCATATACGCAAGATTTGCGTAGCGTCTGAGATTGTCTTTGATCTTAGGGTTATAGTTCTTTTCCAGATAAGGAATCAGCTCGTTGCGGATCCTGTTCCGTGTATATGTATTCTCATCATTCGACTTGTCAATATTAGGCTTCAGCTTGTTTTCCCTGATATATGCTTCGATGTCCTTTCGCTCGATGCAGAGAAGCGGACGTACAATAAGATAACCCGCTTCAGACATCCTTGCCTCTGGGATGCCTGCCAGACCGTGAGGACCGGTTCCGCGTATAAGCCTGAAAAGGACGGTTTCTGCCTGATCGTCGGCATTGTGCGCCAATGCAATGATTATCTTCTCTGCAGGCACACCGTTTTCTTCGAGTTCAGCAGCCACTTCGTCGAAAATCTGATATCTCACCTGTCTGCCTGCCTCCTCGACGGATATACCGAGCTCATCAGCAACGTCCTTGCAGGATGCCTCATAGATTCTCAAATCGAGATCCATACGCTCGCATATGTCGCCCAGATGAACGCTTTCATCATAAGCCTCCGGCCTGATCATGTGATTGACATGCACCGGAACAAGGAGCAGATCGTACATGTCCGCGATGCTGTTAAGAGAATGCAGCAGACAAAGTGAATCAGGTCCCCCGGAGACGCCGACAACAACTGCCGACGCCGGCGGTATAAGGCCGTTATCAATAATTGTGTCAATAATGTAGTTTCGTTTCATATTACTTGCTAATACCAAAGAAATGTCTGCCGTTTTCAGTCAGGATTCCTGCCACTTCCTCATATTCCATATCCTTAAGTATCGCCATGCGGCGCACTATATGTTCTATATACGGTGATTTGTTCGGACGGCCGCGCAAAGGTTCAGGTGCCATGTATGGCGCGTCAGTCTCGGACATTAGGTATTCAACAGGCAGCTGTCTCACTACTTCGGCAGCCTTTTTGCCATTCCGGAAAGTTACAGGGCCTCCCAGAGACATGGTTGCGCCAAGCTTCATGTATTCGAGCGCCAGCTCAGGTGAACCTGAGAAACAATGCATCTGCACGCGCGGATCAGGCATTTCCCTACCTTCGACCAGTCTCGGCGAAAACCAGGTTTTTCTCTCTTCCGAAAAGGCTCCTTCCTCTTTCAGAATGTCCATAGTCAGCTGATGCGCATCACGTGAATGTATCATGATAGGCATCTTTAGTTCATTTGCCAGCCTTATCTGTTTTCTGAAGAGTTCCTGCTGCTCCTTTCTGTCATCAGTACCGTAATAGAAATCCAGTCCGATCTCACCTATGGCAACAGCTTTCGGGTGAGCAGCAAGTTTTCTTATTTCCTCTATGTCCGCATCAGTATAAGTCGATGCGTGATCCGGGTGGATGCCCACCGCCGCATAGCACCAAGGGTAATCATCTGAGTCCTTCAGCGCCTGCAGCGCAGTGTCTACGCAGTCTGCGACATCAATGATATAAGCAACATCCGAAGCCTCTATCTCTGAAGCGATCCCGCGCCTCTCCTCTTCCGTATATTTTTCAAAATTCAGATGTGTATGTGCGTCAAACAGCATTGTATTTCCCAATAAAGCTGAAAAGTGTACAAAAAGTCATTTTTCTGATTTCATGTACACTTTTCTTTAAACTCCGTTTTTACTTTTTTATCTATGCTCTATGCTCTGGCTGCTTCGCCTAACGCGTAGAGTTCTTCAAGTTCCTTGTCGATGTCGAGTCTCGGGAAGAGCATGTCGCCCTTGTGCGTCTCGGCGCCCTCCATCTGGTAAAACTCAAAAGCGTCTTCCCATACAGCAGGCTTATCTGCGAGTCCGAGCTGGTCTCTCATGCGTTCCGAAGTGGTGTGCATGAACGGAACGATCAGTATCGAGACTATTCTGAGAGCTTCAGCAAGGTTTCTCATTACAGTATCGAGCTCAGTCTTCTTAGTCTCATCTTTCGCAAGTACCCAAGGTGTCTTTTCATCGATATACTTATTGGCACGTCTGATGAGTACCCATATTTCCTCGAGAGCCATGTTGAACTGGAACTGATCCATCTTTTCAGACACTCTGTCAGCCGTCGAAGTCGCGAGTGCTATGAGTTCGTCGTCGATCTCATCTCTTGCAGCTGCCGCCGGAACGATACCGCCGCAGTACTTCTTGATCATGCTGACCGTTCTGGAGAGCAGATTGCCCAGGTCATTTGCCAGGTCGAAGTTCATTCTTTTCAGCATAACTTCATTAGTGAAGATGCCGTCCTGTCCGAATGTGTACTCACGGAGCAGGAAATATTTGAGTGCGTCGATGCCGTAACGATCGATAAGTACAACAGGGTCTATTACATCCTGTCCCTTTGCCGCCTTTGACTTCGACACTTTCTCTCCGCCGAGCAGGAGCCATCCATGTCCCCTTACCTGCTTAGGAATAGGCAGATCTGCACTCATGAGCATTGCAGGCCAGATGAGCGAATGGAATCTTACGATCTCCTTACCTACCAGATGGCAGTCGCAAGGCCAGTATTTATTGAACTTCTCACAGTCGTCCGGTCCGCCCAGAGCTGTAACATAATTCGAGAGAGCATCGACCCATACATACATGACGTGCTTAGGATCGTTAGGTACAGGAATTCCCCAATCGAACGAAGAACGGGAAACACAGAGATCTTCCATACCCTGCTCTACAAAAGCTACCATCTCATTGCGTCTTGTCTCAGGTACCAGGAAGTCCGGGTTTTCCCTGAACTCCTGAAGAAGTCTGTCGGCATATTTTGACATTCTGAAGAAATATGCCGGCTCGCTTGCCTTTGTAACCGGCCTGCCGCAGTCAGGGCAGCATCCGTTCACAAGCTGTGACTCAGTCCAGAATGCCTCGCATTCCTTGCAGTAAAGACCTTCATATGCTCCGAGATAGATGTCGCCTTTGTCGTACATCCTCTGCCAGATCTTCTGCACTCTCTCCATGTGTCTCGGTTCAGTCGTTCTGATAAAGTCATCATATGAGATTTCCATCGTAGCCCAAAGATCTTTGATGCCTGCAACGATCTCATCGACGTATTCCTGAGGAGTAACGCCTTTTTCGATCGCCTTTGTCTGGATCTTCTGTCCGTGTTCATCGGTACCCGTCAGGAACATGACGTCATATCCCTGCAGTCTCTTGAAACGCGCCATGGCATCCGCCATGACTGTGCAGTAGGTATGTCCGATATGCAGATTTGAACTCGGATAGTAGATCGGTGTTGAGATGTAGTATGTTCCTTTGTTCTCCATTGTATTCCTTCCCGCTCGAATGAGAGCTTCTAGTTGATTCCGTATTCCTTCTCGTCTACGCTCCAGTCACCGCTTCCCGGTTCTCCTTCTGAAACGAATGAGTCCACAAGCTTTGAAGTGGCGATCGCGAGCGCCCATATAGCCGCACTTATTAACAGCGCCCCGAATACGGAAATCTCAATTTTTGTATTTGGTTTCATAGTATTCTCCTTTGCAGTCATTTTCTGCAAACTAACATTACAATTATAGCAAACGGGTCAAGCTATGTCATTCTATTTGTGTTCGGGCTCCCGTATCATTTCGGCATAAGGAAGAGTATTAAACCCGTTCTTTTTATATGTTCTTATGGCGCGCAGGTTGGTCTCCTCGACTTCAAGCCGGTGGATATGATCGGGATATTTTTCTTTGACAAGATCAAACAGCATGTCTGAAAGGCCTTTGTGTCTCGCATTCTCTTCAAGAAACAGGTCTTCGATCCATATGACAGGTCTGCCGTATTCTGTACTGTAGCTGTGAGCCAGCATAGAATAGCCGCAGATACTGCCGTCCTCACGCGTAAAAACATACCCTGAAGCGAATGGATTGTCTGAAACGCAGGCATCCACGTCATTGTTGAAGACTTCCTCGGAGCCATTTGTGTGCACAGCCTCTGATGCGTAGAAACCGCGCATCATGTCTATAACTGTCGCCTTATCATCTGCTTCCATTGGTCTTATTGCATAATCGCTCATAAAGCACCCACTTCTTTCCCTGTTTACTTACTGGATTATCTTAATTCTTCCTTGCCCGTAAGGGTCTGCGTAATCTGAACCAACCTCTCCGCCAAGAGAGTCTTTTATATAGTCAATATGGACTTCGCTGTCCAGTTTTCCGGTAAGGATGACGCCTTTTGCCCCCTCAAACATCGCAAATCCGTCCCCGCTATGCAGAAGATGATAATCCTGACCTGCCACAGTGTATGTGGCTTCCGGATCCAGTGCCTCACCGCCTGCCATAACATTTTTTACTCTGCGCTCACCGCTGATACCG
This sequence comes from Anaerovoracaceae bacterium, assembly GCA_045114615.1. Taxonomy (GTDB): domain Bacteria; phylum Bacillota; class Clostridia; order Peptostreptococcales; family Anaerovoracaceae; genus Crickella. The sequence goes on from JBGUKU010000121.1 coordinate 8,342, forward strand.
TTAAACGATCCTTCTTCGGTTTTTGTGCATGGTGTAGGAATCTCTGCATGCCATAATCGAACTCGTGGTTTCCGGGAATCTTCCTGCGGTTTCTCTGCAGCACTTCCGGAATTACATCATGCAAGCAGCATGATCATCGATATGATCAGTGCCAGTATCTTCAGTGTTTGCTTTCTGTCTTTCATTTTTCAATCTCCATCCAAAACCCTATACCGTTTATATATTATACCATTCAGATGATTTATTATGATATTATTAAAGCCTATGAAGAAAGCATCAAGGAAAAAACTGAAAAAACACGCATATACCGCTGCACAGTGGACATGGGGCCTCCCTCAGACTCTGATCGGAGCAGCTCTTTATGCTGCACATCGCAAGGATGACCACTTCGATTACAGAGGCGCAAAAGCCACTGCATGGAATAAAGACACCGGTATTTCTCTGGGTAAGTTTATCTTTGTGCCGAGAAGAGCCGGTGGAAACGCCGGAAAATTCCTTCTTGAACACGAGTATGGTCATACACTCCAGTCACTTATTCTGGGGCCATTCTATCTGCTGATAATCGGAGCCCCTTCCATACTCTGGAACAGACATCCGTACTTCAAAAGCAAACGCAGAAAAACAGGTAAGTCTTATTACTCGGCGCCATTCGAGAAAACCGCCAACATACTGGCTGCGCATTTTCACAAAGATGAGCAATAAAAAAATTCACGCCACACAGCGTGAATTTTTTATGACGAAGTTATTTCTTCTGAGCTCTGCCGATCTCAAGGCCCATCTTAAACGCCTCTACGTTTGGCTCAATCAGCTTAGGCTTTCTCTCGAACTTGTGATTGATGCCTTTAACGATAACATCCTCAGGAACTGCGTCAGTAGCTCCGACATATACGCCGAGCATGATAACGTTGAGCGCTCTTGGGTTGTTGATATCAATAGCCATCTGTGTTACAGGAGCTTCAATGATGTTGATATCATCTCTTTCGATAGGATCTGTAACGATCGTGCTGTTTACAAAGAGGTTCCCGCCCGGTTTGAGGTTGTCGATGAACTTATGCAGCGACGGTCCGTTCATAACCACGAGGTCCTCGAGGCTGTAGCTAACAGGTGCTCCGATCGGATCATCGGAGATAACTACGTAGCAGTTTGCTGTGCCGCCTCTCATGGCAGCTCCGTATGAAGGGAAGAATGTGACGTTGAGGTCTGTAGCCTCAGAGGTAGCTTCTGCCAGAAGCTTGCCCATCGTCATGACTCCCTGTCCGCCGAATCCGGCGATCATAAGATTTCTTTCCATGGTTTACCTCCTATTGCTTCTTCTCTCCGCCGTCTCTGAATACTCCGAGAGGATATTCAGCAAACATCTTCTCTCTCAGGAAGTCGAGCGACTTGAGCGGGTCAAGTCCCCAGTTTGTAGGGCAGGATGTCACGATCTCAACGATCGAATAGCCCTTTCCTTCGAGCTGATATTTGAATGCCTTCTTGATGGCGTTCCTTGCCTTGATGACGTTCTGCGGTGTGTCGCAGCTTACCCTCTCGATATAGTAAGGAGCTGTCAGCTGGTTGATGATCTCGCTCATGTGCATCGGGTAGCCGTGCTCCTCAGGGTTACGTCCGCCCGGTGTCGTTGTCGACTTCATGCCTACGAGTGTGGTAGGAGCCATCTGGCCGCCTGTCATGCCGTAGATACCATTGTTTACGAAGATGACCGTGAAGTTCTCGCCTCTGTTGGCAGCTGAAAGTGTCTCAGCAAGTCCGATAGCTGCAAGGTCTCCGTCGCCCTGGTATGTATATACGAGTGAATTCGGGGACGATCTCTTGATACCTGTTGCTACAGCACCTGCTCTTCCGTGTGCAGCGATAGTCTCATCGCATGTCACGTAGAACTGTCCGAGTCCGCAGCATCCTACGCCCTCTACTCTTACGAGGTTGTCTAGCTGTCCGAGCTCTTCAGCAGCCTCACCGATGATCTTGTGGATCGTGCTGTGCATGCAGCCCGGGCAGAATCCGGATACTGCACCTTCAACAATACCTTTGGTCCTGGTATAGACTTTCTTTTCTTCAGCCATTACAGCACCTCCTTAATGAATTCTTTTGCGCCCTTCAGCACCTGATCGTTGGTCAGCAGCTGACCGCCTGATCTGAGCACTTCGTGCACCGGGCATCTGCCCTGTACTGCAAAGTCGACGTCCCATCTCATCTGAGCAGGGATGGACATCTCTACGTCGATGATGCCTTTGACTTTGTTGAAGTCAAGATTTCTGAACGAGTCATATGGGAATGGCGAGAGCGTGATCGGTCTGATCATTCCTGCCTTGACGCCCTCAGCGCGGAGCTGTCTGATGACTGCTCTTGAGATACGTGCGGAAATACCGTAAGCGGCGAACACGATCTCTGCATCGTCCATCATGTACTCTTCTACTCTGATGTCCTTCTCCCATGTCTCATACATGGCAGCAGCTTTGATGTTCTCCTGTTCCTGACCGTCTCCTACTGAGCCAGGTCTGCAGTAAGCCTGCTGTCCGAGAGGATGTCCTACGATAGCTCTGTCAGCAAACTTAGCTCTGCATGCTGCGAGTTCTTCGTCTGACTTCATAGGTGGAAGCACTACAGGCTCCATCATGGTGCCCATAACGCCGTCTGTCAGCACGAGAACTGGGTTCTGGTCTCTTTCAGCGAGATCATATGCTTCATAGACCATGTCTACGCATTCCTGAACCGAGTCCGGAGCGAGTACGATCATTCTGAATCCGCCATTGCCGGATGCCTTTGTAGCCTGCAGGTAGTCCTGCTGTGCCGGCTGAATAGCTCCGATTCCCGGGCCGCCTCTCTGAACGTTTACGTATACCATAGGGATACGTGCCGATGCGCAGTATGATACGCCTTCGCTGTAGAGAGAGATTCCGCATGACGAGGATGAGCTCATCGCTCTGATGCCTGTCGAAGCAGCACCGTAAAGCATGTTGACGGAAGCGACTTCGCTCTCGCCCTGTACGAATGTGCCGCCTACTTCAGGAAGCCTTCTTGCCATGTACTCAGGAATCTCGTTCTGAGGAGTGATAGGGTAGCCTGCAAAGAAGCGGCAGCCTGCTCTTACAGCAGCCTCAGCTATCGCTTCTGTTCCTTTCATGAATACTCTTTCTGCCATATCTGTCTCCTTTCCTATCTCCAGACCTCTATTGCGGACTCAGGGCAGATCTGGGCGCACATCGCACATCCGATGCAGTCCTCAGGTCTTACGGAAGTCGCATAGAGATAACCCTTGGAGTTAACTTTTTCGCCGATCTCAAGGCACTTCTTAGGGCACGAGATGACGCAGTAGGAGCATGATTTGCAGGCTTCGGTCGTGATTTCGATTCTTGCCATTAATATTCCTCCTTCTTAACAATACCTTTGTTTATTCTAATCAACCCACGAGTAGGTCAGGAAGAGATCAAGCGGTACCAGTGACTTGCCGGTCATAGCCTGCGCTTCTTCGAAGATCTCTCTTCTGACACAGGCACTGTTGACGACCGTAAAGCCGTCGAACAGCTCATCGATCCTGTCCAGTCCTTCCATGAATTCATTAACTGATGTTGCGTATCCGAGATTCGGATTTCCGAGTATATATATATGATCTAACCTCATGGACCCGAGAATATGTCTCATAGTGCCGTCTATTGCATCGACACTCTTCGTCCACGGTCTGTACGGATTGACGATATAGACTGGAACCGCGTCGTCTTTGCTCAGAAGGTCGCTGTAAGCACCTGCGAATTTGGCCGCCTGATGGCCTCCTCCAATATCAAGCAGTGTGTAATGATCAGAAATAAGTGATACCCTTACTCCGCCCACCATTACCGGCGCGTCCAGATACTGCTCCTGATAAATGATGTTCACGCCCCTCTTTGCAAAATCCTGCTGCATGTCACGCGATCTGTAAAGAGGTTTGGTCTGGTCGAGATCGAACAGATCTACCTGCTTTCCGGTTTTCTGCGCAAGTTTGTTTGCGATGTTGAGGATTATCTCACTTTTCCCTGAACCTGCCTCACCGATAAAAACGAAATTTTTCTTTTCATCCATGAGCTGCTCAAATGTTTTATCCGCTTCGTAAAAGAGTCCCATAAGTTAAAATCCTACAAAAATGGCTGTCCCCTTACACCGGAACAGCCTCATTCTATATTACCCCTTGGTATTCATTTTGCTATTTATTTATACAATAGTTTATGCACTTTTGCAAGTAAAGATTGTGTGAAGATAAAAGCAGCTTTATGGTATCATATGTGCATGAAAATACTAAGCATAACAGCACAAAAGCCGCACTCCACAGGCAGCGGCACATATATGACAGAACTGGTAAGAGCCTTTGACCGCATGGGTCACAGTCAGGCGGTCGTCTGCGGCATCTTCCCGGATGACATTGTAGACTTTCCTGAGAGAGTCTCCTGTTATCCTGTCTTTTTCTCTGAAAAAAAAGCGGATCTGCTTGCAGCTCCATGCAAAGCCGAACAGGCAAGATTCAGGACTCTGCCATTCCCTGTTGTCGGCATGTCGGATATAATGCCGTATACTTCGACCAGATACCGTGATCTTACACCTGACATGATCTCACAGTTTGAAGATGCGTTTATCGATGCTGCAGGCCGTGCAATAGCCGACCTCGATCCAGACCTGATAATATGCCATCATCTGTTTCTGCTGACTGCACTTGTCAGGAAACACTTTCCTGACAGAAAAATCGCAGGCATTTCACACGGTACCGATCTGAGGCAGATGATAAACTGCGGCAATCTGCGCAATCTCGTGAGGCCTTACATAAAAGATCTGGACGCTGCTCTGGCACTGCACGAAGAGCAGCGCACACAGATAATCGAAATATTCGGAATTGACGAAAGCCGCGTTTCGGTCATAGGCAGCGGCTACAACAACAGGTTTTTCAATACGGAAGGCAGGGTTGAACATGAAGCAGGCAGTCCTCTGCGTCTCGCATATGCCGGAAAGATCAGCAGGCCTAAAGGAGTGCCTGAAATGCTTGCCGCACTCGACAGGCTGGCTTCTGACAAAGAAGTACCTGCTTTTGAACTCACAATGGCAGGAGGCTGCCAGGATGAATACATGAAGGAAAAACTCGAAGAGCTGCCGCCATGGGCAGAGTGGCTGGGGCAGATCCCGCAGCAAGCTCTCGCCGATCTGATGCGCCGGACCGACATCTTCATACTTCCATCCTATTTTGAAGGTCTGCCGCTGGTACTCATAGAGGCGATGTCTGCCGGCGCGGTGCCTTTAAGCACCGATCTTCCGGGAATACAGAAATGGATAAATATGAATGTCGGCGATTCAAATGCAGTGTTTGTACCGGTGCCTCAGATGAAAAGCATAGATGAGCCTACAGACGCGGGCCGCAGCGCTTTCATAAACGATCTGACATCAGCGCTTAAAGATACTATGAACGCCTTCACTTCCGGCACATTGCCGGGCACTCTTCCCGACACCTCTGCTATCACCTGGGATGGTCTGGCTTCAAGACTTCTCACAATTTGCTCATAATACAGATCCCGCGCAGAAGCGCGGGATCATTTTCAATCTGACAAACTGCCTGATCAGCGATATTGTTCAAGATACTTCTCAACGGATCTGCTCATCTCCCGGGAAAAGTCCGAATCATACTTTCTTTTAAAGAACGCCTTCATCCAGTCTTCATAATCCACGTTTCCCGACTTAGGCTCAAGCATTCCCCGCACATAGTCAGGATCCATCTCCGGGTATTTATTTTCACTTACGATATACTCCAGACTGGATCTTACAGGTTTAACCCGTCTCGTTTGCTGCTCAGAAGGATATCCGAACACCAGCATCACAGCGGGCATAACATATTCAGGAATGCCCAGTATATCGCGCTGCTCTTCGCAGTTTTCAAGTATATCACCGATATAACAGGAGCCTATGCCGAGTGACCACGCTGCAGTCACTGCATTCTGCGCAGCTATGGAAGCATCAATGGCAGCAAGCATAAGGTCTCCGGCTCCGGGCTTTCTCGGATCACAGCCGCAATACTTATAAGCGTTCTGCCATTTCAGGCAGTCCGCGCAAAATACAAGGACCAGTTTTGCTTCTTTGATAAACGGCTGATGATCACAGGATTCGCTCAGCCTTTCAAGAAGATGCTCATCAGTAACACGTATTATTGTATATAGTTGCTGATTTCCCGCAGTCGGTGCCTGGCAGGCTGCATCCAGTATCTCTTTCACAAGTTCTTCAGCAATTTCCCTGTCTTCAAACACCCTTACAGATTTCCTGCTATGAAGCTGTCTTATTGTTTCATTCATGCCGCTGTGCCTCCTGCCCGGTAATTCTCTTTATCTTTTTTAATTATACAGGCATACATGCTTAAACAAAAACTACTATCAGGTTTCATCATTAAGTTTATTAAACATTCACAATTGTTGCAGGATCATATGTTAGTATGTAAACCAGATTTAATAAAGGAGCAATAAAGTGGACAGAGATCAGGCAGCCGCATTGATGACAAAAGCCCTGAATGGCTTTCATGGTAAATTCAAAGTGATGTATGGCCAGTTTTGCGTGCGTGTTGATTCAAACACCTTCCTCAGTACCGGAGGTAATAAGATCCTTGCCGAGATTACAGAAGACAGTTATGAACTCTGTGACATAAATGTAGGTGATCTGGGAGAGATCTTCACAAAAAGGCCTGATATAAACGCCATCCTTTTCGGCTGTACAGCCGATGTAGTTGCCGTGTCAGAAAAATCTGACGTTCTGCCTGTAACACTCGAGGATCTTGCAATGCTGACAGGTTCTGAACTGAAAGTCATTCCTGACGCATCAACAGAAAGCATACTTTCAGCGATCCGGGATTCCTCCGTCTGCCTCATCAAAGGTACCGGAGTTATCGCAGTAGGTACAAACTGCAGAAAAGCCGTTGCCGGAGCTCAGATAGTTGAGAAAGCCTGTGAGGCCGAGATCCACGGGAAATTGCTTGGGGGCACCGTTCCAATAGAAAAAGCCCTTGCTGATGAACTCAGAAAGGACTTCCTTTCGGATTATATAAACCGCAATGAAACTCCGAACGTAGATTATGTAAAATATGATGAAGAAGAATTTGCGATCAGAAGCAGTATCATAGACCATGGCAAAGAGCTCGTTAAGCGCGATCTCTCATACGGATCGTGGGGCAACCTGTCTGTCAGGCTGAATGACGATGAAATGCTAATCACCCCTTCATCAATGGATTACTTCGACATCCGTATTGAAGACATTGTTAAGGTAAACATACATACTCTTGAATACGGCAACCAGCGTATCCCAAGTACCGAGGTCAAAATGCATGCCGCCGCTTACAGAAGTCTTCCTGACTGCAAAGCCATGATCCAGACACGGTCAAACGCCATAAGCGTGTTTGCTGCCTGCAAAGCAGGCTTCACACTGGGAGGCGGCGAACTGCAGGAGCTGATTGGTGATGTGAAAGTTACAGACTATGCTCTTCCGGGTACGGATGAACTCAGTAACGCAGTAGTCTCAACCTTCAGCGACACTCATGCCTGCATCATTCCTCACCACGGAGCGGTGTTCTACGGTCCTTCGCTTGATGTGGTCCTGGCTGTTGCCGAAGCTGTGGAAATGAAGGCTCGCAACCTTCTCTCCTTCGATTCAGGACTGTAGCTGATATACGTTATTTTTGTATTCTCCATAGCTGAAGAAAACGAGGCCGATCCAGATAATGGCAAAGGATATAACCTGAACCCTGTCGATCGGCTCTTTATATGCAAAGATACCGAGCAGAAGTGTGATAGTCGGACTGATATATTGAGCCAGTCCTATCACAAAAAGTGTTACCCTTTTGGCGGCGCTTCCGAAGAGCGCTATCGGAATAAGCGTAATAAGTCCGCTGAGAAACATCAGAGCGTATTTGCCCGGCACACCGAGACTCAGCGCGCCTATACCCTTAGTCTCTATATAGAATATCGCTATGACTGCCAGAACAGCATAGAACATAGTCTCATAAACAAGCTCAATGAGCGACGGCCTGTCCGTCGATTTTTTTATTGCGGAATAGCAGGCCCATGTGAACGCCAGGCCAAGTGCAACTCCCGGTATCTGCCTGTAATGGATCAGCATGACTGTAAGAGATACTACGGCAAGTCCCATCGCGGTCGCATTATACCTGGTGAACTTTTCCCTGAAGATCACCACACCAAAGAGACATATGACAATAGGCTCTATGTAATAGCCAATCGAAGCCTGTATCATATGACCTGTCGTCATTGCCCAGATGTATGTGCTCCAGTTAGCCGTGAGCAGAAGGCCTGCCGCCAGATATCTTGTGATCACTCCCTTTTCCTTCAGAGGCCCCCAGATCTCTTCTCTGGAATACCTCATCCTGGCTGCTATATATGAGTACACAAACATGGTCACCATGCGGTAAAGTATGATGATCCATGACGGTATCGGCACCAGTGCCTGCCAGTATATAGGACAGAATCCCCAGAACAGCTGACACCCCAGAACACAGATCAAACCGGTTCTGTAATCGCTGTTATTTTTTATACCAATACTCTTTTCATCCATCAAAAGCACGCTGCCTTCAGAGGCCAAGCTCCTCCTCTGCGAGTCTTACAGCGATCTTAATGCAATCATCGCACGATGTGAATGCCTTTCCGTTATTACCGGTCTTGATATCCTTACAGATGAGAGCCTTGGCGCGTTCTACGAATTTCTTCTGCATTATGCCTGCGATTCTTGTTGTTTTTGCCTTTGTGAGGCCTGCCCTTTCCGTGTTGCCATCGCTGTGTACAAGTCCGGCCAGCATAGCGGCTCCGCTGATGGCTCCGCAGACTCCCTGCGCAGTACCCATTCCGGCTCCGAAACCTTCGCCCATCTTATAGAGCAGTGACTCATCGATACCCACCTCATCAGCAAATACGCAGACTACTGCCTGACAGCAGTTGTATCCGTTTCTGTGCTTTGCGGAAGCTAGTTCAGCTCTGTCCATTTATATGTCCTCCTGTCGGAAAAATAGATTACGACGAATATAATAACATATTTTTGCAACACTTGGCCTATTTTAAGATACTATATATATGAGAGCTCTCAGAAACGTCCATAATGTTTAGATGAGGATGACCGGATGGATGAAAAACTGATCAATGAAGCAATAGCCGGGAGCAAGGAAGCGTTCTGCTCGCTCTATGGCAAATATAAGGACAAGCTGTACCGCTATGCGCTCTACAGGCTCAACGATCCGACTGAGGCGGAAGACGCAGTTAGTGAATGCGTGCTTGCCGCGTGGCAAAGCATAGGAAGTCTAAGGAGCGAAAAAGCATTCGGATCGTGGATCTTCAGGATCCTCTCGAATTGCTGTGCCTCGAGAATAAAGGAAATGATCGGAACACGTGAAAACCTGGAACGCATCTATAACTCAGGTGCTGTCCGTGTATCAGTTCCCGCTTCCCTTTCGATAGAATTATCCGAGGCGCTTTCACAGCTCAGGGAGGAGGAACGCAATATCGTATTGCTCAGCATCATAGGCGGACTCAGCAGCACCGAGATAGCCGCCCTTACAGGTCTGGCTCCGGGAAGCGTACGTTCAAAACTGTCCAGAAGCCTCGCAAAGATGCGGGAGTTCTTATCTTAAGGAGAATCATAATGAGCAGAGATCATGAATATATAAAAGAATTGTTCGACAGCGACGGCATCACGGCTCCTGATAGTCTTTCTGAAGATAACATGCTGGCCATGCTAAATGAAACTGAAGAAAGAAAGGCCGCTGAGCAGAAAAAAGACATGCGCTTTGAGCCAAAGCGTACCAGGACCCGCCTTTCTCTGAAGAAATGGGCTGCAGTAGCAGCGGTGGCTGTCATCGCCGTCTTCGGCATCAGCGGACTCAGAGACATATTGTCCTCACCCCCTGACACATCCCTTGTCGGAGACGAACTCTACACTTTCAAAAATGAAAGCGAGATTGTAAGTCTTCTCAAAAGCCTGGAAAGCAGTACAGGGTACGGCCGCTTCAGGCGGAGCAATGACTTCCTTGATGAGGATCTTGTCGAATATGAAACTGCTCCCCTCGAGGATTCCGGAGCCACCAGCGGAACTGTCAGCAATTCTGCGACAGCAAAGTCAGCTGATGCGGCCGGCGGGCATTCAGAAACATACCTGCAGGTAGATGATGTAGACGAGGCGGATATAGTCAAGACTGACGGTAAATACATTTATTACGTAACAGACACACGTGAGGTAGTGATACTTTCTGCTGTAGACGGAAAGACTGAGAAGCTGTCCACTGTCGGCAGCACCGGCATCGAAAACTATATCAGCGACATCTACGTGAAAGGTGACAGGCTCATCACAGTCGGTACCATTTACAAGGATAACAGCGATGAGTCCTCTGCCGGCATAGTCGTTTACGATATCAGTGATCGCAGCAATCCTGAAATGCTGTATGACTTCAGTCAGACGGGAAGTATCCTTTCGAGCCGCATGGTAGGTGACTGCATATATCTCGTTACCAATGACTATGTCTACAGAGGGGGACGTCCGGTACCTTTATGCGGAAGCACCGACAGTCCTAAAAAACTTGGAGCATCGGATATCTGCTGTGTTCCGAACCCACGTACATCTTCATATATCGTTCTCAGTGCAGTAGATATCTCATCGGGCGAACAGGGCCGCTCCGCTACTAAAGCCGTACTCGGAGCAAGTAATGAGATATACTGTAATGACCACAGTCTGTACTGCACATCTATGGAGTGGCCTGAAAACAGCGGTTCTTACTATACACGCATAGTCCGCGCAGATCTTGACGGTCTTAAAGTTAAGATTGCCGCTACTGCTTCTGTAAGGGGCTATGTCGACTCCCAGTTCTCGATGGACGAGCATGACGGATACTTCCGCATCGCTACCACGTCGCAGCGTGACGGTATGGATGTAAACAACCTTTACATTCTTGACTCAAAGCTGAAAGAGACAGGCGAGGTCACGGGATTTGCCCGCAACGAAAGCATAAAGGCTGTCCGTTTCATCGGTGAAAAAGCATACGTGATAACCTATGAGGCGATAGATCCGCTCTTCATAATCGACCTTTCTGATCCTGCAAGCCCGCGCATTGAAGGTGAAGTAAAAATCGACGGCTTCTCCACCCTGCTCATACCGGTGAGCAAGGACAGGCTGCTCGGGATCGGCCATGCTACAGGCGATAACGGTTATGGGGGAGAATACGACAGCGGACTCAAACTGGCTCTCTTCGATATTTCCGATCCATCGGAGCCAAAGGTGCTTGACAGTAAGGAATTCGAAGACATGTCGAGTATCGCGCAGAATGATCACCATGCGCTTATGGTAAACGGTGACGCAGGCTATTTCGCAATTCCTTATGAAGTATGGAATAATGACCTGATTGAAGACGAAGACATCCTTGTGGAGGATGATGCTGAGGAGCCTTCAGAAGCTGACAGTACGGAAACACCTGCAGAGGACACACTGGCCTTCACCAGGCCTGACACATATGATACAGGCGTCCTCCTCTTTAAGGCTGATGACAGTATTAATTCAGTGGATAAGCACAGGCTTGACGGATCTTCGGTCTTAAGAAATGTTTATATCGGTGACTGGATCTACGCCCTTGACGCTGAAGGAAACGTGCAGAGCTTCAAACCGGCTTTCTAGATATTTGCAATAGTAAACCTGTGATAGTAGAATATACAGGACATGGCTTACGATGGAATCATTACATATGCTGCTGCAAAGGAATTAAGAGAACGTATCGTACCGGGCAAGATAGAAAAAGTCTATCAGCCCGGTCCCGAGGATCTTTTGGTGCACATCCACACCCAGCGTGGGAATGTGCGCCTTTTCATTTCCTGTAACAGCAGCGCCGCAAGAGTCTGCCTGACTGAGGGAAGCTATACAAACCCGGATCAGCCTCCTACATTCTGCATGCTGCTCAGGAAGCACCTTCAGGGAGGCCGCATAACTGATGTGCGCCAGAAGGATGCTGAACGCATTATAGAAATAGACATTGAAGCCCAGAACGAGCTTGGATTCTCTGTATGCCGAAGGCTCATCGTTGAGATAATGTCAAAGCACAGCAATATAGTGCTGGTCGACATCGAAAGCGGCAAAATTGTCGATGCCATTAAGCGCATATCCATAGATGTGAACAGATACCGCCAGCTTCTCCCGGGTATGATCTATAAATACCCGCCTGAACAGGACAAGATACCTTTCAATGAAGTGGATGCGGAAACTCTGCTCCCTCACGATGACCGTGCGCTCATGTCACGCATTGCGGGCATATCTCCTTCGATAAGCCGGGAGATGCTTGCCGGCTGCTATACATCTCACGATGCCTCTGTCATGTCCGTCGTTCCCGCCAGAAAGCTGATGGATATCATTGCATCAATCGATGACGGGAGTGCCAGGCCTCGTGTTTATGTCGATGATGAAGGCACTCCGAGAGAGTTTCACGTCACTGCACTTTCCGAATTTGAGGAGCTTGACACGCTGTTTTTCGATACAGTCTCTGAATGCGCAGACTACTATTTTACTAACCGCGTGGCCTCCAACATGGTGCGCCAGAAGTCTATGCCCCTGCTCAAATCAGTGCAGGCTTCGCTCAGCAAAGCGCTTCTAAAAAAGAAGAAACTGTCAGAAGATCTCCTGAATGCTGAAAATTCGGAAAAATACAGGCTGTATGGAGAGCTCCTGACAGCAAATCTCCATCTCATAAAGCCGGGTGACCGCAGAGTGAGAGTTATTAATTATTACGACGGCAGTGAGATAGAGATCCCGCTTGATGAAAAGATCTCAGCGGCAGCCAACGCCCAGAAATATTTCAAAAAGTATTCAAAAGCCCGGACAGCCATACATGAAAAGCAGTCCCAGCTTGAAGATAATGACAGAGATATCGAATATCTCGAGTCCGTGATACAGAATATAGAGGCATCAGACAGCGTTCCGCTGCTTGAATCCATCAGGGATGAGCTTGAGCAGACAGGCTATGTCAGGAGACGTCAGAAAGCCGCTCAGAGAAAGAAAAAGAACCGCAGGCCTGAGCCTCTTAAATACGCGCTAAGTGACGGTACAGAGGTGCTGGTAGGCCGCAATAACATTGATAATGACTGGCTCACCATGAAGTTTGCATCCAAGACCGATGTATGGATGCACACCAAGGATATCCCCGGTTCGCACCTTATAGTACGGCTCGAAGACGGCCGCAATGTGAACGACCTGCCCGCTGAGCTCATATATGAGGCCGCCTCAATAGCGGCTTATCACAGCAAGGCTGCGGGAAGTGATAATGTGCCGGTGGATTACGTACCGGTCAGATATGTCAAGAAGCCAAATGGTGCTAAACCCGGCATGGTGATATTCACACACAATCAGACGGTATATGTTACACCTAAACTGCCTGATACAAAAAAATAGTGAAATCTATCACGCAATGAGTTACAATAGTCGTGCGCGGTCTGTTAGCTCAGCTGGGAGAGCGCATGGGTCACAACCATGATGTCGCGGGTTCGAGTCCCTCACAGACCACCACAAAAGCGCTGAAGTCATTGAGACTTCAGCGCTTTTCCTCTTCTCTTCATTGTAAGCCGGCCTTATTCCACACCTTTGTATTCGAAAATCAGCATGGTTATGTCATCGAACTGAGGTGCTTCTCCAACGAAGTCATCTATGGCTTCCTTGACAGCAGGAAGCAGCATTGCTGTGCCCTTATCCGAACTCTTATTGAGAGCTTCGATCATGCGATCCTCTCCGAAAAGTTCCTCTTCGGTGTTGGTAGCCTCAGTTACTCCATCGGTATATACGAAGAGCGCATCTCCCGGTCCAAGCTCAAATCCGTGTTCTTTGAACGGTATGCCTTCAACTGTGGCTACCGCCGGCGAATGATGGTATTTGACCAGCTCATACTCTCCGCCCTTGCGTCTGAGCACCGGATGCATGTGCCCTGCATTCGCGGCAACACCTTTTCCGGTAGTGATATCTATTACGGCAAGCCATACTGTTACGAAGAGTCCTGTGTCATTTCCCTCAAGGAGCTGATTATTGACACGCTCAAGGGTCTCAGACGGATCACGGCCGGCCTGAACGCTGGTTTTGATAAGCACTTTGGATATCGCCATAAAAAGTGCAGCCGGTACGCCCTTGCCTGACACGTCAGCCATGACGAGTGCAATATGTGTGTCATCTACCATGAAAAAGTCATAGAAGTCGCCTCCGACATGCTTAGCCGGGATCATGGACGCGTAAAGATCAAATTCGCTTCTTTCCGGGAAAGGCGGGAAAATATTAGGAAGCATGCTCTCCTGAATGCGTTTTGCAACGTTCAGCTCGGTTCCGATACGCTCCTTTTCTGCCGTTACAGCGGAAAGCTCGCGGATATAATCGTGAAGATCTCCGTCCATCTTTTTAATTGCGTCCGCAAGTTCTTCTATCTCATCCCCGGTTTGAATGTCGATGTCAACCTCCCGGTCCCTTTCAAGATTGTCTACCATCTCTCCGGTGCTTTTTGTCAGCATGCTAATCGGCTTGATGATGTTTTTCTCTACGGATGAATAGAACACTGTCAGGGCTATCATGGTTATAGTGAAAATAGCCGCCACTATCAGCAGCATATACAAGGCAATGGTCTTTCTGAACCCCGGTATTGAGAGATCCACTCCAACTACTGCCACGGGCTCCCCGGAACTGTTGAATATCGGAGAATAGGCCGATGCTATATGACCGTATGTTTTATCCTTCTGTATACTGATCTTTTCAGGAGGATTCTGCCGGAATACCTCGAACGTAGCAGCCTTGCTTTCTTCACTCATATAGTTTTCGTGCTGGCCCAGCTCACACGCACCTTCCACATTGATCGCATCCCAGACGTATACCAAGTCATTTTCATAAGGCACAAAGACATAGTAATACTTGAGGTCAGTCTCATACTGAGTGACATTCAGAAAATCAAGGATCTTATAATAATAATCATCCTTTTCTTCCGTCTCTACATAATCGAGCACCTTGTCGCCATCGATGATATTTGCAGCGGTACGCGCAAAATCGAAGGCCTGAGCACTGTAATTTCTGACCTGACTATAGTAATACTGAACACATACAAGCGTTCCTGTGGCAATAATAAGTACTACAGCAAAAAGTACTATGCTGCTGAGTATTTTTTTATTCAGACTTGTTTTATGAGTTTTATTCATTATGCTTTTTGCCCCGGCAGGCATTCTCTTTTCTTTGCTATAAAGCCTGCTTTCAGTTTCTTATAATAGTGTGCGATGACAAGTGTCACAAGAAGAATTGCAAGTGAAAGCAGCATTGTTTCCCATAACGGGAGTATCTGCGTACCGTTCTTTATATATATTATAACATTTGTGATTGTCCTTACGAACACCCAATGGATACAATATATCGCAGTTATGTTGCAGCTTACCTCATGTAAAAATCCTTTGCCTCTGTTGCTTATATAATACGACAAAAGGTACCATACTCCGAGCATTCCCAAATCAAGGCACAGGCACACTGCAACATCCCAGATCATCATATGATAGTAGCAGTTCTGTCCCTCACCGAACATTCCCCATCCGTAGTGAATGCCTATAGGGAAATATATAAGCGGCACCAGCAAGGCCGGCGGTGAGGTGATACGGTAAAACGCTCTTTTGTCCTTGATTCTTATATGGATCTTTCCGAACAAATAGCCCGTGATCGGGAATATCAGCCACGTAAGAAGAGGAAAGTCCGATATAACATATCCGGTAGCATCATCGGTTCCAACGATGTATCCGAGGAAAATATTGCCAAACATGGAATGTGTATCCACGTCTCCGATAAGGGTCGCAGATACAGTCATAACCGCTGCGATTCCCAGCATGGCTTTATCACTGAGTTTGAAATATCTGAATGCCGCTATTGTTATTATGGCCAGACCGGCAAACAGAAGCACGTCGCTGCCAAGCCACCTGTAGAACAGAGGATCCAGGAAATGCTCTCTGTCTCCGCTTATCTTATAACCAATAATATACGGAATGAGAAATCTGCATGTATTGCTCAGATAGAATACACCTATCAATAATATACCGCGTCTGAACCACAGCTCCGGTGTCTGTCTGTGGCTGTATACGAAACACATGCCCATGGCAAATAAATACATTGGTGCACTGAAAGGCCCACCAATGATGGTATCGAAAAGATAAGGTATCCCGCTGCACAGTCCCTCATCACTTGTACATTCAATTATGCAATGTATAAACGGCAGCAACAGCACCATCTCAGCTTTTGCTATGTCTATGTCAAGCTGCCTTCCCTTATTGACCGGCTCATCTGCCAGTAATTCTCTCACTTGCTTCAGCATGAGCATATTTTACCAACTTTTGCATATCTTTGCACTCAAAATCATTGAAGGACGCCCTGTTTCAATAGTATTATTCTGTTTATGAAAAGATTTATATACCCATCAATAGCGGTGCTCGTCATCGCCCTTGACCAGTTTACAAAATACCTCGTCAGATCAAACATGCAGCCCGGCGACAGGATACCCGTTATCGGCAACTGGATGAGCATATATTATGTTCAGAACACAGGCACGGCATTCAGCATGTTCCGTGACAACCGCTTCGTCACTATATTTCTAACTACAGCACTCATCATATTTTGCATTATTTTTATCGTAAAAGAGGCGCGTGAAGGTCAGAGGCTGATTCCTGTCCTTTTCACTTTTGTTGCCGCCGGCGGAATATCCAACATGATCGACAGGCTCACTCTGGGATTCGTAACCGATATGATTTCATGCGGGTCATTCGCAGTCTTCAACGTTGCAGATATAGGTGTAACCTGCGGATGTTTCCTTACGATGATAGCACTGATCATCCAGTTTAAGGATGAGGGCAAGGAGGCTTAAATGTCAGACTGCATTCTTACCGTGACAGCCTCTCCGGAAGATTCAGGCACAAGGCTGGATGCTTTCATAGGATACAACACTGATGAGCTCTCGAGGAGCTACGCTGTAAAGCTGATCGAAAAAGGCCGTGTGAATGTAAACGGTAAAACTGTCACCTCAAAGAAGCTCGCTGTTTCCGAAGGAGACACTGTAACGATCGATATGCCGGAGCCGGAGCCTCTTGAGATCACTGCAGAGAACATCCCTCTGGATATAGTGTATGAAGACGATGACGTTGCGGTCATCAACAAGCCGCGCGGCATGGTGGTTCATCCGGGTCCGGGCAATTCATCGGGTACACTCGTAAACGCGATCATGTATCATATGGGAGAGTCGCTCTCATCCATCAACGGCGTTATCCGCCCTGGTATAGTCCACAGAATAGACAAGGATACCAGCGGCCTTCTGATGATAGCAAAAAACGACAAAGCACACGAGTCACTCGCAGCACAGCTCAAAGAACACAGCGTTACCAGAGAATATACTGCTCTCGTATATGACAATATCCGCGAAGATGAACTGACTATTGACGAACCGATCGGACGCGATGAGCGGAACCGTATGCGTCATGCCGTGAACGGAAGCGGCGCAAGGAATGCCGTCACACACATAAAAGTTCTGGAGCGCTTCGGCAGATACACATTAGTAAGGGCAAGGCTCGAGACCGGACGCACACATCAGATCAGAGTCCACATGGCATACATACATCACCCTCTTGCCGGAGATGAACTATATGGACCGCGGAGGCAGTCTGCAAAGATCGAAGGGATAGACGTGCATGGCCAGCTGCTTCACGCGGGCACACTGGGATTTATCCATCCGTCTACCGGTGAGTATCTGGAGTTCCATTCTGAACTTCCTGAAATATTCAGGAAGGTACTTGCAAAATTACACAGTTAAAAACCGGCTCACGCCGGTTTTTTGTCAGATTATTATTTTATTCTGTGACGTCCTGATTGAAATCGAATTCCACTTCGCTCTCCGGTTTAGCTGCTGCAGGCTCTGCCTTCTCGGCTGCAGGCTTCTGCGGTGTCTGCTTAACAACGTCGAAGTCGACTGTTTTAGCCTGACGGGCTTCACCTGTGCGTTTGTCACCCTCTCCGTAAGGTCCGAAATAGCTATACTGGCTGCTGAATCCGGTGATGCAGTAGAATACCGGCTCGAGGAATGTGTATCCCCATGCCCATGTCTCAGGCTGTCCGTATGCCTTTGCCGTGGCCTTTCCCATCTGATACTTAAAATAGAAATACATGAACCAGCCAACGATCGGAATGATGACTACAAAAAGTCTTACCCAATACCAAGGGTTGTTCATGACCTTCTCACAGAGTTTGTACTGGTTATAGAACGGTATAAAGCCGATCCATCCCTGTTCTCCGGCTTTTTCGAACATCTTCCAGAGTCCGACAGCCATGATGATATACCAGATTCCTGATGGTCCGGAAGTAGCTGAACTGTTCTCCTGTGCATATGTAAGTAATGTATCCATTTTCTTTCTCCTTTTCTGTGCTTATCTCTTTTATAGTCCCTTTTTTATTGCTCGTTAGGGTCGTTTTCCACGATGCGTCTTATCTCTTCCCTGTCAGCTGCACGCTGCTCCTCGAGCTTTTTATAATCGCTTGCCTGCTTTTCGAGCAGAGCTTCTCCTACCTGCTTTGCGCCACTGATAAGAAGTGCTCCTCCTGCTACGCCGTATGCAATTACCTTAAGCAGGGTTCCGCCGAGGTTCCTGCCTGCACTTGCATTCAGATTATCGATTCCTGTTTTATTGCTTGCCATACTAAGCCCCTCCTTAGATGTTTTGATTAACCGTATTATTATAACACAAAATGCTTCAAATCATATATATCTGTTCTGCGGGCAGAAAGAAGCGGGAGCTTTTGTCTCACTTCCTCTATATAGTCAAGGTCGATCTCTGTTATTTCATGGCCTTCCTTTTCATCCATCTGCATGATCACCCGTCCCCACGGATCGGTGATTATTGAGTGTCCATATGCCGTATAGCCAGCGTCGGGATCCCGTGCAGTCGCCGTACCTACCATGTATATCTGGTTTTCTATGGCTCTCTGGCGAAAAGCAACCTCCCAGTGGGCCGGTCCCGTCGTCATGTTGAACGAGGCAGGATTGAATATGACCCTTGCACCTGCAAGTGCCGGTATGCGGGAGCTCTCAGGAAATCTTATGTCGAAGCATATATTGACAGCCATTTTGCACCATTCGGTCTCAAAAGTATCAAAGGAGCTGCCGGCAGTAAGTGTATCGGACTCCTTGAAGACCTGTTCCCCATGGGCATATATGTCAAAAAGGTGCACCTTTCGGTGTTTGCCTATCTGTCTGCCTTCTCTGTCGAAGACGTAGCAGGTGTTGTAAATCCTGCCGTCGTCTCCCAGTTCGGGTATTGACCCTCCTACAATATACACGCTGTTTTTGCGCGCAATAGTAGACATTGCGAGCCAGCTGTCACCCTGCTCAGGCTCAGCGTTCACCGGGAAGAGATCCGTCTGATACGGACTGTTCCATATTTCGGGCAGGCTTATTATATCTGCTCCGTCTGCCGCTCCGTCTGCGACCAGCTCAGCCAGCCTCTCAATATTCTCATATTTGTCTTCGTACACTTTCAGCTGAAGACTTGCTATCTTTATTTTCTGCATATCATCACCTTTCTTTTAAAGAAATGATATAAGTGCTGTTCCTGCAAGCATGAGCAGCATGCCTGCTATCTTCCTGAGTGTCACCGGCTTCTTCTCTATCCCGAGAAAGCCTGCTGCATCTATGACAAGTCCCGAGGCCATCATGCCTATAAGATTCATTATCGTGTTGAGTCCGGTTCCCAGTATCGGTGCAACGGCAGCGTTTCCGCTGACTACAGTAAGAGCAAAGAGTCCCCCGGTCACCATCCACGGCTTGAAAGGCACCCTGCTGCCTGCGGACTTATCGAATATTCCCCCTCTTCCCTTCAGAAAAGTAAGCACCAGCATGACCAGCAATGTTGATATAATGGCCACCGACATTGATATAATAGTTGCTTTGCTTACTGACTGGACGACAATCCTGAGCGACCCGTTAACTGCTATCTGTGTTGAACACGCAATGCCGGATATGAACGACAGGATCACATAGAAAACAGGCATTTTACCCTCGGAACTGTTTCCGTTTTTCTTCTCGCGTGTGACCAGTATCAATCCTCCGAACACCATAATTGCCCCGGCAAGTCTCGTTAATGACATGCGCGCTTCTTCCGAACCGAACAGCGCAAAATGGTCTATAACAAGTCCTGTAACTATCTGTCCGAAGTTAAGTACCATTACGTTGCCTGCAGCGCCGAGCTTAGGAACGCACAGGATCCCCAGGGTCACTATGATTATGGCGCACACTCCTCCGAGCCATATCCACGGCGGATTCTCAGCTACAGTTCCAAGAGGAATATAGAACCGGTGCTCACTGATAATAATAAAAGCGGCGAGGATGATCCACGCCACTGTAAAATTGAGTCCCGCAACAATAAATGGAGATCTGAAAAACTTTCTTGACTCCGTATTGATACTCGCCTGCACCGTTGTAGCGATACCGCCAATAACACCTATTGCTAAAGCCAGCATTATTTTTATTTGCTTATCCAGCTCTCATCAGAAGGATCATCCCTGAAAGCTTTGAGTCTGTCGATGTCTTCCGCTGAGATGTATCCGTTTTCTGCTGCAGCTGCTACGACTTCATCGAAGTTGGTGAGCGATACCCATTCGATATCTGCCGCAGCCATGCGGTCTATGCCTTTCTTCATTCCATAGGTCATTATGGAGATAACGCCAAGCACCTCAGCGCCTGCTTCTCTGAGTACATTTACCGTATCTATGCAGCTTCCGCCTGTTGAAATCAGATCCTCTACTACGACGACCTTCTGTCCCGGCTCGAGTCTGCCCTCAATCTGATTGCCTCTGCCGTGATCCTTTGCACCTGATCTTACATATCCCATCGGAAGGCCCATCAGGTGCGCCGTTATTGCTGCATGTGCGATTCCAGCGGTAGCTGTTCCCATGAGCACTTCCACATCAGGGAATCGCTCCCTGATCGTAAATGCGAGCGCCTCTTCAACATCTGTCCTTACATTGGGTGCTGTAAGCGTCAGTCTGTTGTCGCAGTAGATAGGGCTCCTTATGCCGCTGGCCCATGTAAAAGGCTCCTCAGGTCTCAGGAAAACAGCCCTGATGCTGAGAAGATCCTCTGCTATCAGTCTTTTGATGTCAGTATTTTTATCCATTTTCTTGCTTCTGTACCCCTAAATAAAATCTTCCTTGCATCTGTTGTATGCATCTATCGGTCTGTCTGCTGCAGTTATCGGTCTTCCGACTACAATGTAGTCCGAACCCGCAAGCTTAGCCTGAGCAGGTGTCATCACCCTCTTCTGGTCATCATTAGTGTTGTCAGCAAATCTGATGCCCGGTGTCACTGTCAGGAAATCCGCTCCGCAGGCTTCATGGATCTCTGCCGCCTCAAATGCTGAACAAACCACTCCGTCAAGCCCTGCTTCCCTGGCATTGAGAGCATACTGCCTCACTACCTCATTCATAGGTCTGTCGATCAGCAGTTCATTGTGCAGTGTCTCTTCGTCTGTCGACGTCAGCTGGGTTACAGCGATCAGCTTAGGCTTGTCCGCAAATCTTGCAGCGCCCAGCATCAGACCTTCCTTTGCTGCCTTCATCATCGCCACTCCGCCTGAAGCGTGTACGTTTACCATGTCAACGCCGTATCCGCCGATCACCTGCATAGATTTTTTTACGGTGTTTGGAATGTCGTGAAGCTTGAGATCGAGGAACACTTTATGTCCTCTCTTCTTAAGCAGTTTTATCATCTCCGGTCCCTCAGCATAGAAAAGCTCCATGCCGATTTTTACAAACGGTCTCCTTGCTCCGATTCTGTAATCGTCACAGCTGACAACTTCATCTCTGATCCTTGTCAGTCTGTCCAGGAACTTGATAGTTTCATCAGCGCACTTAAAATCGCATGCGATTATTACGTCTCTCTGATTATCCATATCGCACCTCTCATTCATATTAATCTCCCTGGACTAATTATACATTAAAAGCTGTCGATTCCATACTTTTTCATCGCAGCAGGAAGATCTCTTACGATATTTCTTGATGCGTACGGATCCACAAGGTTGGCAGCTCCAACCTCCACGGCAGTCGCCCCTGCCATCATCATTTCCAGCACGTCTTCTGCAGACGATACTCCGCCCATTCCTATTACCGGTATGTTCACGGCTTTTGCCGTCTGATACACCATGCGGAGGGCAACAGGGAACACTGCCGGACCAGACAGTCCGCCCGTAACGTTTGCCAGCAGCGGCTTCCTTGTCCGCAGATCAAACCTCATGCCCATGAGTGTGTTTATAAGGCTGATACCGTCAGCACCTTCTGTTTCGCATGCTATGGCGATTTCCGTGACGTCTGTTACATTTGGAGACAGCTTCATGATAATCGGTTTGTCAGTCATCCAGCGTACAGCTTTTACTACTTCCGCAGCCATCTTCGGATCAGTTCCGAAGCTCATTCCCCCGCCGTGCACATTAGGACAGCTGATATTTATCTCATACCAGCCTATCATGTCTGACATGGCAGATCTGTCCAGCCTTTTCACGACCTCTGCGTATTCATCGGTCGAAAAACCGCTGACGTTTGCCATTACAGGCTTATGGAATACCCGCTCAAGCTTTGGGAGCTCTTCTCTGATAACGTCGTCCACACCGGGATTCTGCAGTCCTACTGAATTGAGCATGCCTGCCGGACACTCCGCGATGCGCGGTGTTGCGTTGCCGAATCTCGAATCGAGCGTGGTACCCTTGAACGAGAACGTACCGAGGCAGTTTATATCGTAAAGCTCCGCGAATTCATACCCGTAGCCGAAAGTTCCCGATGCAGGTATTACCGGATTATCGATGGTGATGCCGCAAAGATCGACTTTTGTATCTACCATAATATCTCCTCCGTTCTGAGCACCGGCCCTTCCTTGCATATACGTTTATTGCCGTTTTTTGTTTTTGTGCTGCAGCCCATGCAGGCTCCGAAACCGCATCCCATGCGCTCCTCAAAGCTCATCTGGCCGCTTATGCCGGCTTTTTCGTACACTCTCTCATATACCGCTCTGAGCATCGGCTCCGGTCCGCATGTATAAAAGTGCGTGAATGTCTCTCCCTGATTGACAAGCTCTCTGAAAGCATCAGTCACGAACCCGCGAACTCCGCTGCTGCCGTCAGCAGTAGCCACGATGACCCTGGCCCCTAGCTTTTCAAACTCATCCACGTAATATATCTCTTCAGCGTTGTTGAATCCGAGTATCACTGTGGTATCTGCATTGGTCAGGCAGCGGGTAAGAAGATACAGCGGCGGTATGCCCACGCCTCCCCCGATAAGCAGAGGTCTTTCCCCGGCATCACTTAAGTCGTATCCGTTACCCAGACCTGTGAGCACATCGAGTTCAGCTCCCGGTGTAAGGCATGTCATCTCTTCTGTTCCGTGACCGAGGACCTTATATATGATGGTTATAGTGTCTTTGCGGGCATCGCAGATGCTGATAGGACGGCGCAGAAAGCGACCGTTCAGCTTTATGTTTATGAACTGTCCCGGAGCCCTTATCCCGCTCACATCCCCTGTCATCCTCATGAGCCAGGTAGTAGGCGTGAGTTTTCTGTTTTCTGTAATTGTAAAGAATCCCTGTTTCATGTGTATGCCTGCTAAGCGTCTATGGTTGAAATGGTTTGTGTTGTTTCTTCGAGTACATCAAGGAGCACGCTTACAGTGTCGAGCGATGTGAACAGTGTCGCGTTGTTCTCGCTTGCGCATTGCCTTATCAGAGCTCCGTCGTTTGCCGTAACGTGGTCTCCGACCTTACGGGTGTTGATAATATAAGCGATATGTCCCATGCGTATGGCGTCAAGGATCTCATTGGATCCCTCACTGATCTTCTTCAGCTCACGTGTCTTTATTCCGTTTTCCTTGAGGAATCTTGCTGTGCCGGGAGTGCCTACTATATTGAACCCGAGGTTATAGAAACGGCGGACCAGCGGCAGCGCTTCAGCTTTGTCATCGCCCGCAAGTGTTGCAAATACCGTACCGTAGTTGCGTAGCTTGGTACCCGCTGCAGTCAGTGCTTTATATAGAGCCCTGTTCAGCTTGTTGTCATATCCTATCGCTTCTCCGGTTGATTTCATTTCAGGTGAAAGATATGTATCAAGGCCTTTGATCTTATTGGAGCTGAATACAGGCACTTTTACGTAGTATCTCTTCTTTTCCTCAGGATAGAGGTCGAATATTCCCTGTTCCTTTAGAGACTTTCCGAGCATGACTTCCGTAGCGATGTCGGCCAGGCTGTAGCCTGTCGACTTTGAGAGGAATGGTACCGTTCTTGAGGATCTCGGATTGACTTCGATTATATATACTTCCTCATTTCCATCAACAATGAACTGAATGTTATAGAGACCGATTATGCCGATTCCCGGGCCGAGTTTTTTCGCATACTGGAGTATCTTTCCTTTTACCTTATTGCTTATAGAGAAGGCAGGATATACTGAAATAGAGTCTCCTGAATGTACACCTGTCCTTTCGACGAGTTCCATAATGCCCGGAACGAATACATCGCGGCCGTCGCAGACAGCATCGACTTCAACCTCTTTTCCGAGTATGTATTTATCTACCAGTACCGGTTTGTCTTCGTCTATCTCCACTGCAGTCTTGAGGTATTGTCTGAGCTGGGCTTCGTCGCTGACAATCTGCATCGCTCGCCCTCCAAGAACGAATGACGGCCTCACCAGAACAGGGTAGCCTATTTCCTCAGCAGCCTTTACGCCTTCCTCGATCTTTGTAACAGCGCGCCCCGGCGGCTGAGGTATACCAAGCTCGTCCAGCACTTTTTCGAATCTGTCTCTGTTTTCTGCCCTGTCGATAGCTTCGCAGTCAGTACCTATGAGCTTCACACCTCTCTCCATGAGCGGTTCGGCGAGATTTATCGCCGTCTGTCCGCCAAGTGTCGCAATCACACCTTCAGGCTGCTCGAAATCGATTATGGCCATAACATCCTCGACTGTAAGAGGCTCAAAATAGAGTTTGTCGGCTGTAGTGTAGTCAGTCGAAACTGTCTCAGGATTGTTGTTGATGATGATTGCTTCGTATCCGGCACGCCTTATGGTCTGTACGGCATGCACTGTTGAATAGTCAAATTCAACTCCCTGTCCTATTCTGATAGGGCCGGCTCCGAGAACCACTATCTTTTTCCTGTCTGTCAGTATGGACTCGTTCTCTCCGGTATATGACGAGTACAGGTACGCAATATACTTACCTGTATGAAGTGTATCCACCATTCTGAAAATTGGGGTGATGCCGCTGGCCTTTCTCTTCTGATATATCTCCACTTCGCTCAGGTTCCACAGCAGTGATATCTCTTTGTCTGAGAATCCGATGATTTTTGCTGCCTTAAGAGTACGTACATCGTTGACGCGCTCCCTGAGTATCTTCTCCATGTCGATTATGGTTTTGAAGGCTTCAAGGAAAATATCTGTTATCTTTGTGACTTTATGGATATCGGCTACACTTATGCCGCGTCTCAGAAGTTCCGCGATCGCGTACATATTGTCATCCTTGAATTCAGAAATGTATTCCATAAGGCTGTTGCGGCTCATACCATCGAACTTTGCAAGATGCAGATGGCAGACTCCTGTCTCGAGCGACCTTATAGACTTGAGGAAGCTTTCGGTGAGAGTGGAACCAATGCCCATTACTTCTCCGGTAGCCTTCATCTGGGTGCCGAGGACGTTAGTGGCATCGCTGAATTTATCAAACGGGAACCGCGGGAACTTGGCCACTATATAGTCAAGGCTCGGTTCTGTCGATGCCTGTCCGCCTGCCACTTCTATCTCATCCAGAGTCATACCCAGTGCGATCTTTGCTGTGACCCTTGCTATAGGATAGCCGGAGGCCTTTGACGCGAGCGCAGATGACCTCGATACTCTCGGGTTGACCTCTATCAGATAGTACTCACTCGTTTCAGGGTGCAGAGCGAACTGCACGTTGCAGCCGCCTTCTATCCTGAGCTCACGGATTATCTTTATTGCTGAATCGTTCAGCATCTTAAGATCATGCTCATTCAGAGAAAGTATTGGCGCTACTACGATGGAGTCTCCCGTATGGACTCCGACAGGATCGACGTTCTCCATACCGCAGATGGTGATAGCCCTGTCAGTGCCGTCACGCATTACCTCGAACTCTATCTCCTTGTAACCTCTTACCGACTTCTCGATCAGCACCTGATGAACCGGAGAAAGATTGAAAGCGTTGATCGCTATATCTTCGAGTTCTTTTTCGTTGTTCGCAAAGCCTCCGCCCGTTCCTCCAAGCGTGAAGGCCGGCCTTAAAACGACAGGGTAACCTATATCAAGAGCGGCTTTCTTTGCTTCTTCAATGCTGTATGTGATCTCGCTCGGAATAACCGGCTCTCCGATAGACTCGCACATCTCCTTGAAGAGCTCTCTGTCCTCTGCTCTTTCAATTGAGTCAGCCGGTGTTCCCAGAAGCTTCACCCCGCACTCGGCAAGAACGCCCTTGCGGTCAAGCTGCATTGCCAGGTTGAGCCCTGTCTGTCCCCCTATGCCCGGAACTATGGCGTCAGGTCTCTCATATCTGAGGATCTTTGCAACGTATTCGAGCGTCAGAGGTTCCATGTAGACCTTATCTGCAATAGATGTATCCGTCATTATGGTCGCCGGATTCGAATTGCAGAGAATGACCTCATAGCCCTCCTCCTTGAGCGCCAGGCATGCCTGTGTGCCTGCATAGTCAAACTCCGCAGCCTGTCCGATAACGATAGGTCCGCTTCCGATAATAAGTACTTTTTTGATATCCTCTCTTTTTGCCATTGATTTACCCTTCTGAAATTTGTGTTACTGATCTGTCAACGAATTGTATGCTATCTTTCCGTCACACACGGTCAGATAATTGCGTCCCATTACCCTCCAGCCTTCGAAAGGTGTTGCCTTGCCCATCGAAAGCAGTTCTTCCTTTTCTATTGTCCACTCTTCGGTAAGATCCCAGACTGAATAGTCGTTGCCAAGAGGTATACCGAAGCGCCTGCGCGGATTGTACACAAGCAGCTGTTCGAGTCTGTCCATCGAGATTATGCCCGGCATTACAAGATACGTGTAGATCAGCGGGAACGCTGTTTCTATGCCTACTATGCCGAATGCCGACTTCTCGAGTCCCCGGGATTTCTCCTCTGCTGAGTGAGGCGCATGATCTGTCGCAATGCAGTCTATTGTGCCGTCGACTATACCCTCGAGCAGAGCATCCCGGTCCGAAGCATCACGAAGCGGTGGATTCATCTTCCACTTGCCGTCTTCCTGCAGCATGCTGTCATCGAGCAGCAGGTAATGCGGGCCTGTTTCGCAGGTAACATCTACCCCACTCTTCTTTGCGTCTCTTATTATGCTGACACTTTCCTTAGTTGAGATGTGGCACACGTGATAAGCACATCCCGTCTCATCAGCGAGTTTTAAATCCCGCTCTATCTGACGCCACTCAGATTCAGAGCAAATGCCTCTGTGTCCGTGCTCTGCTGCATACTTTCCGTCATGTATATATCCGCCCTTCAGCAGACTGTTCACCTCACAGTGAGCGGTTATTATCTTTCCCAGCGATTTAGCTGTCATCATCGCTTCTCTCATCATTCCGTCCGACTGCACGCCGTGACCGTCATCCGAGAAAGATATGCAATTCTCCGCCATTCCTGCAAGATCTGCGAGCACTTCTCCCTTCTGTCCCACTGTAATTGCAGCATAAGGATACACATTGATGCATGCATCCCTGTCGATGATATCCTGCTGGATTTTAAGATGTTCCGCGGAATCTGAGACAGGAGCAAGATTCGGCATAGTGCAGACAGCAGTATAGCCGCCGTGCGCTGCCGCTTTTGAGCCTGTTGCTATTGTCTCCTTATATGAAAAACCCGGCTCTCTGAAGTGCACATGCACATCGCAAAAACCGGGTAATATGGTATATGTTGAAGAGAGACCGATCCCCGCATCCCTCAAAACCTTTGTATCTATGGTAGGGCTGAAAGTCAGTTCCTTAGCTCCTGATGTCTTCATCTGCTGCCTCCTTTCCATTCAGTATAGTCTATCACGAAATAAAAGGAGTTATCAACGAGAAGCGCCCTCCAGATCTGCCTGTCAATTGATTTTTATTAAAAGCAATCGTCCGTCTTCCACCGTTATCTCAGCTGTTTTTCCCGGGATGACCTCATTGCTTGTTGCATACTGGTAGTCAGGTCCAATGGCAGCACCTTCCAGTCCGAACTTTGCATTTTTAATGGTAACACCGCGGGCCTCGCCTTCGAGAGCAACAAGAGAGAAGAACGTGTATCTGTCCTCAACTGATGCTTCTCCCTGGTGGCAGATGCCCTCTTCATCAGTCCATGAAGATATGAGCTCCATTTCAGAGTAATCATCTACGAGCATTCCGTGGAGCCCTCTGTTTTCCAGAGTCGTCAGAATATAAACATTGACGAGCGTGTGATCGAGTCTCTCTCCCGCAGAGCCAATCAAAAGGAACTCCTTAAATCCCCTCTTCATCCCTTCGCGCATCGCGTATACGGTATCTGTATCGTCCTTTGCGACAGGAAGTGTGATCGTCTCTACTTCAAGATGCGGATCAGCGTGGGAGTCCCAGTCTCCGATTATGAGCGACGGAGCAGCCCCCAGCCTCTCCATATGTTTCAGCCCGCTGTCGCAGTACACTATAAAATCATATCCCCTGAGGTAAGAGCGGACCTTCCTGTAGTTGCCTATCTCAGCACCGCCGACAATTACACACCTTTTTTTCTCACACATGTTTCTATGCCTCGTGGACCAGCTTGCCGTTCATGTCCTCGATATTGATTGCAATGACCAATGTTCTCGGAGCGTCCTTTTCGATCTCATGTTCGACATATTCCGGCGGGCACGGAAACTTTCCGCATAGCAGCCTGCTGATCCTTACGATCTCGCCGGCATCTTCGATAAGCTCTGCCTTGCCGAACACGATAACACTTTTTACGTACTTTGCCCAGTCTCCTTCTTTCTGGTATTCTCCTCCGAATACGCAATACGAGACCTTCGGATCGTTCTTTACAGCGCTGACTCTGTGGCCAAAGGTTGCACCGTGTATGTATATCTTATTAGCTTCCTCATCGTAGTAGTGGTTGATAGGGAATCCGTATGGATATCCGTTATCTCCCTGAACTGACATAACACCTCTGGTCTCTGTCTTCAGAAGGTCTACCATTTCCTCATGGCTCAGCGCCTGAACGCTTCTTCTCATCTTTCTGAACATAATCTTCGTCTCCTATCTTGATGCAATCATCTCTTTCAGTTCATCAACGCTGAATTTATAAGCTGAATTGCAGAAATAGCACTTTACTTCTATCTCTTCCCCGTCATTGATCATCTCTTTCAGATCATCAGTGCTGATAGTGGCCAGAGCACCTGCAACCTTCTCCTTGGAGCATCCGCAGTAATATCTGACAGGCAGTTTCTCTGTTATTTTAAGTCCCAGATCACCGAGATAGTACTCAAGAATATCCTCAGGACTCATGCCCTTGTCCATCATTGTAGTCACCGGCTCTGCACCCGCAACCTTAGCTTCGAGAGCTTCTATAGTCTCTTCGGCGGCATCAGGCATCACCTGTAGTATGAACCCTCCTGCGTGCTTTACGGAGCTGTCCGTGTCAACCATGACTCCGAGTCCCACCACCGACGGTGTCTGCTCAGATACAGTAAAATAGTACGCAAGGTCATCTCCTATCTCGCCTGTCTGTATTTCGACCTGCCCGTTATATGGCTCCTTGAGACCGAGGTCCATGATCACGGTCAGGAAACCTTTGCCTACCGCTCCGCCCACATCAAGCTTACCGGCACGCTTCAGCGGTATGTCAACAGCCGGATTTGCCGCGAAACCTTTCACGTTGCCGTGGCTGTCAGCTGTCACTGTCATCTGGGCTATAGGGCCGTCACCCTTCATCTGAAGAGTCAGCTTATCGTTTTCGCCTTTCATCATGGAGCCCATCATGGCAGCTGCGCTCAGCAGTCTGCCGAGTGCAGCTGTCACCACCGGGAATGTATGATGCAGCTCACGCGCTTCTGCGGTCAGTCCTGTCGATTTGATGGCAAATGCCCTGACGGTCTCTCCCGCAGCAGTCGCTCTAACAATATAGTCATTCATTACTTTTTACTTCCTTAATCTGATATATCCAGATCTGCTACTATGACGACATTGTACTCAGGGTATTTCTCCCTGATCTCATCGCATATTATCTTTATACCTTCACTTTGTGGAATATCGAAACTCATAACGACATCGAATCTGATTATCTTCCTTTCTTCATCGATATAGAATCCGTGCATCTGAAGAGCCCACTCATGAGCCAGCACTATCTCCTCAATTGTCGTTCTGATATTTTCCGCTTTCGTGTCTGCGTTGCGCGAGTAGACACCTATTCCGGTCAATATGACTCCGGTCTCCCTGTACACTCTTTCGGTGAGTTTTCTGGTAAGCACATCTACCTGATCTACCGTCATGCTGTCAGGCAATTCAATGTGGATGGAAGCATATTCTCTGTCAGGTCCGTAATTGTGGACGAAAAGATCATATGCGCCAAGCACTGCAGGCTCGCTTGTGACGATTTCCTTTATCGTTTTTGAAACCTCAACATCAGCTCTTCTTCCCAGAATATCGCTGACAGTATCACTGATCATTTCGTAGCCGGCCTTAATGATGAAGCCCGAGATTATGACACCCATATAAGCCTCAAGAGATATCCCCTTGAACGTATAAATCAGAGCTGTTATGAGTACTCCGGCGGATATCGCGGCATCTGACAGAGCGTCCGTACCTGAAGCGACCAAAGCGCCTGATCCGGTCTGCTCACCTTTCGATTTAACATATCTGCCAAGCAGTATCTTTGTTATAACAGCAACACCGATAATGACAAGTGCAAGACTGGAATAATGAGCTTCAACCGGATCGATTATCTTCTTTACAGATTCGACCAGCGAAGTGATACCGGCATACATGACAATCGCGGCCACAATCAGCGCTGACAAGTATTCGCTTCGTCCGTGGCCCAGCGGGTGTTTTTTGTCAGGTTTCTTGCCTGCTACCTTGGCACCGATAATCGTTATGATCGAAGACAGAGCGTCAGAGAGATTGTTTACAGCATCAAGTACAACGGCTATAGAGTTGGAAAGAAGCCCTACGGCAGCCTTGAACGCTGCGAGCATCAGGTTTACAACGATTCCGACTACACTCGTTTTTACGATTATTTTTTCTCTGCTCTGCTGTTCATTCATCTTATTTACCTTCCCCTGAAATCTTCTCATGAAAGAGATTTTACTGCAAATACGCATTTGTTGCAATGTCGCGGGATGTCAGTATATGAATCAGCAAGAGAAATATTGTTGTTAATCTGTTACAATACATTCATATGAAACCTAGCTGCAAAGGATATAATCTGATTATGGAAAATAACAAAACTATCTGCTTATTGAATGACTCATTTCCGCCGATCATTGACGGAGTATCGAATGCAGTCCTCAACTACGCACGTTTCATTGAAAAGAACCACTCGCACGCACTTGTGCTTACACCTCAGGTGCCGGGTTCAGACGACAGCTCCTACGATTTCTCAGTTGTGAGATTTCCGAGTATAGATACCCGCAAGCTTATAGGTTATGTCGCAGGTTATCCTTTTTCGCCTGAAGCTGCTCACGAAGTAAAGGCTCAGAACGTGTCCTTGCTTCATACACACTGCCCTATCGCATCATGCCTGTTGGGCAGACAGCTGGCTGAGTCATATGACCTGCCGCTCGTTCTGACATGGCACACTAAATACGATATAGATATCGCCAATGCGATAAAAAGCAAGGTCCTGCAGGAGGGAGCTCTTCAGGCGCTGCTTCTCAATGTTAATGCCTGTGATGAAATATGGACTGTGAGCAAAGGAGCAGGTGAGAACCTCAGGTCGATCGGATTTGAGGGTGATTATATCGTTATGCCAAACGGTGTTGATCTTCCGAGAGAGAAAGTATCTGAAGACCTCATAGCCGGAGCTGTATCAGGATATGATATTCCGCCTGACGTACCGTGCTTCCTCTTTATAGGAAGGCTGATGTGGTACAAGGGTCTGCGCATAATACTTGACGCTCTGAAGTCTCTCGATATGAAAGGCACGGACTTCCGCATGGTTTTCATAGGAGGCGGAGGCGATGAGCGCGAGGTACGCGATTACGCAGCTACGCTCGGTCTTGACCGCAAAGTTATCTTCACGGGAGCAATTTCGGACAGGGAAAAACTCCGTGCATGGTACTGCCGTGCCGATCTGTTCCTCTTCCCTTCTACCTTTGATACCAACGGACTGGTAGTAAGAGAAGCTGCCGCATCGGATACCGCTTCAGTCATAATAGCTGGGAGCTGTGCTTCAGAAGGTGTGACTGACGGCAGAAACGGGTTCCTCATCGATGAGAATGCAGAATCCCTGGCATCAAAGCTTACTGAACTGTGCACGCAGCCTGACCGCATGAAAGCAGTCGGCAAATGTGCAGGTGATGAACTTTATATATCGTGGGAAGATGCCGTTGCTCATGCATATGACCGTTATGGTACCGTCATAGATAACTTCAAAAGCGGAGTCTACGGCAAGCGCGATCCTCTGCGTGGTTCATGGATGCAGTCACAGGGTGAGCTCATGCAGATACTCGGTGATATCGATGCGGCAGGCAAGGCTCTGAAACGTGACATCGAGGAAACACAGGGAGAAATCGAAGCTTCAATCCGCTCCAGGCGCAACAAAGTAATAGTCGATGCCATCACCACTCATTATGAAGCTAAAGAAAACCTTCTGTCGATCGGCAAAGAGATAAAAGAGCAAATAGCAGAGGCTCGGGAAGACCTCTGGGAAAAGCTGGATCGTTATCTGTAAAAAAAACATGGGTACTGATATCAATCAGTACCCATACTTTTTCAGGTTTTCAGTTTGTTCAGACTACTTGTTAGCTGCTTCCATCTGAGCAGCAACCTCAGCTGCGAAGTCTTCTTCCTTCTTCTCGATGCCTTCGCCTACTTCGAATCTGATGACTTTGACCAGTGACAGATCCTTGTCAACGCTCTTCAGATACTCAGCAACTGTCTGCTTACCGTCTTCAGTTCTTACATATACCTGATCGAGCAGGCAGATTTCCTTGAGCTGCTTTTTGATACGTCCGTCAACCAGACCCTTGAAGATCTTGTTCTCGGAAATCTCCATCTTGGCAGCGATAGCAAGGCCAGCAAGTCTTGTCTTTGCTTCATCTGAAAGGAAGTTTGGCAGATAGTTGAAGTTGAAGCTCTTGTCTGCTCTCTTCTCAGAGAGGATATCCAGGTCAGCCTTTTCCCATACGTCAGCAACCTTGTCGAGAAGTCCGTTCAGGATCGGCTTCGGAAGTGTGAACGGGTCGTTCAGCGCACTTTCAAGAGTGATTTTTCCGAGGTTTGCGAGTTCCTCTTCAGAAATCTCGTCTCTGCTTACGTACTGAGGATTCATTGCAGCTACCTGCATTGCAACGTTCTTCAGAGCTTCCTTGTTAGCATCATTGTCTGCTCCGTTAGCAGCAACGATAACGCCGATGTTTCCGCCACCGTGAATGTATGTAGCCAGAACTTCTCCGGAAGCCTTGTCGATTCTTCTGACTGACATGTTTTCACCGATTTTTGCGATGAGAGCTGTCAGAGCTTCTCCAACGGTGGAGCCATCGAAAGGCATAGCCTTGAATGCATCCATATCATTGCTTTCTGCCTCGAGAGCCAGATTTGCAAGTCTTTCTACGAATCCGATGAACTCATCGTTCTTTGCAACGAAGTCTGTCTCAGAGTTTACTTCTACGACAGCGGCTGTCTTGCCATCTTCTGAGCATGCAGTTCTGACAAGACCCATAGCAGCGATTCTGCCGGCCTTCTTAGCAGCCTTTGAAAGTCCCTTTTCTCTCAGAACTTCTACAGCCCTGTCCATATCTCCATCAGCTTCAACCAAAGCTTTCTTGCAGTCCATCATACCTGCGCCTGTCATATCACGCAGTTCTTTCACCATCTTTGCCGTTACAGCCATTTTTTCCTCCTGTTATTTAAAGAATACTCAGAATCGCACGAATTACTCTTCGTCTGCAGCTTCCTCTTCTGCTTCAGCCTCTGCAGCCTCTGCAGGAGCTTCCTGGAAGCTCTCTCCCTGCTTAGCCTCGATGATAGCATCAGCCATGCAGCTTGTGATCAGCTTGACGGCTCTGATAGCGTCATCGTTTGCAGGAATTACATAGTCTACGTCATCAGGATCGCAGTTGGTATCTACCATACCTACTACAGGGATACCGAGAATAGCGGCTTCCTTGACAGCGATTCTTTCCTTCTTAGGGTCAACAACGAAGATTGCTCCAGGCATTCCCTTCATGTCCTTGATTCCGCCGAGATACTTCTCGAGCTTATCAGCCTCAGCGATCAGCTTCAGTGCTTCCTTCTTGGCATACTTGTTGATTGTGCCGTCTTCCTGCATCTGTCTGATCTCAGCGAGTCTTTCGATTCTCTTGCTGATAGTCTTGTGGTTTGTGAGCATTCCGCCCAGCCATCTTTCGTTTACATAGAACATTCCGCATCTCTCAGCCTCATCCTTGATGGCAGCCTGAGCCTGCTTCTTTGTTCCTACGAACAGAACCGGCTTGCCGGTCTCTCCGACCTTTCTCATGAAATCATATGCGTCATCGATAAGTCCCAGCGTCTGCTGAAGGTCGATGATATAGATTCCGTTTCTCTCTGCGAAGATGTAAGGAGCCATCTTAGGGTTCCATCTTCTTGTCTGATGTCCGAAATGGACGCCTGCTTCGAGCAGCTGTTTCATTGATACTACTGACATTTT
>JBGUKU010000122.1:0-14064 GCA_045114615.1 Anaerovoracaceae bacterium
TTCCTGTGTGAAGAAAGCCATATGTGGTGTGTGATATACGTTTACGAATGAACGCAGATATTTGAGTTTGAAATAAGGCATTCCGGCTGTTCTGATGATGTCAGCATCGTGTCCGATGTGGATGATTCCGACTTCGCCAGGGAAAGCATCCATGAAGAGAGCACCAATCTTCTCTGTCTCAACGCCTTCGATCAGAGCGTCAACATCGCAGAGCTCACCTCTTGCGTTGTTGATCAGGACTACGCCGTCCTTCATCTTTCTTACGTTCTCCTTGTTGATTATGCCCTTTGTGTCTTCAAGCAGAGGCATGTGGAGCGTGATGACATCAGATTCTGAGAGAACAGTATCAAGATCTACATAAGTAGCGTACTTCTTGACCTCTTCATTCTGATATACGTCATAAGCAAGGATCTTGCATCCGAAGCTTGAAAGAAGCTGGATAACAGTGCGTCCGATCTTTCCTGTTCCCATTACACCGACTGTAAGCGAACGGAGCTCTCTTCCCATCTTGCCCTTCAGTGTAAAGTCATTGTCATCTGTGTTGGCCTGTGCCTTCTTGTAGTTACGGATGCACATCAGGATCGCCATGACTGTGTACTCAGCAACACCGTTAGCTGCATAAGAACCGTGGCATACATGCATACCCTTGGATCTTGCATAGTGTCTGTTCATGTGGTCGAATCCGACGCAGCGTGCAGCGAGTACCTGGCAGCCGTAATCTGCAAGCTTGTCAATGATAGGATCTGACAGATCGCTCTGTCCGAGCATTGTTACGCCGACGCAGCCTTCAGCCATGTCGACTGTGGAAGCATCAAGGTTAGCAGGTGTGCTGACCAGGTCGATACCGTATTCTTTGCAAAGTCCTTCAATGATTGGCTTTTCATCAGGTCTTACTTCATAAGCAGCGATTTTCATTTCTTTTATTCCTCCGTATTGGTTTTTTACCCTCGAAATATATCTCTGATCCCGCTAATGATATGTATTGGTTTTTTTATTCCGGATCAATCTCTGAGAGCAGGATCCATCGATTTTACTGCTCCGTCTGCGAGCATCTTTGAGATCTCCTCATCGGTGTATCCGTACTGTCCGAGGATCTCTTCCGTATGTTCGGCAAGATATGGTCCTCTGTTGTATTCAGGCAGGCCGTTTTCCTTGAACATTACCGGCGGTCTTACCAGAGTACGCTTGTTACCGTTGCTGTACTGCATCTCATAGAAGATATCCGATGCCCATGCCTGCTCGTCCACGAGGAGCGTATCCCAGTTCTGAGCTACTGCGTAAGGGATATCTGCAGCGTCGAGCAGCTTGCACCACTCATCGCAGTCCTTTGTAAGGAACAGTGCGGAGATCCATTCGGAGAACTCTTTTCTGTTAGGATAGAGGTTCTTCTGCGGGAAGAACTTAGGGTCATCGATCATCTCAGGATGTCCGGCAGCCTGCATGAATACAGGATAGTGTCTGTCATACTGAGGCATTGCGATCTGCAGCCACTGCTCGTCTTTTGTCTTGTAGACCATTGTGAGCGGGTTGCCGTTTTCCCATCTTTCCATAGGGAACTTGCAGCTGTCTGCGCCATACTGGCTGGACTGGAGCATGAGGGAAACGTCCCACACAGCGCTGTGGAAAAGAGATACTACTACCTGATCTCCCTCGCCTGTCATCTTTGCTTTGAACAGAGAAGCCAGGATTCCTGCTGCGAGGTTCATAGCGACCTGATGGTCTCCGAAGCCCTGGACTGTCAGCATCGGTGTGCTGGTCTTGTCTCTCAGCGGTCCGAGGATTCCGCCTCTTGCATAGAATGCCGTGAAATCGAATCCCGGAAGATCCTTGTCAGGTCCCTTCTCGCCGTATCCGGAGATGAATCCGTATACGAGTGCAGGATACTTTGCATGAAGTGTGTCATAGTCGAGCTTGTTCTTGATCAGCGAAGGCTGACGGTTGTTTGTGATGAATACATCTGCATCAGCAATCAGTTTCTCGAGCACTTCACGGCCTTCAGGCGACTTGATATTAAGTGCGATACATCTTTTGCCGGCGTTCTCCAGATCGTAGGAAGTGTTTTCCTTCTGATCGAGCGGACGGCCTTCATTGGCTGCTGTGTATCTCAGCGGGTCTCCCATAGGAGCTTCTACCTTGATGACGTCGGCTCCGAGGTCGGCGAGGAATCTTGCTGTGCATGGAGCAGCGATAAATGTCGCAAGCTCAACGACCTTGATTCCCTCAAGAGGTCTTCTTACTTCACTCATTTTTTCCTCCTTAATTACATCGTCAGCATATCGCGGAAAGTCTCGAGGTTAGTGCGTACCTGTTCGAAGTGCACCATCTGTCTGTCGACTTCCACAAGCGCGAGCGGCAGATCAGCTGCTTCACACGCCTTTTTGATCATTACGTAATCGAATTCCTCAGGGTCGCAGAATTTGGTCATTACCACTACGACACCCTTAGCGTTTCTTTCTTTAGCTGTATCTACGATCCACTGTACTCTAGGCTTCTTTACGTTGTAGAGAACCGAGCAGTTGTCCATGTTTGCAAACTTTACTGCGAGGGCCTGGAGAGGATCATCCATCTCAGGAACATCTGTCCTGTACTGGCGGGACTGAGCTGCAACGTCATCTGCTACGATGTGCATGCCCATGTCGTCGAAAATCTCGTTAAGCTGAGGGGCATCTGTAAGGATACCGCTTACTACGATACCGAGCTTGTCTTCAGCACCGGCTTCTCCGAGTTCTGCAAGGAACTCTTCGCAGAGAGCAGTGTGCTCTTCCTTTGTCATGAAGTATGCGCTTTTGAAGATGTCGCTTCTTTCAGCAGCAGTGATCTCAGGGTGAGCTGCGAGTGCCTCGTCAACTCTTCTCATCACTGCATTATGAGCGTTGTATACCTTGTTTGATTCCTTCAGGGCTTCCGGATCGAACTTTCCGCCGAGCTCCTCAAGGTCTCTGATAACTCTTTCATATCCGGCCTTTGTGAAAGCGATGCCGTAGTCAGGCTTTCTGTTCTGCGGATATGTCATAGGGATAAACTTGATATCATCTACTGCGTACTTCCAGTTCTCTCCGAGTGTCTTGAGTGTGTCGCAGAGTGAAGGGATAACGATAGCGCTCGCACCCTTGTATGCGCCATTGATGCCGAGCTCGAGGATCGACTGAACGATTGAGCAGAGAAATGCAGGGAAGTATTCTTTTGCCCTGTTGAGCTCCATGTCAGCTCCCCATGCTCCCATTGGTACGAATCCCATGGAGTGGATGATTTCTTCCGGAGTATATACAGGAGCTGTCAGAACGATTTTCTTGCCCTCAGCCATGTATTTTTCCATCTGTGTGCGAGGTGATGCTGCTGCCTCGTGGAATTTTCTGATTGTATCCTGGATCATCACTACGCCTCCTTAGCTTCCTTATTTGCTTCCATGATCTCGCAAAGGCCCTGGACTCTTGTGTCGTACTGAGCTTCCGAGAAGTTTCTCGGGTCAGCCTGGTCACCATCGAATGATGTCACAGGGATGTTGCATTCCTTGCCGATCTGACGGCTCATCTCTGCCATGAATCCGCTCCAGAGCTTGCAGGATCTGTTGGTATGAACGAGAAGTCCCTCAACATTGTTGTCCTTGCAGAGCTTGACTCTCTTGTCTCTGGATTTCTCAAGGTTGATAGCATTAGGTACGCTGCAGTAAGCTCTGATCATCTCATCGAATGAATTGTAGTCGAAACCGAAAGCGTCTGCGTAGATAGTTGTTACCATGTTGATGCCGCGGTCCTTGAGGCCTCTTGAAGTTGCTCTGAGGTATGGCCAGCAGGCGATGCCTTCGAACATGATCCTGTGCTTCTCCTCTACGCGGAAAGTGCTCTCGCCCTTTTCATGGTTTTCCTTGTATTCCTTAAGGAGGGTCTCCATTGCTTCACCGGCCTCTTCCTTGCCGCGTGCAGTGACCATGACAGCCATGTGGTTGAGAAGGTCAAATCCGTTGAACGGAGACGGTGTGTATTTAGCCTGAGCTGTTGCTTCGAGCCATGCACGGCTTGCGCGGCAGCTGAATCCGGTAACCTGTTCAAACTTGTCATCATCCCACTTGAGTCCGAAGAGATCTTCGAGCTGATGAACGGCATCCCAGAACTGTCCGCTTACATATGCCACTTCTGCATCCGAAACTTCATAATCAGGGTTGAACGGGATATCCAGCATGATCATCGGGATTCCGAGCTCCTGAGAGAGGTTCTCATACCACTTTATCATGCAGTTACAGATGTTGTTGCAGCAGAGCAGTACGTCCGGCATTGCTACGTCCTGTTCAGGACATTCCTTAAGTTTTGCATATGCCAGGCTGATCCTTGCATATGCACAGATATCGTTCGAATAACCTTCTGCTTCAGCTACTTCGCACATGCGCTCGCCTGCACCTCTTGCTGCGATGCCTGCTGCCTGGTTTTCAGGATATGCTGTAGCAAGTCCGAGCGTCTCAGGGATCTCAACAGGGAAATTGCTGGATACCCATGCTACAGGCCTGCCCTGTTTCTTTGCCTCGATCGCTGTTGCGAAAGCGTCAGACGCGATCTTTCCGAGTTTGTACTTTGCCGAATTCGGATCGAGCGGCTTACGAGGTTTTTTGACTTCTTCAGGCTTTTTGACTTCTTCTGCCATTTCTTCCTCCTACAATATCTTAAAAATTAATTTATTTAGTGAGCTGCCTGTATGCATACAGTGCTGCTCCTATTGCACCAAAGTACTGTGCCATTGGGTCGAAATCGATGTCTGTTCCGAGGCTCTTTGCAAGCGCTCTTCTTACAGCTCCGTTCTTTGCGACACCTCCGGACATGCAGACCTTAGGAACTACTCCTGCCCGTCTTGCAAGAGCACCGACTCTCGACGCAACGCTCTCGCAGATTCCCGCTACAAGGTCAGGTCTTTCGACTCCGTTTGCAAGCTGGCTGATCACTTCAGACTCTGCGAAAACCGTACATGTGCTGGAGATCGAAGCCGGCTTTACTGACTTCGAAGCGCATTCATCGAGCTCATCGACATCCATTCTCAGGATATTTGCCATGACATCCAGGAATCTTCCGGTACCGGCTGCACACTTGTCGTTCATAATGAAGTTGGACATTCTTCCGCTCTCGCTGAGAGATATTATCTTGGCGTCCTGTCCGCCTATATCGATCAGTGTTCTGAGCCCCGGGAATATCAGTCTTCCGCCGAGCGCGTGACATGTCAGTTCGCTCACCTCACCGTCCGCGCCTTCATACTTATTGCGTCCGTATCCGGTAACAATGGTGCGGTCAACTTTGTCAGAAGTGATTCCTGCCTTTTCCCACAGTTCTGCAAGCGCTTCGGCCGGGCCTTCGGTTCCGAGTCCGCCGACTCTGAGGCTTGAGGCAATGATCTCATGCCCGTCTCTCATAAGCACGCACTTTGATGTTGTTGATCCTATATCGATTCCGAGTGTAATCATTTCCGCAGCCTCCTTGTTAATTTTTTATCAGTTTAATTTTTCCATATTTCCCCCATCGTTTCAATCATCTGAGAAACATCTGCAAGGAAACTTCTTGGTTAATAGTTTTTATCTATTCCAAATCGTGCTGACTGCGCTTTACATTGTATTTACTTCAATGTAAACTCTTTCTGGAGGTGATTCTGTATGGATCTAAGCAAGCTTGATCTTTTCTTTGCAGCTGCCAACAGCAGGAGCTTTACGCAGGCAGCTGAGAAGTGCAATGTAGCTCAGACTACTGTCAGCAAATACATCGCTCAGCTGGAGGAAGAGCTCGGTATGAAGCTCTTTTACCGCACAACAAGAGAGTGTTCCCTGACTGAAGCCGGCCACACATTCTACAATGGCGCCAGAGAGTTGGTTAAGGATTATGACGACCTCAGGAAGCAGCTTCAGCAGGTAAATGAGAACGAACTCAGGATCGGGATCTACGGGGAATTCTTTGACCTGTCCATGCTCGGCAATTTCAGGAAAACCTATCCCGATATAGAATTAAAGGTTTCCTTCGACAGCCGTACCAATCTGTATGATCAGCTCAAGCGCCGTAAGATCCATGCCGTTCTGATACCGAATATTCTGGTCGCAGAAGCCCTCAGGGATCATTCCCTTAGAATGGTCGATGTGCTGTCAGGAGATGCCTTTCTTTACTGCTCTGAATCGGCCGCAAAAAAATACGGCAGCATTCAGGGAGTGATACGCAATCTGCCCTTAGTTACAAAATCTCCGGAGCTCCCTTATCACGAGTACTGCCGCAGGATACTCCAGCGCACCTTCGATGCATCGTTTGAAGGCGTCACTGTTGTTGAGTCTCCGGCCAAGCAGTCGCTGCTCACGAAGCTTTCGCAAGGTTTCTGTATCATGCTTGAAAAAGAAGCAACCGACACCGAGGGCCTGTACGCATACTCGCTCCAGGGGGTCTTCAATGAGACATTGCAGCTCTATTACTCCATAAAGCATGTCCCGGCCAGCCTGTGGACGTTCATAAACTACATCAAGAATTCAGAGCTGTATAAAAAATAGAAAAGCAGCCGTCGTCTTTACGGCGGCTGCTATACTTTTACATTTGTGCGTCAGAATGATCAGAACTCTACGATGTAAGCTTTCATCGGTCCCATTCCCGCAGCATTGGCCTCATCAGTATCTATATGCATCAGTGCAAGATCCTCTTCGTCCTGTACTCTGATTTCTGTATCGCCAAAGATAAGTGCTCTGTCAGGAGTATCTACTCTTACAGCAACGGTGTCTCCGGTCCTGAGGCCCCATTCTTCTACCTGCTTTTTTCCTATGTGTATATGTCTCTTTGCAACGATCACACCGCTCTTAAGCTCAAGTTCTCCGGCAGGTCCGACCAGTTTGATACCCGGGGTTCCTTCAAGGTCGCCAGAGATCCTGACCGGTGGGTTTACGCCCAATGCTCTTGCATCTGTCTTGGACAGTTCTACCTGTGACTGTCTCCTGCATGGTCCGAGTATTCTGACTTTAGGGAATGTGCTTTTCGGTCCTACGATGGCGATCTGCTCAACACTTGCGAAACCACCGCCTCCTGCCAGTTCCTTGTATACCTCCAGCTCATACCCTTTTCCAAACAGCACATCCTGATCCTCTCTGGTCAGATGGATATGCCTTGCAGAAATGTCAACAAATACTTCCTTTTTTTCCATGATTCTTATACTCCTTAACTTTTTATTATCAGTTTGTAAAAGTGCCATATTTTGCAATGGCCTCATCTATTGTCATTGCACCTGTACAAACTCCGTAAACCGCCTGTCTTAGCTGTATGACCGCATCATCCGTCAGACCGATCACTTCCGGCGACAGTATCCGTGATTCCGGGACTTCCCCGAACGCAGCATATACGCTGTTAAAAGACAAGTCTTTAGTCGGCGACATAAGGCCCTTGTTCTGTGCCATGTTGTTCAGTTCCTGCTGTGTGATCAGGAAACGCATAAATTCATTGGCCATGTCCAGATTCCGGCTGTCTTTGTTGACAGAGAACTGCAGATTAGGCATGTCAAGGAAGTTAGCTCCTTCGTCCGACATAGGAACAGGGACAAAGGTGTATGTAAACGGATTTGCGATAAATGCCTCGGACCGGCTCTCCCTCTTCTTTGTCCCGGATACAGTATCTCCGGAGCAGGTCATCATTGGCACATCACCTTCAAAGAAGCGAAGGATCACGGCTTCATAGTTGTCTTCGATCTTCCCACAGGCATCAGGATCCACACAGCCATCGTTCAGGAACTGCTCCATCTTCTCAAGCGTAGGACGCATATACTCGCCGGCTGAAGCATCAAGGGCATTGAGTTTTTTGACAGCTTCTGCATCATTTGCCACAGTTTCGCAGAAGAACGGATAAGCTGTCAGTGTGAAAACAGAGGTCGTCTCCTCCTTGGAGAAACCCATCATCGGATTTTCATAGCCTTTTTCACGGAATGCATTGCATACATCCACCAGTTCCTGATATGTCTTAGGAACACTCAGGCCTTCT
Organism: Anaerovoracaceae bacterium; assembly: GCA_045114615.1. Lineage (GTDB taxonomy): Bacteria > Bacillota > Clostridia > Peptostreptococcales > Anaerovoracaceae > Crickella. The sequence goes on from JBGUKU010000122.1 coordinate 7,971, forward strand.
TTTTCAAACAGATCGTTGTTCACAAGCATACCATAGGTGTTAGCGAAAACAGGTACCATCGGAAGCGAACCGTCGTCCGTATTCAGAATGATATTGCTGCGGATGCAGTCCAGATCAAGCCCCAGCGCAGGATCGGACAGATCCTCGGCATGATCGATGGAAGACTTGTACTGATCGCGGCCGTACATCCAGGAGTAATTGACGTAGATGTCAGGGGCATCGTTTCCGTCCAGAACCATGCCGATCATGTTGTTATAGTCATCCACCTTGGTAAACGCCAATTCCACATTTGGATAGTATTCATTGAAGCTGTCGAATTCAGCTTCCAGCGCCTCAAAGTTATCGTAACCGCCGGCCACGGTAACTGAGCATTCTGTGGACGGATCCAGAGCCGGGCTGAAGCCTTCCTCAGCTGCCGGTTCCTGTTTCTCTGTGCCGCATGAAGCCAGTGCCAGGATCATCAGCACCGTTAAAACCATGCTTATTATCTTTTTCATAATTGTCCCCCTCCGTCTTTTATTCTTCGGATCTCTTTTATAACTAGTTTTATATCGACAGGCTTTGCAATATGTCCATTCATTCCTGCATCCAGACATTCCGTGACGTTTTCGGAGAATGCGTCTGCAGTCATCGCAACGATCGGGATGGATGCTGCCCAAGGATCCTCCAGTTTCCGGATCGCTCTTGTTGCGTCAAGGCCGTTCATCTCAGGCATCTGTACATCCATGAAAATCAGTTCATAGCTGCCTTTCGCAGCCGTGCGCATCATATCCACACAGATCCGGCCGTTTTCTGCGCGGTCGGTAGTGATCCCGTACATGGCAAGTATTGCGGAAATGATCTCCCAGTTGACATCATTATCCTCTGCAATAAGGATGTGCAGCCCCTGCAGATCGGAGTAATCATCCTCCGGTTCAACGGATTTGGACTCCTTCCCGATAAGATCGTTGATTTTATCATAAAGAGTAGAGCGGAAAAGCGGTTTGCTGACAAAGGCGTTCGCTCCCGCTTCTTTTGCCTTATCCTCTATATCTGACCAGTCATATGCTGAGATCAGTAAAATCGGAATATCTGTGTCTATCTCTGCGCGGATGCGCCTGATAGTCTCAAGGCCGTCTATTTCAGGCATTTTCCAGTCAATGATGACCGCATCGTAATCTTTCCCGGAAAGATGTCTGTGCTCGATCATGCCGAGCGCCTCCAGTCCGTTTTGTGCCTGCTCAGCTGATGCGCCAAGAGACTCCAGAATGTCAACGGTTGTCTGAAGCATATATTCATCGTCATCAACGATCAGAACCTCTATGGATTCAAGCCGCATATCCTCTCTCTGTCTGTCGGCTTCAGGGATGTCCAGCACAACGGTAAAGGTTGTTCCCTTTCCCAGCTCACTCTGGCATTCAATCGTTCCGCCAAGCAGATCAACCATCTGCTTAGTAATCGCCAGACCAAGACCGGTTCCCTGAATGCTGTTTACACGGCTATCTATCTGCCGCGAGAACGGCTGATACATATTTGCCATGAATTCCGGACTCATACCGATGCCCGAATCTGATACGACATAGGTCAGCCGTATGCAGCCCGGCTTGTCGCTCTTTTCCTGAAGCAGGTCTACGCTGACACGCCCGCCGGGTTCAGTGTATTTAATGGCATTGGAGAGGATATTGATATAGATTTGATTCAGACGGAGCTGGTCTGTATATATATATTCCTTCTCCATCTGATTGATGTTGAAGCTGAATTCAATATTCTTTTCCTTGATCATCGGCTGTGAAACTGTAATAAGATTCTCGACCGTTTCCACAATGGAGAACGTCAGAGGACTCAGTTTCAGTTTTCCGCTTTCCACCTTCGATATATCCAGAATGTCGTTGATCAGTGTCAGCAGGTGATTGCTGGCAAGACTGATCTTACGAAGGCTTTCCCCTGTCGCCTCTGCATCCCCGAGATTCTTCTCAGCGATCGTCGTGAGGCCAATGATTGCATTCATCGGAGTGCGAATGTCGTGAGACATCGTAGAGAGGAAGTCGGTCTTTGCCTTATTTGCGGACTCAGCTTCTCTGGCTGCGATCTGAAGGCGCTTATTAAAGTAGAGTATATAGAGCAGATCAGCAAGGAACAGAATCAGTAAGCCGGCAGAAACAACTCCTATCAGCAGCCAGTTTTCAGTATTTGCATGAAGATCCTTTGCCGGCACCAGTCCCAGCAGTGTCCATCCGGAAGTAGCCGAGACAGGGGTAAAGGCAAGTATGCACTCCTGTTCGTGCGAATTGATCATTGAAAAGGAACCTGTAGATGAAGTGATTCTGTCGAACAATGCACCCGACGATTCAGGATCCGTTGAATTATATGATTTGTAGAACTCAAAGAAGCTGGCGTTCTTAAAGCTGTCTCCTTTAAGGATATAATCACCGTTGGAGTCGATCATGGACAGTTCCGCGTTCACCAGATCTGTCTGCGGAAATACCCATTTCTGTTCCAGCACCGAGATAGGAATGACCCGCAGCAGGACCGCATCCCGGGAAGCATCGCTTTCCGAATCATGCAGTTTAACAATATTGCAGAAAGCCAGTGACTGCTCGCCATTCATCGGGTTGGTGTAAGCACGGGTTATGTTGACCGACTTACCGATCTCATCGATCCATTCCACGTTCTTCAGGAGATCTACCCGTTCATAGGAAACAGCATAGTCATCGTCCGTACCCTGTTTCGGACGCGTAGAAAGACCAGTGAGCGTGTCAAGGGAAATCAGATGCGCTGAAGTGTTCTCAAGTACATGCGAGGAACGGATATATGCGGCTGCCTCTTCCATTGTCATGGCCTTATTATTGATATAGTGCGCCCAGATATCGCAGATCCTCTGCTCGCTTTCCAGGTAATTACCTGTCACGCGCTCCATGGTGACCGTTGTGTCTTCAAAGTGTTCTATTTGTCTCTGGTATGAAGCTTTGCTTTCAGTTCTGGAGTAGAGCACAACAAAAATCAGTATGGACGCCATTATGACCACATTGACTACGATAATAAACGTCTTTTTCATGCTCTGATCTCCTGCAAAAAGACAATTCGGGATTGCCGGTGTTCAATCGTTCCGATCGACATAAATATACAAATACATTATAACATGAGTATGTAAAATAAAAAGGGGACAGATTCCGTAAGTTAATCGAACTAATGGTGTTTGTCCCCCTTTTTGGATCTCATGCAAAAACAGAAGAAAAATGCTAAACATAGTAGCTGAACCCCCCTGTGCTCCTTTATAATTAAGAAGATAAACAGCAATTATTGCTGAATCCCGAAAAAAGCAGATATGGATGGGACGATTCAGGAGGTATATTACGGAATTCAATGCCGATGTTTTTTCTCAGTTTGATAAAAAGTGGGCGTTGCTCAGTGCAGGGCCAAAAGATGATCACAACACGATGACGATCAGCTGGGGCAGTATGGGAACTCTCTGGAACAAGCCGACTGTGACCGTATATGTAAGGCCTACCAGATTCACACATAAGTTCATGAACGAATACGAGTATTTCACTGTCAGCTTCTTACCGGATGACAAGCGCGAAGCGTACGAGACGATGGGCACAATTACCGGGAGACATAAAACCGACAAGGATGCATTAGCCGGACTGACAGTCAAAGATCTCGAAGAGGCTGTTACTTATGAAGAAGCAGAATTAACATTCCTTTGCCGCAAAATCTATAACGGAGATATGCTGATCAGGCATATGCCGGCAGATGTAGTGAATGCTTTTTACGCTCCGGAGGCGCCTCACACGCTGTACATCGGAGAGGTAATCGAAATCATCGAAAAATAGCTGGAGTAACATATGGACACATTACATTTAAAAGCACCCGGAAGCTGGCTGAACGACCCGAATGGATTCATATATTTTAAAGGTCAGTATCACCTGTTTTATCAGCATTTTCCGTTCTCAACCCGCTGGGGGACCATGCACTGGGGACATGCGGTCAGCAAAGATCTGGTTCACTGGGAACATCTCGGAGTTGCAATCTTCCCGACAAAGCATTTTGACGCGAACGGCATCTTCTCGGGAAGCACCTTTGAACTGAATGGCGAGATGCTTATCTACTATACAGGCGTTCGTTATTACGCATTTGAGCGAGAAAACAGTCACGTTTCCCTTAACGATGTTTACGAATGCACTCAGGTCATGATGACATCTCCGGACGGCATGACTTTTGATAACTATGACGGCAAGAAGATCATTCTTCCTGTCATTTACGACGATGACGTGGCGTACTTCAACCACACCAGGGACCCGAAGGTATGGGAAGAAAACGGCAAGTACTACATGGCTCTGGGAAGTACATACAAAATGAAAAAGGGCCGTGTAATTATCCTGCAGAGTGATGACGCAAAGAAATGGGAAATAAAAACTGTTCTGGCGGATAAAAAGTTTGGCCGTATACTGGAATGCCCGGATATCTTCAAGATAGGCGATCAGCACGTCTTTCTGATTTCTCCGATGTATATCGTCCCTAAGTCTGCGGGATATACAGCCCAGTCCATGATCGGTACCGTGGATTTTGATCCGGAGACCTGTCAGCTGAGCAATCTCGGCGAATTTGAATTCATAGACCACGGAATGGATCTTTATGCAACACAGTCCTGCGTGGATGAGGAAGGACGCCGTGTGATGGTGGTATGGCTGCGCATGCCCGAGGAAGCCAAAATGCCATCGGATAAGAAGCCGTGGAACGGCATGATGTGCGTGCCTCGTGTGATAGATTATGTTGATGGCTGTTTCTATTACAGGATCCATCCGAATGTGCTGAAATACTTTGATAAAAAGCTTTCCGATGAGGAGATGCGTTCTTTTAAGGCCGGACGGGAAAAGCCATGGTTCATGGAGACGAAAATCACCAATGGTGATTCCATTGATATCGGCGGCTACAGAATCTGGATGGAGAACGATACGATTCACACTAATCGTGACAAAGTGTTTGTAAAGGGGGCCAAGCTTCCGAACAGTTTCACATTACCGGCATACAGCAGTGAGTATAAACTTTCGATCATTGTTGAACCAAATATCATCGAGATATATGTGGATGACGGTAAATACTGTCTGACAAACACAGTCTATAATCTTCAGGATCATCTGACCGGAAAAGTTGGAACTGTGTATGAATCATCTGAAGAGTAACCAAATAAAAGGGAGAGGCACATCACCTCTCCCTTTACTTCCGGGGCTTATTTTGGTAACTGATGTAGGGGATGCATTTTCAGCAAAAACAGGCTGTAGAAAGCGACTGGCTGATAATTGGTTCAGCCAGTCGCTAATCAAGATCGTATTTGCTCAGTTAAGCTGCTTTTTTCTCTCCGTTTCCGAAAAGGAACATCAGATAACGTACAAGTGCATATAATGTCGTGCATGTAGCGATAATCGTCTCAATAAGCACGATCGGTTTGAGGAATGCCATAGGCTGTTCCATTGCTGCAGAGCATGCCATCAGCTGCTTGGAAGCTATTGCGCTGATAGCAAACGGGAATGTGTATGCTGCATAGCTAGGGAAGAACGGCATCTTCAGATACTGTACGAACTTCACACAAGCGAACAGGAAAAATACTGTTGCAACTACCCACATGACGGTCAGAAAGCTCAGCGACTTTGTTGCTGCCGACTGGATATAGCCTGCGATGCAAAGACTTACAGGTGCTGCGTAGATGCATATCAGCGGCTTTGCTGGATCAGGTGCAGGCAGTTTTACATATCTCATCGTTACGAAAACGAGCAGAACCAGAAGTGCCGCAAACCCGAACCAGAATGTTGCCATTCCGAATCCTGTCGCTTCGTATGCAGGAGCAGTCATTGCCGCCATTGCGATTCCGACATAAACGATGTAATAGCTTGCGTGGACTTTCTTAAGATCCGGCTTGAGTATGAAAGTCTTCGTAAAATAGATGATCATCACGATATGGAGCGCGATGGCAAGATACCAGATGATCTGCGATACTGCGCCGAACCATGGCTTGAAGTATACGCTGAACAGCATAAGAGCCATCGGGAATGTGCAGAATACGCTCGCCATGATCGGATTCTTCATATTCTCTTTGAACTTTCCGAAATCAGTAAAT
>JBGUKU010000123.1:0-2904 GCA_045114615.1 Anaerovoracaceae bacterium
TACAAGCGGGACAAGGCCGTATGCGCAGAGTCCGACCGCTGCGATCGTAAGCAGGACGAACGGGATATTGATCTTCCCCTTTGCTTCTTTCTCCTGCTTATCTGTGCCTCTCTCCCAGACCTTCGTCTTGCCTGCGGAATCGATCATAGGCAATGAAAGCCTGACAGCCTGCATCATATATGCAGCAGCTTCCCTCTCACGGTCGCTTTCACAGCTGTCGTTATATCTAAGAAGGAGTTTATCTGTCTCATTTTCAAGAATGGTCACAGCCTTTGCAGCAGTGCCGGCCTGAGCTATACCGCTCAGTATATCTTCCCTGTCCTTTTCCAGGAGATCTGTCATCTTCATAGCAGCTCCGTTCTCTCAGCCTCATTGTCAGGCGGAAGTGTTCAATTCATGCGGTGACGCGCTGATCGCATTACATCATTTTAATTATACCTTGTCAGAAGCTTTATTCAAACAATAAAAAAGGGAACCGCTGTTTTCAGTGGTTCCACAAATATAAATATTCCTAGTCGTTATATCCGTTTTCGTAGCCCTCTTTCAGATATGCCTCAAGCATCTCCATTAAACTATCGTACTCTCCTGCATCGTTATTTCCGGCAAAGCCTATCGCATACTTATGACATATATCGTCATATACAAAGCTGTCATCATCAAGACATCCAAGCCATATAGATCGCTGTTCGTCATCCTGCCACCAATCAAAGAGTGCCGGATCATTACATATAAAATAATTAAACAAACTGTTGGTTTGACTATAAAACTCAACAAGTTCATCTATAACGCGCCACTCAACATTATGCTCTTCGCAGTGTATTCGAAAGCCCTCCAGCTCCTCCTCTGTGGCAGGATTTAATGTCACAGAATGTCCCCGGCATATAAATTCGTCACTGTTTTCTGCTTTACAGTATTTCACAAACAATTCTTTTACTGTCATATTTCTATTCTCTACGCTTTCCTAATCTTGCTAATATTTGTCAAGCAAGTTTTCGATATTAGTATACAAAAAACGACCGCAGCTGTCGTCTTCATATGCATACTGATCCGGTTTTGCTGTTGTATTCCATTCGTAAATCTTTCTGATGATCAGTCTGGCTGCCATACTGATACAGCAGAACCAGAGGATAAACAAATAATGTCAATGAGAGACATACATATACCAGCAGAGTCCAGATATTCTTCAGTTTTCATCAAATATTAGGCAAGGATACCCCTACCTTCTACAAGTAGGGGAGGAATTGCCTCTACCTCCTCTCTCACATAATAGTTAATTATGGATTTAGTAATAAACTTTGATAATAGAAGGTCAACAGCCTGGTTCGGAAGGTCCGTAAATCAGCGATCCGTAGCGGTTTTCAGCGGAATATTGTACGGCGCAAAGCATTGAAAATACTAGCGTTTCGTGTTATAATCCGAACATAGGTTCTTATGTTGCTGCCTGTATATATACCACCGGATCTGTCATCGTTGAATCCGTTGAATCTGCCATGAAGGTCACCCTCACATCCAAAGTGCGAATACTTCCCGATGAAGAGACTACGGATCTCCTGATCAGTACAATGCATGCATATACTGCAGCATGCAACTATGTTTCTGTGCATGTGTTTTCTACCGGTGCGACAAGTAAACAGCGCATTCACGATGAACTCTATCGGGATATCCGCTCCCGTTTTGCCCTGAGATCCCAGATGGCGGAGTCTGTTATCCGTACGGTTGTCGCTAAATACAAGGCCCTGTCCTCTTCCGGTGAGTCATGGAAAATCATACGATTCTCCAGACCCCAGTATGACCTTGTGTGGAACAGAGACTATTCTCTCAAGGGAAATGTGTTCTCAGTCAACACTCTTTCCGGAAGACGCAGGATGCATTTCGCAAAGCCTGCATCATCTCTTGACGGCAAGTTCGGTACAGCGAAGCTGGTCCACAAACACGGGAAGTTCTATCTGCATATCCCGGTGACACATGAAGTCCCTGAAGTGAGCGATGACAGACTTACAGATGTGGTCGGCATCGACAGAGGGATACGCTTCCTTGCTGCTGCCTACGACTCATCCGGAAAGACTACATTCTTTTCGGGTGCGCAGGTCAAGGCAAAGCGAGCTCACTATAAGGCACTCAGGAAAGAACTCCAGCGTGTCGGGACACCATCCTCAAGAAGAAGACTGAAAGCCATCGGCCAGCGAGAAAACCGTTGGATGAATGATGTGGATCACTGCATCAGCAAGGCACTCGCTGAAAGTTACCCAAAAGGCACTCTCTTCGTACTTGAGGACCTTACAGGCATCCGCAAAGCGACTGAACGCGTAAAGGCCTCGAATCGTTATGTATCCGTATCGTGGCCATACTACGATCTTGAGCAAAAGCTTATCTACAAAGCAGCTATGCGAGGTCAGAAGGTGATCAATGTCGATCCTGCATACACCTCGCAGACCTGTCCGAAATGCGGGCGAAGAGACAATGTCAGCCGCGATAAGAGGCTGCATCTCTTCAGATGCACAGGATGTGGATACACATCCAATGATGACAGGATAGCTGCTATGAATCTGTACAGCATGGGAAATGAGTACCTGGTACAGTCCGAGAAGAGCATGTCTCTTGCCGGTGGGGTCCGGTCAATGACCCCTGATGTGACGCCAGCCGATCCGAAGTTGTCCGGACCGGTAACAAATGCAGGAGGCATCAGCCGACCACTGCAGGGCAGTCACAAGCCCCTTCTTCAAGGCGTCAGCCTAAGTAGGGGTATTTGACAGTTCTAGTCTGATCTCTCAATGCCGATATTAATATCAGCCATTATCCGCCACCTAATAAGCGGATATCTATATAAGCCTCGGATCGTAATCGCGCACATTCTCTTCCATCATCTGGAATATATAGAGGCCTCCGCGTTTTGAATTGCCGGCA
>JBGUKU010000124.1:0-19418 GCA_045114615.1 Anaerovoracaceae bacterium
GATATCAGTGCCCATTTTCGCGCTGTTGTCGGCCATGTCCATGATTGCCGTGTTGGCCGCCTCAGCCGCCTTCGCAACATCACCACCAAACGCGTTTTTTAGTGCGGCACCGAAGGACACCGCCTGTTCAGCATAGTCGTTCATCGAGATCCCAGCAGCAGACGCTTCTCTCGCATAGGCTCTTGCAGCATCAGCCGCATCGCCATAGAGCGTATCAAGACCGCCGAAATATGACTGTTGAAGTTTTGCGCCCTCATCCAGTGCGGCCTTTATGCCCTTGACTGCCACCGCGCCTATGCCGGCAGCGATAATGGCCTTCTTCGCAAAAGAGCCCACCTTACCGCCCAGAGACGTTCCTGCGGATTCCGCCTCTCCTCCGAGCGTGTTGGTTATTGACCCTTTAATGCCCTGAGCAGACGGTACGATTTGGACATATGCAGTTCCAAGTGATGTACCTGCCATGTTATTCTCCTCTAATTCGTTTTAATGCGGCCTCAAATTCTGCCGCCGTTCTAAAACCTTTTGTCTTTGGTTTTGTCTCGCTGTATATCGCCTCTGTGAACAGGAACGGCTTGTTCCTGCGCTCCTTACCGAAGCCGAGCCTTAACATTGTCAGGTTGTCGGATATGACAGCGAGTATTATCGTTTCAAGGTCTGCCGGAGCACCGGCCGCCTTGAGTTTGATTCGTGAATTGTCCCTCAAACCAGCAGATAAGGTCGCCACCGTTTTGACCGGGAGCGACCTGTAATCATAGATATGATACGTCTCGGCAAGGTCGCAAATCAGTGCGGTCTCATCGAGCTCTATCATGCTGGCGAGGATTATGAGTTTTTTAATTCGTTGACGGACTGCATAAGCTCAGTGAGAGTGTCAATCATCTTGTCGGCAGGTGTGATCCCGTCGACCTCGATGTGCTTTGCAAGTTTACCGACCTCTTCTTCACCGCCGAGCAGTTTCTCGGCAATGTCCACTATCAAGCCTGTGTCGCCCTTGTCGACCTTGCGGAGCATCGTAAGAAAGCCCCAGTCGTTGAGGCAGTTCTCGTTGATTGATACCTCGAATCCGTCGTTGAGTTTTGCTTTCATGATCCACCTCCTTCAGGCCGTGCTTATGCGGTCTGCTTGATGTACTCGTAATGAGTATTGCCGTTTTCATCCGGCAGTGCAGTGATAGTCACTTCATAGCCAACAGCGTCAGAGTCCGTATAGGCAATATCGCCTATCTCGGAGATCTTTCCGCGTGGGATGACCACTCTCTTGACCGTGTTGCTGTTCATGACCATATCGATTGCCCAGACTGCCTCTTCAGGCGCGTCAGCATTTGCCTCGATTGTGATGCCTGTGTCCAGTGCGCCTGTGACATTAGCCGCACCATAGATGGCCTTGAGCACCTCAACGTTCAGAACCTCGATGAGAGTGAACTTGAATGTATCAGTTTTCTCTTCCTGAATGTTCAGAACCGTATCACCGCCCCACGCCTTGATGTCTGTTGTCTCCGGGCTGTTGCTGTTTGTCAGCCCGTCCTCACTACAGTATCCGAGTGCCTTAAAAGCAGTGCCAAGTGCGGTAGTTGCATCTGTCGGAAGAGTCGTACCTGCGGCAGCTCTCCAGATCGCACCGCCTATCGCCGGCTTGCCAGCACTTACATTTCCTACTGTCTGTGCCATTTAACGTTCCTCCTAATAATGAGTGATATCAAACACGGCCTGATAGCGGTATTGCTTCATGGCCGTGTTCGTAAAGTTGTAATCCGAATTAAGTTTTGTGCTGCAAATCTCAGGGAGTGTGACTGCTTTCTCGACTGCAGCCTTTACATCCTCGTTGAGTAAAGCTGCCTCATAAAGCGATTCAGAATATGACTGAAAGGCCATCGTTGCCGAGCATATCTGGTTGCGCTTCGAGGATCCTGTCTTTTGTATGATCACATACTCCCGAGGAGGATTCTCCGGCCGTTCCATATATACAGGCGGAACCAGAACGTTATTCAAATAATCAATCATTATTCTTTCTATCATCATCTCACCGCCTTCAGCAGAGTATTGTTCTCAATGTTTTCCTGTCTGGCTTCAGATGTTGCTGCCTTGACTACGGCATGAGCACGGTCAAATCCTACGAAGGTATCCATCTCATACCCTTCGCCGGCTCTTGCAGCTATTCCGGCTGCATATCCGTTCAGCACACCTTGCATCTCCTGACTTTTCAGCAGCTGTCCTACTCCGGCTTTATCAAGTTCAAACTTGAGCTTACTCATAGCGTTCCACCTTCACTTTCTTGTTCCAGCGGAGCGGAATGAGATCATCGATGCCTTCAAGCGGTATGCCTATTATGCGCCAGTCCTTTCCGAAGAAGCTGACCTTCTTTCCCGCCGACCAGTCATGCGTATCCCCCTTGAGGATCCCAAGCTGATATTCAGCTTTTCTGCCAGTGAGATTAAATGTCTCAAGGATCTCCGTGTCAGTCATTGGCGCAACGAGTACATCTTCTACCGTAACGGGCACTTCATCATATATGGGTGCACCGAAGCCGTCTCTGCCAGTCTCGACCAGATCATGCAGAATTATCGTTATCCCTTTCATGTCAGTTCTCCACATTCGGTACTAGTTCCTGTACAGGGCTGTATGAGCCTATACAGTTGTCTGCGCCAAGAAGCTGCTTCTCGGTTTTTGACAAATAGATCTCCCCGGATGAACCATTTCCGAAAGTCCAGCTTTCTGAATACCCAAGAGCGGACTTGCTGCCCTGAGTGGCTCCTACCGGTACTCCGTCTGAATCTGAATCGCCAAGAGCTCTGATAACGGCTCTGCAGGATACGATCTGTTTGACCTCTGCCGAAGCACTCCTGTTGATGCTGTCTATAAGGATCGCTACATCTTCAAGAAGTGTTTCGCAGACGGATTCTTCCGTCTGGCTGAGATCCCTGGTCATGCGATTCTGTATATCTGATACTTCTGCATAAGCCATCTGATCACCTCTATTTCTTGGTCTTCTTCACTGCCTTTTTCGGCTTTTCTGCAGGTTCAGCAGTATCGGAAGCGGCAAGCTTGTGGCCTGCCGCTTTATACTCCTCTACTCTGTCTTCCGCGACCCACATCTCATTGCCGAATGCGGCATTGATCATCTTGACCTTGCTCATGCTTATGCAGAGTAAGGTGTAGTGAGCAGATTGAATACCGAAGTGTCGGCGCGGAATCCGAGTTCGATCTCTGCTCTGACTGCGAACATGTTCTGCTGGAACAGGTTGATCTGAGTTGCGCTCTGACCGGATCCTACTGTGAGGGTTGCCTGATCGCTGATATCGATCTTGACGCCTTCTACAGTGCCGTACATAGCCTGTGTCCAGTCACCGGCTACACCTACGATATTAGGTACGCTGGCGCCTGTGCCTGCCTTGTATGCTCCCTTGGACAGAAGAGTCTTGGATCCGAGAATCATCGGAATCGCACCCTCTGCAACACTGTTGATGAACAGCGGTCTGTCATCGCCATCTGTAGCGCTCAGGAGAACGCCCTTAGCCTGTGGGGAGATGACATAGCCGTTGAGGATACCACCAGCTACTGCAACGTCAGTATCTGCAGCAACGAGACCTGCATAGGTGTTGGTGCCGCCGATGTTCTGCGCTGTGCAGGATGCGAATGTATCGAAGTTGCTTCCCGGTGCGCTTTCAATGCCGAAACAGGTCTTATCGAACTGCAGACCGAGTGCGTTCGGGAGCCTCTTTACGAGCTCATCATAGAGAGCCTTTGCATCTCTTCTGAACTCGTTCGAGAATGGAACGATCACAGCCAGCTTGTAGGCTGTCATGATCTTCTTTTCTAGTCCTGGGTTTGATACTGGCTTGAGCCCTGTCTCAGCTACCCACTCTGCTGTTGGATCGCTTGTGATGACTGGAATCTCTACGCCTCTGCCAGGAAGAACGATCTGTCTAGCGAGCTGCATAACTGCAGACGCTTCCTGAGTCTTCTGAAGGATCTCTGCGCTCACCTCTGCTGGGAGCTCAATGTTAGTTCTGTTGGTTGGTACGCCTGTTGCTGCCATTTTTAATTCCTCTCTTTCTAGTACTGATTGAGCCAGTCTGCAAACTGGTCTCTTGTATTTCTTTTGCCGCCCGGTGGTGTCACTTCTCCGTTATCATCGACTGAAGGATCATTGCTGTCTTTGAACAGGAACGGCTTCGATTCCTTTATCGTCTTGATCTGCTCATCGATGCCCGTCAATTTGTCGTCATCAGAAAGAATGAGCTTGGATTTGTCGATAAGTCCGGCAACGAGATCAGCGTCCTGAGCAGTGCTGCCTATTGCAGAGCGGATGGCGTTTGCCATCTTCATTTCTTTTATTTCGTCTGCATACTTCTTATCCTTGTCCTCGAGTTCTGCCTGGAGAGAATCTATCTTTTTCTGGAGATCCTCATTGTTACCAGCAGAAGCTTTAAGCTTGTCGAGCTCTGATTTAACGCTTTCGTATGAGCCCTCCACGTTCTTTCTCTTCTGAGCCTCTTCATTGTATCTGGCTTTTGGCACAAAGCCCTTAAGCTCCTCTGCAGATGCTGAAGCAGCTTTCTCAGCCAGATCGTCAGCGATACCTAGTGCAACAAAATCTTCTTTTCTCATTTTTTCCTCCTCGATTCACTTTTTATCGTGGTTCTTCCCACGTCTATCGTCTCTCCATTTTTCGCCCGGAGATGCCAAAGTGGCGAGCTTCCTGCGGGAGTCGGACCCGCATACGTTACCGAACGGAAGCATAATAAAAGCACCTCTGAAGAGATGCTTATGTGTTATACTCGATTCACAGGTCATAAGTTAGACTGATTATGTGAAAGGAGCCTTTGATGAACTTTCTAACAAAGCCATGTAAAGATTTCAATAATTCTTTAGGCAAAAATTTGAGCTTTTCTGGTAATTATTCCAAGCCAGCAACATGCCCACATTGTGGAGTCGGTGTTGATGCGCCTTTAATCGAGCGTGCGGTTATAAATCTTGACTCTTCATCCATATTATCCAGTTCATGTAAATGCACCGCATGCGGAAAGCTTTTTATTTTTTCGTGTCGAAAGCTTTCATCCAGTAATGAAACTGCACCAATGATATCTATCTGGCCAGATGCTGAAACTCCATATGCAAGTGAATATCTTTCGATTGTTTCACCTCGTTTTATGGATTTGTATAATCAAGCACTTCGTTCTGAATCACGTGGCGACATTGAGCTTGCAGCTATCGGCTTTAGATCATCTCTGGAAGTCCTTGTAAAGGACTATGCAATAAACGAATTGCATGAAAATACTGAAAAAGTTGCAGTTAAAACTCTATGCAGTGCGATAGGTGAATATCTGCGTCAGGAAGAACTTATCAAGACTGCTGATGTAGTTCGCATCTTTGGAAATGATTACACCCACTATCAGGAAAAGTATCCTGAGAAGGATTTTGATGTCCTGAAATCGTACATGCAGATTTTCATGCATCTTATTGAAACGCAATATATGATAAATCATCCACCTGTAAGCAGGTAAGCTATTCTCGCTCAGCCAACAACTCACCATCCAGGCTCCAATACTGCGTAACTTCGCGGCATATATCTTCATCAGTTCCTGCACCGCGTATGGACTTTGTTTCAATAACTTCGATGATCTTAGCGCTGTCTGTTCCTCTTGGGCGGGCAGTTTTATTATCCTCCATAATACCTCCCATTAAAAAAGAGCCTTACGGCTCTTCAGTGTTTTAATTAGTCATAGGCTTATTAATACCATGCTACTGTACCGCTATCGCGCGAGATATCTATCCCGGAGAATGCATGTCCTCTATATAGCCCCATGAAGTCATCAGGCGAGTCTTCTATGATCTCACGCCTGCCATTGTCGTGCATAGCAATAAAACCTGGGCGGCCATCACCGTCCGGGCGATATTCATAGACATTCCTTCCGTTTTCTCTACTTACAATCTGATATCTAAGCATTCAATCACGCCTCATGAGTCTTAAGGTACTCTATCAATGCCTTCTTGTAATTCCACGTTTTCTCGACTTTATTATGGGCCTTTTCGTATGGAATTTCAAGGTTTTTGTTCATTATTCTTGCCTCTTCAAGTTCATGATGAAGCAATATAATATCATGCTTTTGAATATTCTTGCCCTCACGCAGCCTTAACCATGACTGAGCCATGTAATAGTCTGGATCGAACTTTTTTACACTACCGTCTTCAAATAGGTGCTCTTTTTCAAATATGTGAGAGAACACGATGTCGATATCTTCTTTGCTGAATCCGGAATTGTTTGCGACCGCCTCTATTTCATAGATTCTTTTTCTATTCTGTATTTCTATATAGAGGTCCTCGCCTATCTTTCTGCGCTTTTCAAAGAAAGGATCATTCTGATCATTATATGCTCCGTATAGCGCTCCGGTTTTTCGTCGATAGTTTAGCCTCTTTTGAGCTCTATAGAAATCTTTTCTATCTGCATAATCATTGCGCCTCAAGCCGTTGATTCGTTCTTGAGGGGTATCTCCGGCACTGATGTACTCATCATACAGTGCATCAGGATCATACCCCTCCACGGTGACATCATCAGAGAAGCGGACTGCGTATGTGCAGTCGCAATTAGTATGTACATGCTCTGCATGGCCATTCTTTATTGCCTTCTTCGATGCTTTCTGCCATCCATTTGACGCAAGCATCAAGCAGAATGCGCAAGTATCTCCTGAAGGGATCCACGCCCATTCAGCTCCATCTCTGAGTGCATTCTTCTGAAGTGTATCTACTCCGGCCAGCTTTACACTTCGCCCTATTGCGGATCCCACCTTCTGAGGATCTTTGCCGGCTCCGAGCGTCCCGTAGATAGCCTTTGCCACTTCCCCATAAGTCGCCGTAGCTGCCGGTTCCGCAGCGGGTACTGCCGCGCGTGATGCCTCAGCTATGGCATCATACATCTGGCAGGCAAGTTCTGCGGAGCCCTCGCCGTACTTAGTAGCCACTGCATGTGCATAGTCTGTCAGCGCCTTCACGCCTTCAGGAGTGCTATAGTCATGAGTATTCATATACCCAACTACTTTGTCTGCGGCTTTATCATTTATTTTCCGGAGCCTGTCTATATAATTCTGCCAATCCTTCTTGGAGATCTTCATACAACTTCATCCTCGAAAGTATCCTCTTCATCGATCTCTGTCAGCAACTGCTGGCCTCTGGCTCTCTGCTCCTGCGCCTTGATCCTGCGGATATCAGCCTGATCGAAGCCTATCATCTCGAGGAATACGTCTGTCTGTGCAAAGTTCTCCCTTGCAGATGCGATCTTGATGGCTGCATCCGATGTGGCTGCTACAGACGGCATTGCCGGGTTTTTGAAGTGAGCGACTATATCCTTCTGGTCTTCCGTCAGGTCTTCCATTGTTTTATCACTCGCTATGGCGAGAGCCATCTGTGCAATCGTCCTCAGAGAGTCTCCATTGCCGGTATTAAGCTCTTCAGCGAGCGATACCAGTGTCTGAGACTGTGCCAGGATAGCATCGGAACTTGTCGGATTCGCATCGTTGATCACTCCGGTGTCTGTCACAGTAAGACCTGTGGCAGCCGAGAACTGTGTCGACAGGATCCTCAGCATCTCTACATGCGGCCCGATGTTTCCCTGCGTCAGCTGACCAAATGTAGGCTTTTCACCTGTCTGTGGGTTCGTAGTCGCTGTCAGTATGCTGCCGACATACTGTTTGAACTTGTTATTCACGAGCGCATCATACTGCTGCTGCGTGACTCCAAGGATGTACTTCTGTGGTGCTGTCGCAAATTCCAGTCCTATGGTGGCATTCGCTACTGTCCTCACATAGCTCTGTATCAGCCTTCTAATAGGATCCTTTATCCTCGACTGTCCGAGCGGCTTCGCCGTTGTCGCGTTCCAAATCAGTGGCTCCATCAGAGGGCGCCCTAGCTTGTGCTGGATCCTGGTGGCTATCCATCTGTAATCCTTTTCCTCAATGACGATAGTCGCCGTGTCTGTATAAAGTGCGATTCTCTTCGGCTTCCAGCCTCCATTCTTCGACTCATCCGGGACAGTGTCCAGTATGGCCATGCCGCAGTCAATACGACCCTTTCCGCCATGCCATCTCGCAGCTCCCGTCTGAGCGGAGTGTGCTCTTATACGGCACTTAATCTTTTCGTCTTTTGAGAGAGTTATGAAGGTGCATCCGTATTTCAACTCATCCTTGCAATCTTTCTTGTATTCGGATATCAGATTGTTGTCTCTGACGATCCTGTCGAGCTCTGCGTTTGTCTCGCCGTTGCTGCTGACAAATCCGTCAAACATCGAACGTGCTGCAAGGACGTCAACGGTCTTTGCTCCCCAGTTGCAGCCTATCTCAAAGCCTCTGATGTTCTCCGGAAGTGCCAGGCCAAGGTTCACCTCGCTCAGAGGTATCAATCCCTCGTAGTATCTGGCCTTTTTATAGTTTCTGCTTCTGTGATACTCGTATATGGATATGAGATCTCTGAGCATTGCAAGTTCTTCATCCTTCAGACCATATACTTTCTCAGGAATCATTGAAAAATTCATCTATCCGATCCTCATTTCCTCATTCGGGTCACGTTTTGAGGTCCTCGCTCCCCATAGTGCTAATGCGGCAGCCTCTATCGGCAGCGATTTTTCGCCTCCGAACCCCCAGCCTCCGCCTATCGGTCTTTTTATCGACGACACGGCACTATCACGAAGACCTGTGTGCTTGTAGTACCATGTGACTTCTTTTTCATTCACTGCATCTGTGAGCATTCCTACGGATGCAATCACAGTTTTTGTTGAGGCTCTGACTATAGAGCCCTTCGCCCACCATCTTGCGGATATCTTCTCAATGAGGACATCCACTCCATTTCTGCCGTCTATAACGACACAAGCTGCTTCTCCGCTTCTCTCATTCAGCCAATCAGCAAGCCATTGTATGCCTACCACTGTAGGCTTTTGCTTGATGTGCGAGATCCTCGCAGGGCCTTCAGGAGGTATGACCGCCCCGCAGAGGCATACTTCCGTGCCATCCGCAGAGAACTTTATGCCGAATGCGGTCTTGCCAGCAGGCTTCTTCGCTTTCGACATGCAGGCGTCCCACACCTCTTCATCGAATACAGGCTCATTCTTCGAGACTATGAGAGGCGACCACCAGCCGAGGCGTTCCCTTGCGAATCCGTCCTTCTTTTCTGTCTGGAGCTCCTCAAGTACGAACTCCTCAGTCAGCCGGATCCCTAGCGCCGGATTAGTCATATACCAGATGCTTCTGTCCTCTACGTTGATATCATCTACGCTGTCAGCTGCTACACTCCACTCGTGCCAGGCATCATGTTTGCCCGGTGCATCAAGGCATATCGTGCGCCTGCGCCTGAATACATCGCCCGGACATCCCGGATACGGCGGTGTCCCGGTGTATATGATCTGACGTGTGCCGGTGGATGATGCTGCCAAAGTCGGCAGCATTGCCTCGATCTGGTCATCCGTCAGCTCCTGTGCTTCGTCAAAAACTATCAGGGAGATACCATCGAAGCCTCGAACGGCCTGCCTTGATCTTGACGAGAACTCGATTATTCCGCCATTAAGCAATTCTATGGACTCTTCACCGTTGGTGTAGCGGATCTGCTTCACCAGATCCATGACTTCCGGATGTCTCTTGTCTGTGAATATGTTTGCAAGTCTCCGGAAGGATTTTTTCGCCGTCCTTACCTGGTGCGCCGTGTGAAGGATCCGTTCACCGTTGATCGCCAGGCCGAATAGCTCCCTCGCTTCGAGGCAGGTATTCTTTCCGTTCTGTCGCGGTTCTGACAGACCCGCCGATGTTACCGTATAAAGCCCGGATTCATCCTTCCCGAGCCAGCATTCCAGGATAGCGTCCTGCCACGGATCCAGAGGATAGGCATATTCGGAATATAAAAGAGCCGCATCGGGTCCGTCTGATTCGACTCGATATGGCTCCACCTTTATCCTGGGCTCCTGTGATCCTCTCATACTCATGCTGTATCTTTATGCTTTTCCCTGACCTGATCAAGCACCGTCTTGGGTGTGAACCCCTCCACCGTTATGGCCTCTGAGCTCATTTTTTCGTCTGGGAGCTCATCAATTATCCTGCCCATTCCGAGCATAAAAGTTTTGAAAAAAGACTCATATCGTTTGAATTTTGGGTTCTCGCGGATACCTTTTTGACCCCCTCCGTTGTCATATTCGACCATGAAGTCCTCATGAGCGATCTCTTCCCGGAGCTCGTCAAGCTTCACCTTCATCAGGGCAACATTCTCTATGATCGGAACAAAAGCCTTCTTCTTATTGTCAGAAATATTTGCGTCCCGGAGAAGCTTGTTCAGCTTGTTCCTTTCCTTCTTGACGGCCTTGTCGAATTCTGCCTCGTTCATAGATTTTTCCTTTTGTCAATACCACCCCCTCTCGCGCGCGTGCGCGTGTGGGGGTATTTCGGCGCTATACCGGCGGGCAGCGCCCAATGGGGGTGTAGGGGTCCCTCCCCCCTCTACCAGTCACCGTCTGATGGAATATCTTCATACAACAGGGCTGAGCCTGCGCCTATTCTGAAGTTCACTCGATTGCTTTTGGCTGCGTTGCAGCAGTAGTGGGCTGCCTGAAGATTGTTCCAGTCCAGAGCAGCTGCCTGTGGTGAGTCATAGCCATACTCTTTCCATCTGCTTACAGGAATGATCTCGTCCACTACGAAGCTTAACGGATGTCTGGCATCCGATGGCTCGTCATAGTGTATGGGACCCAGGCGGCCTTTACATATGCCGCACTCTCCTCCCTGGGCTTTGAGCCGTGCCCGGTACTTTCTTCTCAGGTTGCCATTCTTATATCTCGGATTGCTTCTTGCCATACTGATTGTCATGACAAAGGACACGGCTTGATCGTCACCGTGTCCTCTGCATGTGGAAAAGTATTATATGGAATTCTATGAAGATTACCCTTGTCAATTCTTGACACTATCATTATATCGCTGTTGTGGCTGTCATTTTATGTCAAGTTTCTCGGACACCTTTTCCAAGCCTTTACGATGGTATCGCTGCGTCTGACTCTCACTGTAGTCGACAGCTTTACTCACTTCTTCCCAAGGCTTTAGTTCTATGTATCTCTCATACAGCACTCTGGCTTCTATGCCGCCGATACTATATATGACATCGAATA
This sequence comes from Anaerovoracaceae bacterium, assembly GCA_045114615.1. Taxonomy (GTDB): domain Bacteria; phylum Bacillota; class Clostridia; order Peptostreptococcales; family Anaerovoracaceae; genus Crickella. The sequence goes on from JBGUKU010000124.1 coordinate 11,131, forward strand.
TCTTCTGCCGGATCCGTACTGCTTCAAGTTCAGCATCTATAAGTCTCATGGCTTTGCCGGAGAGCCTGATGGCCTTCTCTTCTGTCGGCTTGCGTATGCCGGATCCATGCGGCATGCCATCATTGTCTGACGTTGATCTGATCGCATCTATCATATCGGACTCCTTTTTATACTCTTGCCGGCACAGATCTATCCAGATCATTGCGTCCTCATATTGCTCCAGGAATTGTTTTGCTGTCACGAGCTCCTCCTCATTACAAAAAATCCCACTCGAACAGGTCGCTGAATTCAACCTGTCTAAGTTTTTCGAATGTGGCCAATGATTCAGGCTTAACCACTTTGGAGTTCTTACCTACTCGCAATCGTTTAAGCCTCGGCGTTTCATCTATGGCGGTCATCATGTATGAGATCGTAGGACATCCGTTTATTGGATTCTCATACTCCATGATCGTATCTTCGTCTATGATATATCCCTTGATAGGTCTGATATTCTCCCTGCCAAACTCTTTAGGGCTTGCCGGTTGTCTGACTATGATCGGTGACTCAAGGTTCCTTGTGCAGCTGTATCTCTGCTTCGTCTGGCATTCAGGATCCCTGAAGTTCTCCGCAGTCTCTTTGACAATGTATTCTGCAAGCCTGTGATAGTTGCCGTTGGACTCCTCATCGAGTGGGATCCATTTGACGCGGCCCCATGTAAAGCACTTGCGGATGAGTTCCAGGTCTATCCTGTTGATCACTACATGGTGGTGGATCCTTGAATCCAGTTCTGTTGCCCATACCATCTTGACTTCTATGCCTGCCTTCTTTGCCTTACGCTGCAGCCTTCTTCTGAATAGTTCGAAGCAATGCCTGGCCTCTTCATGATCCGGCTCCTTTGCATAGGTCAGGATGAGGTGTCCGTCTCCTGCTCCAAAGTTCGCATTTATCTTCCGTGTCAGATTCAGGATCGCTATCCTGTCATTGTTCTTCTGCACGCTCTCCGGAGTCTGATTCTTCTTTTCGGATCTCTTCTTTCCGGCTACTACTCCGTGAGTTACACGGATGGTCCTGTCAATGACTCTGCCCGCTATGCACGTTTCTTTTACAAGTCTTGGTCTGGCATTCATTTTTTGGCGCTAAGTTTAATAACTGTATCAAGGGTGAAACCCGGCGCGATGCCGGGCATTTTTTCTCTACTATTTACTATGCTTCTCGCATTGCTCTATGACGGCCTTGCCTCTGGAGCTCCGTCTCCACTCCTGTTGCATGGCATCGACCTGACGTCTTCCTCTGACAGCGCATTCCCGGCATATGTATTTCACTCTTCCGGTAAACACCTCTGTCATGGTCAGCTTGTCGAATTCACGGCCGCATAGAGTGCACTTCTCTATCTCTATAGGTCTTATTACTTTCATCTATGGATTCTGCACTTGATCCTGTCCCCACAGATCGTCATCGATGAGATCCATGCAGCCATCGTCGTACCCCTCTTCATAGCCATCGGTATATCCTTCAAAATATACTTCGCCCTGTCCATGGTCCGGATATCCTCCGTTAAACACGTTGAGTTTCCATACTATGCGGTTGATCTCTGCCTGTGCATATACTGCGTTCTGAAGTAATCCACTTTCGATTTCATCCGCATTACACTTCCGTACTTCTTCCCATATACTTGTCAGCAGAGTGCAAGCGATAGTCATTCGCTCCATTCTATTCCGCTTCTTTAATGGTATCTCCATTGCTTACGCTCCTTCCCAGTCAACGGCATGACCGTTCCTGCATTTGTCTCTTTTGTAGAGCCATCCCTCTTCATGGACCTGACCATTGCTATACATCCCGACGCAATCGCCGCATAATGGACAGAACCAGTCCGTGATGCCGGTTAACCGGTTATACCTGCCGTTCGGTGCGAATGCTTCTACGGTCAGTTCATCCAAGGTCATTTGCCACACGGATCTACCCCCCTATATCAATCTCCATCGTTCGCTCTCCCTCAGTCTGCTGACATGATTCTGCCGAGCTGACGGTTGAGCTTGTACTCTATCTTTTCATCGAGAGCAGCCTCGTCATACGGCAGCATGAACCTCAGTTGCTCGAGCATGATATATACATCGGCCATCTCTTCTAGAATCGAGTCCTGTTTTTCTCCCTTATTCAAGTGATGCAGAATCGCGGTCTCCAGCTCCGACAACTCCTCACAGCATTTGATCATCTGTGCCTTCGAGCCGTAAGCATTACATATTATGAGGGCCTTAGTTGTCTGTTCTTTTGTCATCATCAGTTTCTTTATTCTTCCGTAATGTCCAATATTGCAATCAGAGGGTGGGGCTTTGTTTGAACATATTGTTCGGGATCTGTCCTTATAAGCATATTTAGTTGTAGTACCCCGCCCTCCGGATCGGCTGCTTTAGCCCTGTCTCCATGCGCAGTCTGTCGATTCTGCGCTATCATCACTGTCTTCCGTTTCAGGGATGTCGCATGGATACGGATTGAATGCGTTTCGAAGCAGTCTTGTCAACCCGTCTGCAAGGCTGTTACTCTGCCTCAGTTCTTCCGCTGATGCTTCTATCTCTGTTACTTTGATCTTCATTATCTATTCTCCTGTGATGCCTTTGCTCTGGCTTTCGCCGCCTTGATGGCTCTTTTCTTCGCTTCTTCCTTCCTATGCTTATGATAAGCTGCGGATATCTCGCGGTTCTCTTTATCGAATCTTTCTTGTGACCTCTTCCGAGCCAAGGCTTTTTTCTGTTCATCTGTAATAAAGCTGCAGTCCCAGATTCCGCTCCAGCTGACATGGTCCTGGCACTTCCAGCAGCACTCAGCACACACCCTTGCGCCGGTTTTCCTGCATACAGGCCCCCATTGATTAGTATCGGCTTCAGTAACGCCGCATATGCTGCAGGTGTACCGGCCTATGCCCGGTTCCATCGCTCTGCCTCCGGGAGGATCCATGCTCTCAGCTCCTCGCAGATCACCTGCAGGTCCTCCCACATTGCGCGGTAGTAGCTATGCGGATCCAGGATCATGACACCGCCTTTATTGTCAATGATGTACTTGACTCCGCTGAGACTGCTTTCATATGTCAGCATGTCGTCATTCTTATCTGCCTTGAGCATGATAGCGGCCGTATTGAAATCCATTCTAGGCAGGTCAGTTGCTCCCTTGTTACTCATCACTCGTCCTCGTCTTCATCAAGAGCGTCCAGGTAGCCATCTGTATAGGCGGCAACATATACAAGTTCTGCGGCCATTTCCTTTGGAACCTTGGCACTTTTCAGAGCGTGCCTGATAGCATCTTTGTGTTCTTTCCAGGCTTCGCGGGCTTTTTCCATGAGGAAACGACGGGCATTGATCTTTTCGGTCACGCCTGCGACTATTTCGTCGATGTCTTCCGGATCTAAATCCGAGTCGACTCCCGCAAGGATCTTCTTGAGGTTTTCCTTGACTTCCTGCGGATCGTCATCGGCTTTGATTGTGAGATTGATTATTTTTGTTTCCATCTACTTTCTCCTTTTCTTTATGATGCTTATATATCTGCTGAACAAGGGCGGGTGGAAATTGGCTGTACATCGATGGTGCTAACATTAGCTGTAATTAATACCCGCCCCTGTTTCATGCCTCCTTCTGGAAAAGCTTGTTGATCTCGATCTGTTTCTCTTTGCGCGATACGTACCCTATCGGGAAATTGCCGTTCAGAGCGCGGCTCACTTCCTTGAAGTTCGCACTGTTGCTGTTGCCGGTAACGTTTATGAACCACGGCATTCCATTTGACTCCGTAAGCTTTATGAATTCCTCTCCGGTGAGAAAGCATCTGGCATACTGTATGCTGCCGAATTCATTCACCGGCTTGAGCGCCTCGGCCAGAGTCTTCTCTATGTACTCCTTCTTCTCCGCGTACATCTTTTCTATGGGTTCTCTCATATCTTTTCCTCCTCTGCATTAAGCGTCCTTGCGAGCTTCTCAGCATCCAGCGGGCTATCATACAGTCCGCCTATGATCTCGCGATTACCTTTCCAGTTTTCTCCATCTATACTTTTGAGTCTGTAGACCTGCCAGAACGTCCTACCGCCTGACTCGACTACTCCGACTTTCCACTGATTTGCTCTCTTTTGCTTATCCATCTCGTCAGAGCTAACCTCCTATTACTGACAGCATGAATACAATGAAGAGCAGTCCGCCCCATGCGAATATGCCGCCAATAAGCTCGATAATGTCTATGTCCTCAAATATCCTCTTCATGCTCTCACCTCCCTGGCAGCGCGGATCTCCTCCAGCTCGTAATATCTGACAGCACAGTTCTTTCCGCCTGGCTGCCATACTCCGATCAGCCCTTTGTCCGCATACTCCCTGAGGGTGGTCAGGCTGATCTGCAAATGCTTTGTCATCTGCTTTGCGGTCATTAGTTTCTTCTGTGCCATTTCAGTCCTCCGTGATATACTCTCCCCGTAAGGAGGTCGTAGTTATGCTTAGGTGTAGAATGAATAGAATCGTCCGCTTGCTCGAGGCAGGCAAGGAATCAGAGGTCTATGACCTGATATCTTCTTCCAAGTACCGAAAAGCTTTACTCACTCTTGAATCCGCCGGTTGTGTCAAATTGACTAAAGCTTGGGGCGGTGAGATTGTCGGCATCTGCCTTCTGGATTCCCATGCCGGCTATCAGCTGAGCCGTCATGATGTCTGGGTGAATCGTATTTTGGGATTCATTGCCGGAATAGTTACAGCAGTTGCTGCTCACTACATCATTGTGTTAATAGAGTTATGGCTAGCCAGCCGATAAGCAGCCCTGATATGTAAAAAGCAATAACTAGCGGGTCCTTCATTTTTACTTCAGTCCTCCCGAGCTCCTCTTCATCTATCCTTATGCCTGAAAATCCTGATCATAGAGCTTCCATGTGCCCTTGATATTCCAGCCGGGGTAATCATGCTTTACTATGTGGTACAGGTCAGTCTTGCGCTCATAGTCGTCATACCTGACTGCCATTACCTGATCACCATCGATCTCGGTCAGCAGCACCACGTAGCTATACAGATGCAGCGTCTTGAATCCGCCATTTTCCTTCTGTATGGTCACATGCGATTCTGTCGGTCGTGTCATAATGCTTTTCCTCCTGGGTTCCTCTTCATCTCCTAGTGTTTGATTGATACAGACTGTCAATGTCTGTATCAGAATGTGGTATCCGTAGGATAGCACATTCGTCACTTATTAAGTGACTTCTTCGGTAAAAAAAACAGCCACAGGGTCTTGGATATGAAGAAGATTGATCATCTGATTAATCTCATCGCTGTCAAAAACGCCTTTCTCCATTTTTCTATAGAACGTTCTTGCAGTAATTCCAAGCTCTGCAGCTACATCGCCTTGTGTTAGTCTGTTCTCAACTATTATCCCGCGAAGTTTATCGGTATTTATCATGCCGGCCTCCTTTCGTCACTTATTAAGTGACTTAACTATACTCTCCGCTTAGTCACTTGTCAAGAAACTTTTTTCTTTTTTTATGACATTTTTGTCACTTATCATGTTATACTATCTGTACATCGGTAGAGAGGTGCATTATGGAACTCAAAGACAGAATACATATAAAGAGAATAGAAAACGGTTTCACTCTAGAAGAGCTAGCGAATATGGTTGGTACTACCAAGCAAAATATCCATAGATATGAAACTGGAGTGATATCAAATATCCCATCTGATAGAATTGAGGCTCTGGCCAAGGCGCTTCACACAACGCCATCATATCTTATGGGCTGGGATGACACTCCTACTTCAGCCCCTCTTTATGAAGCTGCTGCAGGTGAGGGCCGCCTGAATGACGGATATCCTTCAGATGAATATAAGATTCAGCTTGAGCCGGAGGAATTTACTGTTAAGGTCGTAGGCCGTTCTATGGAGCCTACTCTGCAGGACGGTGATGTTGTAGTCGTATCTGCACAGAATGTCATTGACTACCCGAGGCAGATAGCGCTGGTAAAGGTAAACGGTGAAGAGTCTACCCTGAAGCGTGTCGAGGTCAGGGATAACGGGATCATGCTTATGGGTGATAACATCGATGCGTACCCACCCCACTTTTATACAGCTGATCAGGTCGAGCAGCTGCCTGTTGTTATAGAAGGCGTGCTGACAAAGCTGATAAGGGAGTTTTAGAAATCTAACTATGTGCTTATTTGTGTTAGTTTGTGCTAATGTATGTCATTGTATAAATTGATAATCAAATTGACATCACAGATCCAGAGGTGTTATTATACATACACAACTTGAATAGTTGATAGCGCCCCTGGCAGTAACCCTCTCGTTATAGGAGATGCGGCAAACCCAGAGGCTTTTTTTATAGGAGGTAGGTATTTTGAAAACCGCAATTTTGGTAGACGGAGGCTTTTATAAGCAACGAGCAAAAATAGAATCCTTATGTGGTGTGAAGATATCGAATACCTTGTCGTTTTGGACGAGAGACCTGACTATTGCATTTTCTGGACAGCGTACCCAGTTAGCAGAAAACACACTAAGGAGAAACTGCGGGCAGAGTACGAGGAGTATAAGAAAAAACAACAAAAAGCAAAAACTGCTTCGTAAAGCAGTTTCGTTACTCCTTCTTCCTAATAGTGGTAGATGAGCTGTATATATAATACACCTATTTTCAAAACTTTTGTTAAAATTATGTGAAATAATTCTACTTTTTGAGCATTTTTCTTTGCATTTTGGTGATTAATCATTGCTTTTTACTATATGTTGGTTTTTTAGAATGTGGGGCTCAATATATAGCAAATCTATAAAGAAATGCAAAATAGTATAGAGAAAGAAACGCCCCTGCGGCAACAGGAGCGAATCTAGAAGTGTGCTGTGATGTTGCCATCCTAGCGACTACAAAGATGGTACCATCGCAGCGCTCAATTATCAAGGGCGCTTTTATTGTGCCCGGAAAGGCGGAGCTATGGCTATTAGACAAATAGGAAAGAATAAGTATCAATTGGTCGTAGACTACTATGACGATGAAGGTAAGCGCAGGCGTCATACTCAGGTAGTGGCGTGTAAGGGTAAGAAGGCTGCTAAGGATCTCCTTGATGAATTTGCGGATTCGTGGAAGGATGCCCTGCCGGAAGATATGACTGTAGGGCAGCTAATCCAGGACTATATCGACAGCCGTGAGGTAAAAGGACTTAAAGCCAATACAATCCGCGGCTATAAGAATGTCATGAACAAGATGGTTGCGCACGGGATAGGAAATGTTGCTGCCAGGAGCCTTACGACTTATCAGATCGAGCGCTACATAGTGTATATGGTCAAGAATGAAGAGCTGAATCCGAAGACGATAAAGAACCGGATCTCTCTTCTGAGATCCTCCTATGACATGGCTATCAAAAGCAAGCTGTTACGTACCAACCCTTGTATTGGAATAGAGCTGCCAAAGCTCCGGAAGCCAGAAATCGGGATCCTGATGGAGGATGAGATTGACCTCTTCATGGAAAAGCTCTCTGAACAGTCTCTTGATATCCGTGTGCTCTGTGAGCTTGCTCTTTTCTGCGGGCTCAGGCGCGGTGAGATACTCGGATTGACTTCAAAGGATATAAATATCGACGAAAGCATTATTCGCATACGGCAGGTCAGATATTGGATGGATGAGCATATGGTTCTGGAAGAGCCTAAGACAGAAAAGTCAAAAGCGGTCTTCTCCTGCCCTCGTTTTATCATGGATGATATAGAGCAGCTCATAGAAGAGCACAAAGAATTTTCTGATTGTGATTTTCTCATCCAATATGTTGGAGAGCCTATGATGCCGGACTATGCCAGTAAGAAAGTTGTCAATTTTATAGACAGCCTAAATATTTCCCATGTCACACTGCATGGGCTTCGGCACACCTTCGCATCAATGCTGAATGCTTCCGGAGATTTTGATATCGCGGAGATCTCATCAGCTATGAGGCACACAAATATAACAACTACTATGAACATTTACGTGGATGTTTTTGCCGGTGCTACTCGCTCCTCAAAGAGGATCTCTGGAGCATTTGATGAAAAGTATGGCAAAAATGGCGCACAAAATGGCGCACGTAAGAAATAAAAGAACCTCGAAACATTGAAGTTTCAAGGTTCTACTTGGTTGCGGGGGAGGGACTTGAACCCTCGACCTCCGGGTTATGAGCCCGACGAGCTACCAACTGCTCTACCCCGCGTCATCATATTCAATTGTGGAAGGTGGTACCGGAGACCGGACTCGAACCGGTACGAGAATCACTTCTCATAGGATTTTAAGTCCCAGGTGTCTACCAATTCCACCACTCCGGCATATTGGGTTAAAAATGGCTCCGAGGGTGGGGCTCG
>JBGUKU010000125.1:0-8559 GCA_045114615.1 Anaerovoracaceae bacterium
GCCGGATCTGCCCGACGATTTCTATGACTTTTATGAGCTGGGCCTTGGCGAGCCGATTCCAATCTCTTCCGCCAATATGCTGAATCTGGGTGATCTGCTGGACGAAATCGTCGGCAGTTTCCCGGAAGGCGCCGGGCAGGACGAAGACGATTCCATCAAGATCGCGATGATCGGCAAACCGAATGTAGGGAAGTCCTCGCTGGTCAACAAGCTCCTGGGGGAGAACCGGGTCATCGTTTCCCCAATCGCCGGGACGACGCGGGACTCCATCGATACGCCCTTCGAGTTTGACGGGGAGCCGTATACACTGATCGACACCGCGGGCATCCGCCGCAAAAGCAAGGTCAATGAAGACATCGAAAAGTTCAGTGTCATCCGGGCCGTCGCCGCCATTGAACGCTGCGATGTGTGCCTGCTCATGATCGACGCGCAGGAAGGCGTCACGGAACAGGATAAGAAGATCGCCGGCATCGCCCACGAGGCAGGCAAAGGCATCATCGTTCTGGTGAACAAATGGGATCTGGTCGAAAAAGAGACCAACACCATGAAGAAGTTCCGGGAAGAGATCGACAAGGAACTGGGTTTCATGTCCTACGCGCCGTCCCTGTTCATCTCAGCGCTTACCGGACAGCGCGTGAGCCAGGTCATGGGACTGGCTAAGGTCGTGGCCGAAAACCGCGCCATGCGCGTGCCGACTGGTCAGCTGAACACCGTCATCACGGATGCGACTATGATGAAACAGCCGCCGTCCGACAAGGGCAAGCGGCTCAAGATATACTATGTAACGCAGGTCGGCGTCAAGCCGCCCCTGTTCTCATTCAAAATCAACTCGAGGCCTCTGATGCACTTCTCCTATTCCAGATATCTGGAGAACCAGATCCGGAAGGCCTTTGGGTTCGAAGGAACATCGCTGAAGTTCGTGTTCCGCGAAAAGGGCGAGAAAGAAGAGGAGTACTAGTATGGGTGCTATCGAACTGTATGATGTGTTTCTGCTCGGCGCGCTGGGACTCGTTGCCTATTTCATCGGCAACATCTCTCCATCGACCATCATGGCCAAACGGCAGGGCCTGGACATCAAAAAAGAAGGCAGCGGCAACGCCGGAACCACCAATGCGCTTCGCGTTATGGGCAAGAAGGCCGGCGCGATCACCTGCATCGTAGACATTCTGAAGGGTGTAGTCGCCGCGTTGATCGGACTTTTGGTTTTGGGGAATATCGGCTCGTATTTCTGCGCGCTCTGCGTGTTCCTGGGACACGTGTGGCCGATCGTCTACAAGTTCCAGGGCGGCAAAGGTGTGGCGACAGCTTTCGGCGCTGTGCTGGGAGTCAATCCGCTGCTGGCGCTGATCTCCCTGGCGATCGTTGCCATCGTCGTTTTCACATCGAAGAGGATGTCTCTTGGGTCGATCGTAGGGGCTGTATGTTTCGCGATCCTTGCCATATTTCTGGAACCGGGATTTTTTGCCTTTGCATGTGTGATGGCGATCATCATTCTCGTGAAGCATCGGGCGAACATCGCGCGGCTGATCCACGGCGAAGAACCGGTTATGGGGATTTTTAAGAAGAAGGAGGAAACGGAAGATGAGTAATATTGGCGTAATCGGCGCAGGAAGCTGGGGTACTGCCCTGGCAACCGTTGTCGCGGACAAAGGCAATCAGGTCAGGATCTTCGATGTGGATGAGAAGCATCTGCGATCCATGGAGGAGCACAGGGAAAATGTCGACTACCTGCCGGGCGTTCCTCTCAGTGACAATATTCAGATGGCCTATTCCAGCCAGGAGGCTGTGGACGGAGCAGATGTGGTTCTCTTCTCCGCGCCGGCCCAGCACTTCAGAAGCGCGCTTACTGCCGCGCTCCCCTATCTGGGTGGAGACGTGTATATTATAAATGTAGCAAAGGGCATCGAGAAGGGCACCCACAAGCGAATGTCAGAAATCGCGGAGGAAGTGTTCACAGAAGCGGGCTGCCCAGACCGGATGCAGAAATATGTCGTCTTGTCAGGGCCCTCCCATGCGGAGGAGGTGGGCCGCAGACTTCCGACTACAGTGGCGACTGCATCGCGCCTTCCGGCGTCGGCAGAAGCCATCCAGGATCTCTTCATCACTGACCGGTTCCGGGTCTACACCACCGACGATGTGGTCGGCGTGGAGCTGGGCGGCGCCCTGAAGAACATCATCGCTCTGGGCGCAGGCATCTCCGACGGCATGGGTTTCGGCGACAACGCCAAGGCAGCCCTGATGACCAGAGGTCTGGCAGAAATCACCCGTCTTGGCCTGAAGCTGGGCGCGAAGCCGGAGACCTTCGCCGGACTCACCGGTACCGGCGACCTGATCGTAACCTGCACCAGCATGCACTCCCGCAACCGCCGCTGCGGCATCCTCATGGGTGAGGGCATGAGCCCGGAAGAGGCCATCGCCAAAGTCGGCATGGTCGTGGAAGGAATGTTCACCGCCGAGGCCGCCTATGAACTGGCGAAACTCAGCGGCGTCGAGATGCCGATCACGGAGGCTATCTACAAGGTGACAAAAGGTGAGATCGCCGCGCCCGCGGCGCTGGAGTCTCTGATGGGCAGAAGCCGCAAGGCGGAGTTTTGAGCAAAAGATAGAGCTCTTTGACAGTTTTTTTGATAAGAAGCATGGTATTCTTAATTACAATAAAAGACGGTAAAACATTCAAACAATTCGGGTATTTACAATAATAGTAAAAATGTTGTAAAATATAATGAATTTAAATTTACGAGAGCAATGCGTAAACTAAAAATTAGTGGTGGGAGACTACAGATGAACAGGAAGAAACAGTTACGAAGCTTGATTTGCATAAGTTTGGCTTTGATTTTGGCGTGTACGCCTTTTTTCAATGCTGATGCAGTCGAGGGGGCGCCGCAGAGTGATCCGGCGGATATTGTACAGGAGCAGCCGGCTGAGGCTGATCAGCAGGCAACCGACGAGAAAGAGAATGCTGCAGAAGAGGATGCTGCTGTGGAGCCGGAGGAGGAATCCGTTGAAGGGGAATCCGCAGACGGGGAATCTAAGAAAGTAGAATCCACGAAAGGGGAATCTAAGAAAGCAGAATCCACGGAAGCAGAATCCACGGAGGAGGATCTCGATGCAGATGAACCCGGTGAAGAGCCATCCGGTGAGTCCCGGACAGAGTATCGCTGCAGCACGGATGGTGTTGAGATAACGGCGGTTCTATCCGACGCGGATATTATTCCGGATGACGCGAAGCTCACGGCGACGCGTATTACGGATCAGACATCCGGATATAACTACGATGCTTATATGGAAGCCTTGAATGCCGGTCAGGAGACTGTTTATTCTGAGAAGAATACCCTTCTTTACGACATCGCCTTCATCAAAGACGGCAAGGAAATCCAGCCGGACGGTGGGACCGTCACGGTCACCTTTGATTTTAAAGACGACCAGCTGGCTGAGGATCTGGGCGCCAAGAAGGCCGCTGATGTCAACGTCATTCACCTCCCACTGAAAGACAAAGTTAAAGATAAATATGACACAACAGCCGACGCTAAGAAGATCAGCGCCGCAGATATTAAAGTTGAAGAAGTGACCAGGGCCGAAAACGACCTTGCGGTAAGCGTAAAGGACGAGAAGATCGAGTTTGAGACATCCGACTTCTCCGTTTTTGCGTACACAGTTGACTTCGAATATGGCGAGTACAAGTTCAGCATCCCGGGCGAGGGCAGCATCAAGCTCAGCGAGGTCTTTGAGCAGCTGCACATCGACAAGGAAGTCAAGGACGTAGAGAACATCACATTCTCCGACCCAAAACTCATCGAAGTTAAGAAGAACTTGTTTGGCAGCGACTGGACACTGAAGAGCAAGAAAGCATTCAGCACAGAAGAGACCCTGACCATCGAGATGAAAGACGGTGGAGAGATAGTAATAAAGGTTACAGATGCACAGGAAGGATCTTACGACTATAGCATAAGCTCCGATGGCGCAATCAGCTTGGAAGGGGATTATGCTAATGGTTATTGGTATTTGCTTTCAACACTCACAAAAGAAAATGGCGATATATTTTATCGAGTCATCCCGATAACACTTGCAACACTTGATGGGTCGGCATCTATTACTGGAACAATTGATGAATTTTATAACGCTCAATTAAATGGTATTACCATTGGCGATGAGAGAAGCTATGGTTGGGGACAACTTAATATTGGAAACTATGAATCCGATGATACGGTTGATAATCAGCTTGTTCACGCTTCAAATAATGCTGGTAATTATGACCAGATTGTAACTGGCAACAATTTTAGCCGCGAATTATTCGATGATGGTGATCTGATAGGCAAATATGAAGTCTCATCCACTGACAGTGAGGGTTCTGGCAATATCAATCTGAGTGTATTACCTGATTTTAAACTGAAGACTGTTTTTAAGGATTCGAACGGCAATGTTATGTCGGGCAGTCTTCCTGAAGGTTATAAGCTGCTTATAAAGATGGTAAGAGATGGTGAAACATACTATGCTCTTCAGCCGGTGGATACAAACGACAATCCTTCTGCAGAGTCCGAGCCTTTGGCTTTTTACAAGTATTCTGAGCGATACGGGCAGTATAGTATTGGGACAACCCCTTACTACTATTCAGGTAATGGTACTGAAACTATTTCCACACAGGTGGTTACAGGTGCAAATAATTTAACTCCTGAGCTGATCCAGCACAGGGTTCCTGGTGCAGTTTTCTACAATGAAAATACTATTGGAGGAACACAGAACAGCGACCTTACGAAGGATCTCTTCTCAACATCATCTGCTATAGCTGCAGCGAGTGGCGCCAATGTCATGACAACAACTTTTACGCATCGTAAGGATGACGGCGTTGATCATGACATCAATGTATCATTTTATAAAGAACATAAGCCTGATGTCGAAGAGGCTGAACTGAAGATAGATCCCGATAATATGGTTGCAACAGACGGAGCCTATTTCTTCCGTGTGCGCCTATATAACAATGATAAGCTCGTGGCATATAAAATCGTGCCTGTGACAGCAGCAGAAGCCGGCGCTGCGAACGAAACCGGACATTTTACACATACGATCAGCGCCGACGAAACATTCCAGCTCGTTGACGACAAGGGCGATGACATTGCAGGCGGCATGCTTCATTATGATCCGACAGTATACACCAGCGATGTGCGTTTTTATGAAGCAAAACGTGCCGGTGATCTTCCGCGCAATCTTAATCAGGTAAAAGAAAAAGGAACCGATGACATCCACGGCTTCGATTTCTGGTTCAATAATTTTGATCAGGAAAATAACAAGACAGATCTTGGATTGTACGCGGCATACCACAAAAAGTATCAGGTAAAGATAGTTATTGATGACAATGGATCACCTGCTAGCAGCGATGCGATCGGTATGCGTGTGGAAGCTGAACATCAGACCTCGAGACCTGACAGACTGGAATTAGAGGATATTTCAAACTCTTCGCCTACATATCGCACAGAAACGACTGAAGGCGGGAAAACGGTCATAACATATTTAATTGAAGACCAGACAACGAATCCTCCTACTTATAATTGGAGCGACCATGGACAAACTGAGCTTACAGGCAATGAAACGTTCAATCTTCTTCTGAGGCAAAACGGCAAGAACCTCGCAAATGGATATCCTGTAAAAATAAACGGTGAGTATTACACTGTTAGTTATGATACAGAAAGAGTAGAAGGTAAGAATATCACATATGATGATACGAATGATGTTACGACAATTACTCACTATATCAATCTGACTAAATCAAACTATGATCCTGCTATAGATCCTTATGATGTGCTTGGAGAAGGTGCTGAATATGGTGTAGTTGCGGATACATATATTAGAAAGGAGCATTCAGAAACCAACTTTGCTGTTAAGTACTATGATGAACAAACAAATGCTGGTATTGACCTGGCTGCAAATGATGGTGTTTCGGAAGCTATGCCTTTCTATGTAGGTGAGTATAACCATATCCATTTTACAAACAATACGTCTGTTAACCCGGATATTTATACACCAAGCAGCAGCGCAGAACCTTACGTGCATAAACATGATAATTCGGAAGAGGGCACTGACCATATCCATCAGGATGGAAATGCTTGCGATATTACCGTATATCCAACAAGTCAGTCTGATGTTAACAGTTATGTAACAAATCTTATTAACACATTAACTGAATCATCCAACACTTATAAAAATAAGCCGATGGTTAAAGTATCAGGGCGTGAAGTAGATACAACTATGTTCCCTGATAACACAACAATTTATATCGACGCAACTGACTTAAATATAAAAGAGCCGGGATGGACAATAAAAAAACTGGAAGGTCAAAGTATTGTCCTGAATATTCCAGGTGATAGGGTTAAAATTGCGAAGGAAGTAGTTTCTGTATACAAATATGACAATAACGGAAACCTGATTCCTGTAAAAGAGAATATTGATTCCAATACTGGCGGTGGTGGAGGAAGTGAAGAGCATAATAGTGATGTTGAGAATCACATCCTTAACCACATTGTTTTCAATGCTTATGAAGCTTCTTATGTTGAGTTTATAACTGGTCCGGCAGGGCTTTTCCTTGCGCCTAATGCTGACTTTGAAGAAACAGATGGATCTGGAACCGGTTGGGTCGCTACAGGAAAGACCTTTACGCAGACTAAATCAGAATGGCACTTCTTCCGTACGCAGCGTAAGTATAAGGCAGAAGGAGATTTTACACTCAGAGGAATAAAGTCACTTAAGAAATCTGACGGATCCACCGCTGATCTTGATGGCAAGAAATTTGAATTCAAGCTGTATAAAGCTGATGCAGAGGGCAATATTACCGATCAGAAACCTATTCAGACTGTAGAAAGCGACCCTCAGACCGGCCAGATCGATTTTAATCAAATAAAATATACACAAGCTGATGTACCAAAAGAAACAGAAAAGGATTTCTACTACATTATAAGAGAAACAAAACCTACTGATCCTGAAGATGAGCTTTACTATAGTGATGTAAGCTATGATGCAGATGATGTATTTATACGCGTACATGCTATTGACAGAGATCCTGCCGAACATGGATCCTCAAGTGAAGAAGGCAGAATTGCAATTTCTGTATTTATTAAAGGCGAAAACGGTGAAACCGACGCGACAAGCACCATTGTGGATAATAAGTCGATATTCGATATCGGATCATTCATTAATGGTGTAGATGATCAGAAAGTTTCGACTGAGCTTGAGGTAACAAAGGAATTCAACAATTGGGGTGACGCAACAGAATTCACATTCATACTTGCTCCGGCAACAAATGAAGGCGGAGCAGATTCGCCTATGCCTGCCGGAGTCGATGCGGATGGAACAAAATCTGTGCCTGCGACAAAAGCCAACCCGCTGGCAAAGTTTGGCGAAATCGAGTATACAGCAGCAGGAACCTACAACTATGTAATTTCTGAATTGCTTCCTGAAGGTGTTGATGAACAGCATCCGACTAAGAACGGCATCACATACGATACAACCGTTCATAATGTTGTGGTTACCGTTGCTCCAAACGGCGATGGAGTTTTAGAGGCTACAGCTACTTATGATAACAAACCAGCCCTCACTATCAGCAACACTTATGATGCTGAGGGAGATATCAATCTTACCGGCACCAAGGTAATAGAGAACCGCGACTTCAAGGACGGCGACACCTGGACATTTACTGTAAGCTCAGCTGACGCGGATGCACCGCTGCCGGCAAACAATCCGGTGACAGTTAATCCGAAGAACGGAAGCACTGCCAACATCGTATATGGCAAACTCGAATTTGAACTGAGCGATCTGGACGGAGCGACGGAAAAGGTATTCAACTACACCATTACAGAGACAGGTAGCGGATCCGGAGTTACAAATGACAGCAGAAGCCACACTATGGCAGTAACTGTAAAAGACAATGGTGACGGTACACTTGCTGTAACAAAAGAAGAGGCGAACGGTGGTCTAAGCTTCATAAACACATATGGAGCAAACGGAGAGATAACACTGTCCGGAACTAAGACTCTGGAAAACAGAGAGTTCAAGCAAGGAGACAAGTGGACCTTTACAGTAACATCAAATGATGCAAACGCACCAATGCCTGAGCATGAAAGCGTAACGATCGAACCGACAAACGGAAATGTATCACCGATCGACTTCGGTAAGATCAGATACTCATTCGCAGATAGGGGCAAGACTTACACCTATGTCATTACTGAGTCACTTACAGTAGACGGTGTAACTAACGATTCGAAAACCACACGCACTGTAAAGGTAAGCGTAGTTGATGACGGAAGCGGTAAGCTCGTTGTAACTAAGACAGAAGACAGCGAGGAAATCACATTCACAAATACGTATGGAGCTGAGGGAAGTGTAGTGCTGACAGCAAAGAAAGTCCTGAACGGCAAGACACTTACTGAAGGAGCATTCAGTTTCGAACTGAAAGATTCAGAAGGAACAGTGCTGCAGACAAAGAAAAATGCGGCAGACGGCACGATCACATTCGATGCAATCAACTACACATTAGCAGATGTATCAAAAAGTCCGATCAAATATACGATCAGC
>JBGUKU010000126.1:0-14394 GCA_045114615.1 Anaerovoracaceae bacterium
AGCCTGACTGCGGTGGTTTTTGAATTAACCATGCCGATTGCAGCTTCATCTGCAATGATCGCAGAGATCACATCGGCGGTCGTATCTCCCGGAACGACTATCATGTCGAGGCCGACAGAGCACACGGCAGTCATTGCCTCAAGTTTTTCAATCGAAAGAGTTCCTTCTCTTGCTGCATCTATCATTCCGGCGTCCTCGCTTACAGGAATGAATGCTCCCGAAAGACCTCCTACGCCTGAAGAAGCCATTACTCCGCCCTTCTTGACCGCATCATTCAGCATAGCCAGCGCTGCAGTTGTTCCATGCGCACCGCATTGCTCAAGTCCGATCTCTTCCAGAATATGAGCAACGGAATCTCCGACCGCAGGTGTTGGTGCAAGCGACAGGTCTACAATGCCAAACTGTGTCTTCAGTCTTTCTGCCGCTTCAGAACCTACGAGCTGCCCCACTCTTGTGATTTTGAAAGCTGTCTTTTTGATGGCCTCAGACACCTCATCGAGCGGAGCGTCTTTAGGCATTCCGGCAAGAACAGATCTGACAACGCCCGGGCCCGAAACACCTACGCTGAGCACATGATCAGCCTCTCCCGTGCCGTGGAAAGCACCTGCCATAAACGGATTGTCCTCAACAGCGTTGCAGAACACCACTAGTTTGGCAGCACCCATGCACTGATCGTCCTTAGTAAGTTCTGCAGTCTCTCTGATGATAGCCCCCATCTTTTTAACCGCATCCATGTTGATGCCGGCGCGCGTCGATCCTATATTGACCGATGAGCATACCAGCTCAGTCTCAGCCAGAGCGCGTGGAATCGATTCGATCAGTTCCATGTCGCCGGCGCTGAACCCCTTGTGCACCAGGGCCGAATAGCCTCCGATAAAGTTTATTCCTATAGTATGAGCAGCACGGTCCAAGGCTTTCGCATATTTTACCGGGTCGCCTCCCGAAACTCCCGCAAGCATCGAAACCGGTGTTACCGATACTCTCTTGTTAACGATCGGAATACCGTATTTGTCTGAGATATCCTCTCCTACAGATACAAGGTCTCCGGCAAGTCGGCAGATCTTGTCATATACCTTAGTGCATGATTTATCTATATCGCTGTCCGCACAGTCGATGAGCGATATACCCATGGTAGTTGTGCGGATATCCAGATTGTTGTCTCTAATCATGGAGATCGTCTCCATGATGTCCTTTACGTCATACATGTCTGTCTTCCTTCCGCTGATCAGATCCTGTGCATAGAGTTAAAGATGTTTTCGTGCATGAGATGCACTTCCATGCCTGGAAGGCTTTCCTTGAGCGTGTCTTCAAGCTCTTTTATGCTGCCCCTAAGTCCTGTTATGTCTATAAGCATGGTCATAGTGAAGAACTTATCCATAACGATCTGTGATACCTGGACCACATTGCCGTTGGTCGCTGCGACACACGCAGCGGTCTTGGCAAGGATGCCGACATCATTTACGCCAACAACTGTAAGAACTGCATTTTCCTGTTTTTCCATTTGCCCCTCCCTGTAAAAATCTATTTGGTTGTCTGACTGCGTGTCTTGATGGTTGCCGCATAAGCGCTGTTGCAGAGCCCCAGCACAGCGGAAAGCATAAACAAAGTTTCTATGCCAAGCACCTTCCATATCCATCCGCCAAACAGCGCGACAAGTATCGTGATAAAGTGGTTCACCGATACACCGGTGGAAATAGTCGCTCTGACTTCGTCCGCGTTATCCGCCAGATCCTGCACATATACATTTGACGCCATCGACGCCAGAGATATCACGGAGTCCAGCACATAGTTCGCACAGCAAATAATGAATGCGGTGTGCATAGGGAATATATGGTGCGCAAAGCCGTAGAAGAAGCAGACTATGACCAGAATGAGTGTATCGGATATCATCACTATCTTATATCCGAAGCGGTCTATTATCTTCCCTACTGCCGGTGATGCAAAGTATGAGCATATGGATGAGACAGCAAACAGTATGCTTATATCCATTGCGCTTGCTCCATAAAACAGGACCAGCACATATGGACCGAACGTGAAGAAGATCTGCTTTCTGGCGCCGTAAAAAAGCTCCAGCATATAATACTTGGTATATTTTTTGTGGAAAAAGAATCTGCTTTTGGACGGGTCGGGCTTGCTGTCTCCCGTGATCCTCATCGACGTGAGGAATCCAACGAGGATAATGGCAGCGCTCATCATGAATATGGGTTTGAAAAGCGTCTGTCTGCTTCCCAGAACGAAGAACAGGCCTATTACGACAAAGTAACCTGCCAGCATTCCTATCTGGTATACAGCCCCCTGTCTTCCGAGCGCTACGCCGCTCTTGCCTTCCTGCGCATATTCCAGTGTGATCGTATTGCGCATGCCAAGCTGGATGTGTTCTCCCAGGGAATAGATGAATATGGCCATAATTACCAGAACTTTAGAAGGCGGAATAACAGCCTGCATCGCCATTCCTGCGAGCATGACAAGCGCGCCTATCTGATAGATCCTCTCCGCAGAAAACTCGTACAGCAGAGCCAGAACAAATATAAGCGCCAGTCCCGGCATTTCCCTGAAAAACTCGGAAACGCCCTTATCGAATGCTGACATCCCGACCGACTCAGCGAGGTAGTTATCTATTATTCCCTTGTACAGACCATGAGCGAGAGCGAACGTCACTATCGTTACAAAGAACGCTTTATAGCTCGATTCGGGTCTGAATGTTTCTCTTAATTTCTTTATCATTTAAGTCCCTCTAAACTGTCATTTTAACTGAAAAATATAGGTTTTTTCAATTCCATTCCTCAATTGCCAAAACAGCCGAAAAACAGTATCATTATTTTTGGCGGGCAGATCTGATCCGCAAAATAATGAACCGGAGGTAATCCATCAATGAGCGGCATCGTTGAAAGATTCATGAGATATATTTCTATTGACACGCAGTCTGACGAAGACAGTCCTACTTCGCCGAGCACAGCAAAGCAGTTCCGTCTGGCGAGACTTCTTGCAGAGGAAATGATCGAGCTGGGCGTGTCCAACGTAAGGCTCGACGACCAGCACTGTTATGTGTACGGAGAGATTCCTTCAAATATCGACGCTGACATACCGGCTCTCGGCTTCATTTCACATATGGATACATCTCCGAGTGCTCCGGGGGACGCCGGCAATGCAAGGATCCACAAAAACTACGACGGCGGTGTGATACGGCTGAACGATGCAGTCTGTCTGGATCCGGACATCTATCCTGAGCTCAAAGACTATGTGGGCTGTGACCTGATCGTTACTGATGGAGTTTCACTGCTCGGAAGCGACGACAAGGCCGGTATCGCTGAGATCATGACGATGGCCGAGACGCTCATAAATGACCCTTCGATCCCTCACGGCAGGATCGGCATAGCCTTTACTTCGGATGAAGAGGTCGGAAGAGGCGCAGATTTCTTTGATGTTGAAGGCTTCGGCATGGACTATGCCTACACAGTTGACGGCGGTCCGCTGGGAGAACTGGAATACGAAAACTTCAATGCAGCAGAAGCACGCGTCTACTTCAAAGGCCGCGACATCCATCCGGGATATGCAAAGGACGTTCTGATCAATGCTGTCAGAATTGCAACCGAACTCGAGCGAATGCTCCCTCAGGAGCAGAGGCCTGAGTACACCGACGGTTATGACGGTTTCTTCCACATGACGCAGCTTAGCGGCACCCCAGCGGAAGCAGAGTCCCGCTACATTATCAGAGATCATGACGCAGCTCTCTTTGAAAAGAAAATCGCGCTCATGCGGAAGTGTGTAGACTACTTCAACACCAAGTATGAGAATTCGGTCACTCTTGAGATACGTGATCAATACAGAAATATGCGTGAGCTGATAGAGCCGCATATGTTCCTGATAGACAATGCAAAAGAGGCTTTCATGGCATGCGGTGTTGAGCCGATAATAATACCTATCAGAGGCGGTACTGACGGAGCAAGACTCACATACGAGGGACTGCCTTGCCCTAACCTCTCAACAGGCGGACTGAACTTCCATTCCAACACCGAATACATACCGGTACAGTCGCTTGAAAAGATGGCGGAAGTTCTGGTTGAACTGGCGAGAGCAAAATAGCATAAAAACACACCTCAATATAAAGCGGATCCCTTGCGGGATCCGTTATTTGTATTCTCCGGCCAGTTCTCTGAACACTTCTTCAACATCTGCACGTATGAGAAGTGTTGCCCTTTCGTCTGCAGGTGTCGGAGATTTATTGATAACCACCAGATTCCTGCCGTTGAACTCATCTATGAGTGAAGCAGCGGGCTCAACAGACAGGGAGGTACCTGCAACTATCATTGTGTCGGCACCTGAGATCTCCCTGCATGCGCCTATCATCGTATATTTATCAGGGATCTCTCCATACAGAACTACCCAGGGTTTTATGATACCTCCGCATTTATCGCATCTCGGTACACCCTCGCTCATAAGTATCTTTTCAAGCGGATATTCTCTCTCACAGTCCACGCAGTAGTTTTCACGGATGCTTCCGTGGAGTTCATAGACTCTTTTGTTGCCTGCTTCCCTGTGAAGTCCGTCGATGTTCTGAGTTACTATGCCACGCAGCTTATCCCGCTTCTCAAGCTCGTACAGATATCTGTGGACTGAATTCGGCTTTGCATCAGGATAGATCATATACCTGCGATAGAACTCGTAGAACTCAGCTGTATGCATCATAAAAAAAGCTGCGCTCAGTATCGTTTCAGGTGACAGGCCCTTGAACCGCTCCGAATAAATGCCGTCTTCCGAACGGAAGTCAGGAATACCGCTCGCAGTCGAGACTCCTGCCCCTCCGAAGAACACTATACGCTTCGATATTCTGATTGTTTCTTTAAGTTTTTCGATATCCGCTGCCAGCATAGTGTCAGTACTTATTATGCACCTTCTCTGCGAAGCACATAACATCCTTGATATTTATTTCCGTTCCGTCATCGAGCACAGCTTTTCCGCTCATCTTTCCGAATACCTGGTGCTGGTCGGATACTATCACCTTGTAGTCAAGGCAGGCAGCTCTGTCGAGCACGGGCTCGAATGTCATCTCGAAGCGTCCGTCTGAAGACGTGAACTTCCACATATCCATGTATCCGCTTTCCGGTATAACGAATTCCACATCATCAAGCTTGTGAGCTTTGCCGTTCCAGAACAGCATGTTTTCAGTGGCTGCACTGGTGTCACCAAATCCGTAGCCGATGTTCCAGCCAAAACTGTTGCCGTCTATATCTGCATTGCCGGATCCCCAGAACCAGGTGTTGTCGTATGTCCACACGCCTCTGCCCCAGTCGAGTGTACCGAAGTCTGTCGCCGGATCGAAGCAGTATTTTCTGCCGTCAAAGCTGACATATCCGGAGGCTCTCATGCAGTTGATCTTCTGGTTGTAATAGAAAGCATGTTTCTCAGGCCATGGAGTAGCTATTACCATTGAATCCATAGGCGGCTGCGCCAGTACTATTTCAGCATCAAGAGGCTTTTCATCCATGAAATTCTCAAAATGGCACTTTATGTGTCTTGTCTGATACTTGACTTCGTAGCTCAGCTGCAGCCTTTTGTCACTGTATTTTGTTGTACCGTATGATGAGTCATTCGGCAGACCCAGCTTGCCCATCGGAAACGCATTCAACACAGTCTCGGTGTGCTCCCACGGATCATTTCCGAACACCAGCAGAGAGACTGACTGCAGTCCGATATATCCGTCATCCGAGATCGTGAAAGCAGCTGCAAAGTCCTTATTCACAACAAGATAGTAATCCCATTCCTTTATGCGGAATGCCGGCGCCTTGATATCATCCCTTCTGTATTTCTGCACCAGGCTTCTCGACCATCCCGGCTCTCTAAGCTCGCCCTTCTCATCAAGCAGCAGCTGTACATTAGTTACTTCATGATTTCTCATTGCAGTCACCATTCTCCCTTTCAGAATTGCTTCTTTTCAATGCTCCTGAGGACAGCTCTCTGCAGCCTTGCCATCAACGCACTGTGATCCGTGATGAGATTATAAACAGCATCTTCAGACAGAACGCCTCTTTTCAGATCAGCAGGCAGCTTCCCTGCTTCATCCGCCTCAAAATCATCGATCCATTTTGTACTGCCGTAATAGTTTTCAAGTTTATAGTACCTGTTCTGTATCTTTTCATATCTGTCCAAAGCCTCAGTCAGATCCGAAACAGCTGCAGAGGCCTCGTCCAGATACAATTCCATCTTTTTTATTCTTTCTATCTGTACTTTACTCACGTAATATCACCTCTTTTATCTATGATGTTTCACCGCTGTCTGTCAGTTCGCTGACTGCAGCAGCTCCTAGTATCATGACAGCTCCAATGATCGTATATATATTGACCGGTTCTCTGAGGAAGAATGCAGACAGCATAACCGCCTCAACCGGATCAATGTAGCTGAGAATGCCGACTGTCTGCGTCGGAAGCTTATTGACAGCATCGAAGTAGATTATATATCCGATACCGGTATGCAGTACTCCCAGTATCAGAAGGCAGATGATACCTGTCGCGGTGACGCTCGCCTCGCTGAATGCTCCGGTCGCAGCCGAATATGGGAGCATAATTACTGATACCAGCGCCAGCTGCATAATAGTGGTATTGACCGGTGAAATGTCTTTCATGTACTTGTTGATCAGCACCACCATGGCGTAGAAAAAGCCTCCGGATACTCCGAAAATCACTCCTTTAAGTTCGGAGATATGAAACCCTGTCTGAATGACTCCTGACACCAGTATCATTCCGCAGAATGCGACCGCTACACAAGCGAGTTTCTTCACCGTAAGCTTCTCCTTAAGAACTACCGCTCCGGCAAGTATGTAGAAAACCGGCTGCATATAGTAACAAAGTGTCCCTGTTGCAATGGTGGTGTGCTTGTATGCTTCGAACTGGCAGATCCAGTTGCAGCACATCAGTACAGAGCTCAGCAGCAGCCACCATCTGTTTCTTCTGATCGCCTCAGCATCCGGTTTTTCCCTGCGCGCGGCAAGCAGTATCAGTATCGTGATGACACCGAAAAATGCCCGCCCAAGGCAAATGATACTCGACGGCATGTTTATGTATCTAGACAGAGTACCTATGGTGCCGAAGAGCAGCATCGTAAATATGAGCTGAAGTCTTGACTTGTTTATATCGTCCATACCCTCTCTGTCAGCACCTTTTACTTATTCCCTGCAATGGTGAAAAACTCCGCCGGTATATGGCAATAGCCGCCCGGATTCTTATCCAGATATTTCTGGTGATACTCTTCAGCGGAGAAGAAATTCGTGAGCGGTTTCACCTCCACTGCAAGAGTCTGTCCGATAAGAGCCTCTTCTTCATCATAAGCTTTCTGTATGGTCTCAAGCATGGCGGAATCACTGTAATAAATGCCCGTCCGGTACTGGATACCGGCATCATGGCCCTGTCTGTTGACCGATGTAGGATCGATCACGAGGAAATAATACTTTATAAGCTGATCAAGGCTGATGACACTTTCATCAAACTCTACGAGCACCGTCTCCGCGTGCCCGCTGCTTGCGCAAACATCCTTATAAGACGGCACATCATCAGGCCCGTTCGCATAACCGACTTCCGTCCTTATTACTCCATCAAACTGGTCGAAGTATTTCTGCGCTCCCCAGAAGCATCCGCCCGCAAAATATATGGTCTTCATGGTCCGTTCTCCCTAGAGCATTATTATTTCAGGTTTATGCTTCTCTGCAGGCAGGAAATTATTGATAAGATGTTTTGTCTTGAATCTGAGGTGGGAGGTGTTGGCTCCCGGGTTGCAGGCAAACCATTCTGCATCTGCCACTGCTTTGTCGATAACGACTTTCACCTTCCCTTCAGGATCATTGAGGATGCCCATGACCGAAGCTTCTCCCGGTGTGAGTCCAATAACATTTTGCATGTCTTCAGGTGAGGCAAACGAGACTCTGGCTGTATGCATCATGGCCGCAAACAACTTTGAATCAAATCTCTTGTTTGCAGGCAGTATCACGAGGAAGAACTGTGTCTTCTGTCTGTTGCATACAACTATAGTCTTGCGGATCTCAGCTCCGAGTTTTTCTGAGATCTCCACGCACTCCTCCATTGCTTCAACTGTGTCGTTATCTACTCTCTCATATTTTATGTTAAGCCTCTCCAGTTCCTGATATGTCTTTGTCTCAAGTGCTCCGCGCTCATCCTGCGGTGCAGTGGTCATTACTTCGCTTATAAACATCTCATTCCTCCCTTTTTATTGTATAGCTGTCGTTGATTCCAGTATACGCACAAATGCCTTCAGCCCGTCTTTGTCCTCTTCAGAAAACCTGCCAATCTGCGGGCTGTCGATATCCAGCACTCCATAAACCGCGCCTCCGGCATGTATCGGTACTACGATCTCCGAATTGCTGGCCGAATCACAGGCTATATGACCCGGGAATTCGTGGACGTTTTTCACGAGCTGTGTTCTGTCTTCAGATACTGCCGTTCCGCATACGCCCTTCCCGACTTCTATAACTGTACATGCAGGTTTCCCCTGAAACGGCCCCAGACAGAGCTTTCCATCTTTCATCAGATAAAAGCCCGCCCAGTTAATATCATCAAGCGAGTCCCATAAAAGTGCAGCGGCGTTCGACAGGACTGTCATGTCCCAGGTGACCCCTTCCGATAGGCTCTCAAGCTGTCTGCACATCAGATCATAATCAGTCATTTCATATACCCTTTTGTGATTCTTTCCGCGATAAACAAATACACCGTTATTTTATCAAAAAAACGGCTGTCTTTCGACAGCCGTTTGAGCACAGTATGTGCGGATACGTCCGGATCTACTGGTCCTCTCCGAAATCCGCCTTGTACGCGGCAATCAGCTTCTCCGGCCAATCAGATGTAGCCTCGAGTTTTCCGGTAAAGAACCTCAGAGTAGCAGGCTCATGTGTAAATCTGAGTCCTCCTATCAGATCTCTGTGATCGTACACCCACTTCACTCTGTCTATCACATATTCAACCTGTGAAAGTGTGAATACACGTCTTGGCAGCGCCAGTCTCACAAGCTCCATGGACGCAAATCTCTCACTTCCGTCAGCATTTCTTTCTTCAGAAAGTGTGCCTCTTTCCATTCCTCGTATTCCACCGCACAGGTAGAATGCACATACGAGGGCTCCGGCAGGGTATTCCTGCTGAGGTATGTGGGAAACAAATTGGGTTGCATCGACATGCGCTCCCAGGCCTCCGGCAGGAGTTATCATCGGTACGCCATATTCGTCCAGTTTGTCTACGCAGTACTTTATGAACTGAGGGCCGTGAGAAATGATATCCATATCCATCGATTCATCGAAACCCACAGTCATGGCTTCTATCTCACGCACCGACATGCCGCCGTATGTGAGGAAGCCCTCGAACATAGGGACCAGATCTTCCATAGAGTGGAACAGCTCCTCGTCTCTGACAAGTATGGCACCGCCGCGTGCGAAGCCGAACTTTCTGGCCGAGAAATATATCATGTCGAACTGGTCGGCTATCTCTCTGGTGATATCACGCACGGACATGTCTTTTCGCTCTTCATCACGTATCTTTATGAAGTAGAGATTGTCCTGCAGAAGCGATGCATCGAGCACAGACAGTATTCCGTGCTTTCTTGCTACAGCACATGCATCCTTGAAGCTCTGTACCGACACAGGCTGTCCGCCGATGAGATTTGTGCCGGCTTCGAGTCTCATAAAGGAAACATTGTCAACCCCTTCCTTTTCGATACATGCCTCCAGCTTATCTATGTCGATATCTCCCTTGAACGGGAGATTGCTCTGTGATACCAGGCCTTCATCTTTTACAAGCTCTTCAACATGTCCGCCCAGTCTTGTAATATGAGCCTTGGCTGTTGTGAAATGATAGTTCATGATCACGCAGTTTCCAGGCTTTACGAATCTGGTTGCGAGAATGTTCTCACATGCTCTTCCCTGATGTGCAGGCAGGCAGTATTTCATGCCGAATATCTCCTCAAGCTTGTCCCTCATGCGGAAGAAAGATTCACTTCCTGCATAAGCATCATCAGGCGTCATCATGCCGGCGAGCATCTGGTCGCTCATTGCATTTACACCGGAGTCGGTAAGCATGTCCATGAAGATGTCACCGTTATGAAGCTGGAAAGTATTGAATCCCGCTTCCTTCATCTTCTCGAGTCTCTGTTCGGCCGGCAGAAGCTGAAGCTGCTGAACGATTTTGACTTTGTGCATCTCCACAGGAATAGGTTCGTGATCATAAAACTTAATTGCGGGCATTGCAGTAATCCTCCTTAATGTTGATCTGAGTCCCAAAACAAAAGCTCCGCAGCTGTTTGCTGCGGAGCGTCATCAACTATGTGCGGTTTGTCACATTATCATACTACTCACAGCAAAACAGCTACCCCCTCGCGGTAGTAATAATAATAGTATTCTGCTGTGAAGTTGATTCTCTGTTTCATTTGACCTTGCTGATTGTAAACCTCAAATTTTAATATAGCGCTATGGTACTATGCTTCTTTGTGAATATCAACAAATACCGCCTTTGTTTTTATTTAAATTCACAAACTTTGTTAATTATCTCCTGGACACCCGGGCTGTCACAATTGAGTGGCTCACCTTTAAGGCCTGCCATCATTATTCCTGCCTGAGCCGGTATTTCCGCAATGACAGCACCTTTGTCACGTATTGCTTCTCTTACCATCGCAGCCTGCTCTTCATCAGCCTTATTGATAACGAAAAAGACCGGCTTATCAAGAGCTTTGCCCATGTCATATATCTTCTCAGACAGATGGATCGATTCATATGACGGGTCTACGACCATAAGTATTACATCAGCGCATCTGTCCAATCCCCGGCCGAAATGCTCTACTCCAGCTTCCGTATCAGTGATGACAACTTCGTCATCACCGGTCTCCAGGTTATCCAGAAACATCTTTCCTGTGAAGCCTATGCCGCATGCACAGCCCTCCTCCGCCTCTGCAATCTTGCCTATGGCCATCAAATGCAGGTTTTCTTCACCTGTTATGAATTCTTCAGGAATATCTGAAAAGTGCCATCTGTCGTCGAAGACTCTTCCCTTCTCATCCATTACCCGGTACGCGCCTTTCTTGCCCCCGAAATAGTGTGTAAAATCTTCGGGCAGATCAAATCCGAGCTGCCTGTGCAGACCGTAGTTCGATTCATCAGAATCTATGACAAGTACATTTTTCCCTTCCTTTTGATATGCTCTTGCAAGGAGCGTAGCGACAGTACTCTTTCCGCAGCCGCCTTTTCCGCATAGTATTATCTTCATTACCGATCTCCTCCGGACAGTTTGAGTCTCATCAGCACAAGTTCCTGCCATCTGCCTTCGCGTGAGCGGAATCCCCTTGGATTTCTGCCGAACTCTTCAAAGCCTTCACGCTTATATAGTGCGATCGCCCTTTCATTTTCTGCAGTCACATCCAGTTCAAGCTGTGCATAGCCTGCAGCTACGGCACATTCTATACACGCTTCAGTCAGCGCGTGTCCTATGCCGAGACCCCAGCACCCCTTTTCTATACCGATACCGAATTCTGCGCGATGTTTCAGCTTTTCCTGTCTTCCCACGCAGCTGATACCTGCGGTCCCTACGACTTTTCCATCGATTTCCGCCAGTATCTCAATCTCATCAGAACTGTCTGTTTTGTCCTGCAGGAACTTTGCCTCCTGCTCAACAGTAAAGGTCATCTCATCCGGGTATGTCAGCATCCAGTCAGTCTGCCCATGTGTCAGGTTGAAAACCTCCAACACAGCCTTTCCGTCTTTTGCTGTGCAGTTTCGCAGTATACATGTCCTTCCGTCTTTCAGTTTTATAGATTTATAGTATTCCATATGTTTTATAGTCCAAGCAGCGCTTCTACCTGATCCCTCTTTTCATTCAGAACGCAGCCTCCCTTGTGATCATCCGCAAGGATATCGCTGCTTCTGAGAGCCATGAACAGTTTGGATCTGAGCGCCTCTTTCATAGATGTGTCTTTTACGTTTATATCCGAATATGGTGAGAACGGACAAGGCTCCGCTCCTCCATGTGAGTTGATGTGAAAGAATCCGCGTCCCGCAGCCAGGCAGCCGCCAGAGCTTTTCTCGTCACCCGGGAACGATATGTATATCATATCCTGCTTATTCATCCGCAACTCGTCTACCCTGTCAGCCATATATTCACGGTCAGTATCATCAGGTGCGAGATGTAAACCTTCGTCTGATACCGGAGTGAACTCTATATAAAATACCGCCTTGCAGCCACGCGATCTAAGGCTGTCAAGAAAGCTGTCAGAATATACTTTTCCCACGTTCTCCTTTGTAACAGTAACAGAAACGCCGTATATTATGCCTTTTTCATGAAGCTTATCCATCTTCTCCATGACAGCATCATAAACGCCTTCGCCTCTCCTGACATCGGTCTCCTCGCGTTCGCCCTCTATGCTGATTACAGGCACGATATTGCGGCACTTTTCAAGGAGTTCCAGGTGTCTGTCAGTCATGAAGGTCCCGTTGGTAAAGACCGGGAACATTATGTTCTTCATCTTTCCAGCCGATTCTATGACATCCCATCTGAGCATAGGCTCGCCGCCCGCAAGCAGTATGAAACTTACACCGAGTTCCTCAGCCTCTCTGAATATTTTCACCCACTCTTCTTCGGTGAGCTGCATCGATGGTTCGCAGTCTGTCGTCGCGTCATTTGCGCGTGAGTAACACCCTTCGCAGTGAAGATTACAGCTAGAAGTGATACTCGCGATAAGATATGAAGGCACATGAAGGCATTCCTTTTCATTTTTCTCTCTTCTTTTGTCCGCCACAGCACATGAGGCAGCGAACTTCACCAGAAATGCGCTCTCACGCGGATCCCTGAGAGTCGCCTTGAGAGCATCCTTGATAACCTGCTCAACCCCTTCAGTCAGGTATTTCTGTAAATCGAATCTTTCGTCCATATAAGTCCCCTTTTTATTTTTTAGCTGAGCGAATTGCTAAAAAAGTCGGTATATTCATTTCATGGAGCCGTCCTTCGCCGTTTGTATCTTCGTACAGTTCCAGCACTGCAAAGCCTGCTTCAAGCTGCCCGCCTATCTGTTCTTCCAAAGAGTGCGAAAACTGTACACCCGCATCTTCATCCTGAATCTGTTTCATCTGCTCCGGATTTGCGAGTGGATCGAACGGAAGCGAATTGACTATCATCTTTTCTTCGCTGTCCACTATGTAATTGATATAGTGGTCGACTCCGGACAGCAACGACCCACCCGGTTTAAGTACCCTATAGCACTCTTTCCAGATAGAACGCACATCCTTGACATAACAGTTTGATACAGGATGGAAAATCAGGTCAAAAAACTCATCTTCAAACGGGAGAGGCTTCGTCATGTCCCCCTGAATAGCTGTGATCTGATATCCCTCGCGCTCTGCAACCATCTTCTCGCTTTCGATCTGCTTCGAAGAATAGTCAAGCACAGTGCACTCCGCTCCGAGAGCCGCAAAGATCGGCATCTGCTGCCCGCCTCCGCTTGCAAGCCCCAGTACCTTCTTCCCTCTCAGGTCACCGAACCATGCATGCGGCACCATTTTTGTCGGAGTTAGCTTCACATCCCAGATTCCCTGCAATGCTGCTGCATACTCCTCATGGCTTATAGGCTTTCCCCATTCCCAGCCTTCTTCGATCCAGCGGTCTATCGTCTCTGCATTTATATCCTGATAATTTTCCCTACGCATCCAATCTTCTCTTGTGAGCTTTGAAATATGTTCTGTTCGTCTGTCCATCATCTTGACCCACTCAGCATCTGTATTCGTATATTGATAAGTGAATCCACACTTTTCCTGCACGCGCCTGGATTTGTCATTGCCTTCGAAATAGCCGCACCAGAGCGTTTCTATATTCAGGTCCTCAAAAGCGTAACGAATGATTTCTCTCACGCCTTCAGGTATCAGTCCCTGTCCCCAGAATGGCACGCCTATCCAGTAACCGATTTCCGCTTCATTATCCGGCAGGCCGATGTTGCTCTGCATACCCACCATCAGACCAATGCTTCCTATCGCTTTCCCATCTTCTTTAAGGCAGACAGCATAGGTTTCCGGCGCAGATAAAACAGTCCTGATTATATAAAGGCTGTTTTCGACACTTGTATGTGCAGGCCAACCCGTCGGAGGGCCAATACGTTCGTCTTTTGCGTATTTATAAAGATCCTCCGCATCCGCATCTTCCCATGGGCGCAATATCAGTCTCTCTGTCGTCAAAATCATTTCATATAACCTATTTACTTCAGATGTTATTGTTACACTATTGTACTATGAAAAACTTGAACTGCAAAACTGCAGTTCAGGAAAGTGGTCACAAGTTTGGTAAACTTGAACATAAGCGGGCATATTGATCGATTTGACAAGTCTTGACTTTGAAAATGGAGGCAGGACAGATATATACTTGAACAATT
>JBGUKU010000127.1:0-4167 GCA_045114615.1 Anaerovoracaceae bacterium
CAACACACCCGGGGAGCGTGAGCCTGAAAGATGAAGCTGCCCCGTATTCGAGACGAGGTCCCGGGTATGGCGGCTTTTACAAGCCGGATCTGGTGGCATACGGCGCTGCAGTGCTCGGGAACTGTGATTGTTCTTTTGACCGGTACGGGATATGCCTGAACAGCAGGAACTGCAGCCTTCTGCCGGGCACAAGTTTCACCGCTCCGGAAGCAGCCGGGGATCTGGCTCAGGTTATGGCGTCTCTTCCCGGGCTGGATGTTGCGCTCGCGCAGGCGCTTCTTTTCAATGGGGCAGTGATTCCGGACGGGATCAGGCATGGCTGGATAAGGCAGCTTGGTCTCAGCGTGCATGATTTTTACGGTCTCGGGATCTCCTCAGTGGAGAACAGCATGCAATGTTCCGGAAATAAGGCAGTCTTCCTTTACTCAGGCGTGCTAATGAAAGGAACGCGGAAAAAGCTGAAGATCCGTATTCCGCAGGCATCTATCGGGGCGGTGCGCAGAGGAGGACAGAAGATCAGAGTGACGGTTACCTGCCTCGCGCAGCCTCCTCTTGATTCAGGCAGCAGAGAATATACGCAGGCATATATTTCTGTCTCCCTTCACTGGCAGGATTCCAAAGGACACTTCTGTTCGGCCAGTCCAGCGGGCAGTACATGTAGGAAATGGGACACCAGGTGCCACTTCAGGAAGGAGCTGTCCAATTTCAGTTCCGGTGACTGGGAGCTGTGGCTGGAGCCTCATACCAGGGGGAATATTGATGAGAGCACGAAAATTCCATATTCCCTGGCAGTCACAGTGGAGGATCTGCTTGCAGGCGGCTGCCTCTATTCAGGGATAATAGAAGAAACCGGCGGGCGGTACAGGTACAGACCGTTTTAGCATGCGTTTTCGCAAATCTGGCAGCAGTTCAGATCGGACTTGTAGTCCGGTAACCTTTGGGGGCATGCGTTTGCACAAGCATGCATGACTGCTGAAGTGCAGCTCTGTTTCTGGAAAGCATCTCATGAATCTGACATCAGAAAGCCTTGGGGAACTTGACGGAACAGCATGCGGTTAAATTATAATCATAAGCGGCAAGGCGTTACAGACTTGGGCATTTTCAGAAATTGCATATGAGTGATCACCTGCGGCTCTCCTTAATCCGGCACAGACGGTGTGAGACCCAGCGGTTATGCTCAGTGGTTCTGCCCTTTTAAGGAAGTAACAGTTATCAGTAACAGCCTGCCTGCTATGAATGGGGGTGAAAATGGGATTAATCCGTTATCTGCGCAGAAGACTGCATATACAGCAGGTGAATGATGTATGTGATTCAACACATCAGATTGTCGATAAATGCCTGAAGGAAATATGTTCGAATGGGGGGGGGATCCAGGCTAAGCTCGATCAGACAATACAAATCCAGAAGAGTCTGAAAGAGACGGGCGAGGCCATTTTGCAGAAAGTTGAAAACAATACAGAGTACCAGAAGCTGCATGATCAGGTTGCTGGCATTCAGGCAAAAGCAGATCAGGCGATAGCAGGTCAGCAGGAGCTTCTTAAAAAGACCAGTCTGACTTTGTCTGCACAGCAGGAATTTACGAAGAAGGCCGACCAGGTTTTGTCCGGCCAGGAGCAGCTCAGTGAAACAGTAGCTGCAGCCCAGCCTCTGCTCGATCAGATTTCAGCCAAACAGAAGCATTGCGGCAATGAAACAGAGTTTGCCAGAATGTCGAGGACGCTGTTTGCAAATTTCCGCTACTGGGAGGACAGCTTCTACAATGCGATTAATGGCACTGACATAGAGGAAAGATATGACAGGCTGGTAAGCGGTCTTTCAGACAATGACAGAACCATAATCGACACTATGATCGGCAGGATCCAGCATTTGTGCGAGAAAGGTGACAAGACATGCTATCTTCCGGATGAGGCAGAGAGAATCTACCGCAACAAAAAGGAAAGTCTGAGAGTTGTGAAGCTGAACGATCACTGCTTTGTTTACCGTGGCTACAAGCTGCCGATAAATGCTTTTGAGACGAGCACTTTTGCCTGCAACTACGGTCTGGATCTTATTGATCAGCCTGAATATGCCGATGGCAAGGATATTATCGATGCCGGCGCCTACATCGGGGACTCTGCTCTTGTTTTTAATAGATATTTCAGCAAATGCAGACGCATCTACGCCTTTGAGCCGGAGCAAAACAGTTACAGCCTGATGGAAAAAACTATTGCAATGAACGGGGTGGATAACATTATTCCTGTCAGGCTTGCGCTCGGTGACGCAAACGGTGAAGGGGAGCTGACAATTCACGGTATGGGCTCAAATCTTCTGGATCGCCATCGGGAACCCGGACAAGGTGCTCAAAATGTTCAGGCTATAAAGACGGTAAGGCTTGATGACTACGTGAAGCAGAATAATATTGTCGCAGGTGTAATCAAGACGGATTTGGAAGGGTTTGAAATGCACTTTCTCAGGGGAGCACTCGAAACGATCAAGAAGGACCGTCCGATCCTGGTGCTGAGCATCTATCACAGTGCTGATGATTTTTTCGGAATCAAGCCCTTTATAGAGAGCCTCAATCTTGGCTACAGGTTCAGGCTCTTCAAGGCGGATGACGGGATGATCCTGGGAGGCACCTGCCTGATCTGCATCCCGGAGAAGTAAAACATGATGAATTCACGTAAAAGAGGTTCATGAAATCTTCTGGGCAGTCTGCCCTGAATTGAGGTGAGTATGGGATTAATTTGTTATCTGTTACTATTCACAGCCGACCTGTGCAAGGGGGCCGGACGTCAATTTTTGAGGGGTACTTCAAAGCAGCATAATTTCATGAATAAAGTATTGGCTCTATAATTAAAAATTTTTCAAATAGTGTTTGCCTCTCTGTATTGGCTGTATTATAATACATATATAGCCAATACAGGAGTTATGCTATGGCAACTATCGTCAAGCACGTCGACAAAAAGTCAGGCACTACCAGGGTTTATAGTAAACGTCTTAAATAAAAGCCAATAATGAGCGCAAGTAGTATAATATAGCTACGAGAGGGTAGCTATATGCGCAAACATAAGTTCGTCAACAATCCTGAAGTCCTTTTGAAACAGGGGCAGAAAATAGTAAGTGCTTCCAACGAAAGCAAATATATTTACCGAGTAACATTGGTAAATCTCATACTTGCTGGAAAGATGACATCGGCCGAGCTCAGTACTCTATCAGGTGTTGCAGATCGTACATTGCGAACCTGGGTCAAGATCGCTGACGAACAAGGTTTTGAGCAGCTGAGAGCTGTCAAGCAGGAAGGCAGACCTACTCGTCTAAATGCCGTTCAAACGGCTGAATTAAAGGACGTGTTGACCAAAAGCCCTTCAAACTATGGCTATAAGGTCTGGGATGGGCCTTCTCTTTCCTCATATATCAAGAAAACATACCAGATTGAGCTGAAAGTGAGACAGTGCCAGAGACTCTTTCATAAGCTTGGATTCTCGTTGATCCGTCCTCAAACCTATCCGTCTCTTGGTGAGCAGAATAAGGAAGAACGCGAGGACTTTTAAAAAAACTAAACGACATTTCACATAACCAGGATGCCGTCCTTATTTTCCAGGATGAGGTTCATTACCAGGCCCAGACAACCATTACCCGTATGTGGGCTCCCGTTGGCAGTGAGCCCAAAGTAAGGTCACTCCCCGGAAGAGACAAAGTCTCATATAGTGGTTTTGTTAATCCATCTCAAGGGCAGCTGTTTGTAACCAAGCCTTCCTGGTTCGACTTCGAAACAACTATCGCAGCAATACGAGCTTTTATTGAAAGCTGTCCTCCTCCATCAGGTAAGAAATACTACTTGGTCATGGATAATGCTCCATGGCACAAGAAAGCGAAAAGGCTTATCAAAGAAAATGCCGATCATCAGTACGATGACATAAACGAAAAGGTCGTATTCGTCTACCTTCCGCCATATTCACCGGATCTGAATCCTATAGAACAGGTCTGGAGAAAAACAAGACGAGAGGTGACTCATAATAGATTCTTTGCGGATATACATCAGCTTGAGGACACAGTTGATCAGTACTATAAACAGTTCTCTGCCACTAATGAGGAACTGAAATCCCTATGTTCATTCAACTTTTTTAACGATTCCAGTTGTGCAGATGGGACTTTGGTAGCATGATAGGTCTAACGGCAATTGCTATT
>JBGUKU010000128.1:0-28700 GCA_045114615.1 Anaerovoracaceae bacterium
AGCCTGAACTCATCTGAATACTTCCTTTTTCTCGACATAACAAAACCCCTTTCGTCAGATTCTGTCTAACAAAAGGGGTTCACTTCAAACTAGGCGGCAACCACAAATAGGTTGAGTTAGTCGTTGACGAACGATGCTCTTCCTGACCAAATTATAAGCGTTACACAGAAAGACCGCAAGGTCATTTTTGAGAAGCAACCCCTCTGTCACGCTACTGAACTAATCTATAAGCAGGGTGCAATCATATGTAGTACGTTGTTTTTCTGTTTCTTTTCACAGAATTTGATATATCACTATATCGTGATATTATTAAAAAGAAGTAATTATGCCAATTATTTCCAGATTCTATGGAATCGTTATAAGAATGTATTTCCTTCCATCCGAGCACAATCCGCCACATATACATGTAATCTATGGTGAAAATGCCGCATCTATCGATATAGGAACAGGCGCAATCATAGATGGATACCTTCCAAGTAAAGCTTTGTCGATGACACGCGAGTGGATGGAACTACATAGGCAAGAGTTATCAGAGATTTGGGATACACAGGAATTCAAAAGTATTCCTCCATTAGAATAATCACCCTGAACGTGAAAGGAGGCCTTATGTTTCATAAAGTGAAAAGCGTCAATCCTCTTCCTGACTACAGACTGAGCATACAGTTTTCCGAAGGTGTAACCAAGATATATGATGTAAAGCCTCTGTTTAAGAAAATGAAACCTTTCAAAGCTTTTCTGAACGAGCCAGAACTCTTTTATGAAGTATGTGTTGATACAGGAGGCTATGGCATAGTCTGGAACGACGCCATCGACTTATCGTGCGACGAGCTATATGAAAATGGAGTGCAAGTAGATTCACCATTTGACAATCTGATGTCATTTGGAGATGCGACCCAATTATGGGGTTTAAACGAAAGTACACTGCGTAAGGCTATAGCCTATGGAAAGCTTGTAAATGGTGTGGACGTTTGCAAATTCGGGAAGCAGTGGGTGATTACCATGGAAGCAATGAGGCGCGAATATGGTGAACCAAAGAATATTTAATGGATATGCCAGCACAAACGAGAGCAGGAGCCCGGAAGGCTCCTGCTCACTATGCGCACTGTTATCGTGTCGTTAGTCCCAATCGACACTTACGCCAGATTAAGTCTGTTTTCCATAAGATACTTGCAGATGAAGAAGTAGATCACCGAGAAGATCACTGCCATAATGAATCCCGGTATGAAAACTCTGTTGAAGTTCACGAATCCGTCTGCATTGTACTCCAGATTGATGAACAGCGGGAGCAGAGCTCTTCCGACTGATGATTCGAAAATCATGATCAGTATGTATGCTCCGATCGACGCGAGGGTCGTACGGTTCGGCACCTGATGTCCGATCGTAATCGCCGCGTAGATCTGCATGATGGTCTTGACTGTACCAGTGATTGTCAGCAACAGCACCTCTATCACATACAGTCCGAAGTGCTTCGGCAGTTCTATCTCGTAAAAGCCCCGAATCAGTTCCCTGAGGCTTATGAATTCTCCCGAAACTATGAGAGCGCCGATTCCGATCAGTAAGCCTGTCAGTATCGCAACCAATATAGTCACGAAGATCCACAGTGTCGCGGAAATCGCTTTGTTGCCAATGTGTTCTGCAACAGTCACCGGCAGCACGTGGTTGAAGTATGCCTCGTCGCCCAGCAGGCTGTTGCTGTATCTCTGGACTATCATGATTATGGTCATCACGAAGATGGTCGTCGCTATTGCTGTGTATAGCAGCGCGGATATAACTACCATGAATTCATTCTTTGAATCCGCTGACTGTGTCGTCAGTCCGAGAAGCAGTGCCGTTGCAGCCCAGGCTGCGTAAAGCGGCAGCAGCTTGCGTCCCATTGCCGGGATCTCGTATTTAAGAAGTTTGCCTAACATTTGAATACCTCCCTGAAGAGCTTGTCTACGCTTTCGCCCTTCTCCTCGCGGATCTCGTCCGCTGCCTTGTGAAGGACCACTCTGCCTTCCTTGATGAAAACTACGTCATCGAGCACTGACTCGACGTCTGCAATCAGGTGGGTCGAGATCAGCACGACCGCATTCTCGTTGTAGTTCGAGATGATCGTTCTGAGAATGTAGTCTCTGGTTGCCGGGTCGACTCCGCCGATCGGTTCATCGAGCAGATAGACCTCGGCCTGTCTTGCCATTACCAGGCAGAGCTGCAGTTTCTCTTTTGTACCCTTAGACATTTTCTTCATGGTCTGCTTGCGGTTGATGCCGAGGTCGTCTATCATGGCTTCCGCTTTCAGGCGGTCGAAGTCTTCGAAGAAGTCTTCGTAAATGTCCATGAGCTGCGATGCTGTCATGTAGTCCGGCAGCGCGTTTCTGTCAGGCAGGTACGCCACCACTTTCTTTGTTTCTACTCCAGGTGCGCTGCCGTTGATTGTCACGCTGCCCGATGTCGGCTGAAGCAGCCCGTTCAGTATTTTGATAAGCGTCGTCTTGCCGCTTCCGTTCGGTCCGAGCAGTCCCACGATCTGTCCCTGCTCCAGCGAGACAGTGACATCGTCAAGAGCTGTAAGATCGCCGAAGTTCTTTGTAAGATTGTTGATCTCTATTCTTGCCATCTCTCTGCCTCCTTTCTACTTTATGCCTTCCATCCACTTGTTTACGGATGCCTTGATTGCTTTATCGTCCATTCCTATCTTGCGAAGCTTCTCTGTGAGTTCTTCGAAGTATTTCTTCGCAAGCTCCTCGTGCAGATCTTTAAGCACAGCTTCCTCCTTTGTAACAAATCTCCCGCTTGTACGCTCTGAATAGACCAGTCCCCTGCGTTCCAGTTCTGCAAGAGCTCTCTGCATGGTGTTTGGATTGACTCCGGCATCCAGTGCCAGATCTCTCACCGACGGCAGTTTGTCACCGGGTGCGTAAGCACTGCTCGCGATACGCATGGTCATCTCATCTATTATCTGAGTGTAGATAGGGATTCCATCTTTAAAGTTCCATTCCATTTTTCGTCCCTTTTCTTTCTGCCCGAATTCCTTTCGACTTTCCGAGTGCTATCGGACCTTCTGCAGTATCAGCGCAATGGCCAATAGCGCTGACTTCTATATTTAACGATATCGATTTATATGCTTTCTATTTGTATGCCTTTTAAACTTTGCCTTAATCACAAATGTTTCCAGGCTTCTTGTGATATTTACATCACTTTTAACTAAATTAAATGAATTGATTTTGTATTACTGTATTAACTACTTAGTACAATAGTACAAAGAGCGTTATCTGTCAACACCTTTTTTGAAAATAAACAGCCTGTAAGATTAAATCCCTTCCATTTCTATTAATGAAACGCAGCTACAATCGACCCCGCAAATGAGCCCTACCCTATATCTAGCCTCCACCCATAATAGTCTGTCAGGACCGAGCGGGCAGGGTCGCAGTAGTAATCAAGACGGCTGTGGGTAACCGATCCATTTAGCTGCATAAAAAAAGCGTTGTGCGTAAGTCTGCGGGCAGGATGTTGGCAGCTTGTCTGTCAATGGGCTGTCCATAGACTTATGCATGACGCTTCAGAAAAATCGGTTATCCATGGCCGCTCGCCTCCCCTGGCTTGCGGGGCCTGCCAGCCACTCTCCCTCGCCTTATAGCTGTCCTCGCGGGTATAATAGTTCCCGCGGGCCAGCGCGGGGTTCGTGGGGCAGGCCACAAGTTGTATATTATTCATAGTCACGTGGTAATACATAAAAGTGCAGGACTGTCACTAAGGATTAAATAATTAACCCTTAACTCTTAAAAAGCGTACTCAATGGATTAAGCGATGATTCAATATTCCAAACAAAATCATCGGAAAAACATTGCACTTAGTTTTTGGCAGATCATCCTGATATTTAGATCTCTTTAACATAGGAAAATAATCATTATGCCGCATAATCATACAAAAACCATGATTTCAGAGAATCTGATCAATCATAAAAATGATTCTGTTAATCACTCAGCTGCCGATATTGCATGTTAGGTATTATTGTTTTAATCCTGTATCCTTGATTAAGTGCTTTTGTGATTAAACTATTTTCTTTACTCTTGTTATAGTACTCTAATAAACTCACAATTTTAGGAAAAAGGACAGCCATGATGGCTGTCCTGCTTTTGACTATATATAACTGTATTTGACGGCAGTGTTTCTTTACGCTTGAGATAGGTGACGTACCAATTTATACCAGTGGTTGCTATGGTTTTTCTACTAGCGTTATTGAAAATGAGCTCAGAGTTCATCGTCCTTTCTGACCAGACAATAAATCCCTATCATAAGCCAGCATACCGCTGCAACCAGATACCCCCAGCTGTGTCTTCCGAAGAATACCAGTAGGCACACAATAAATGCTATGAAGTAAAATGCCGCTAATGTTTTGTTGCTTTGAAACATGTATCATACCTCCTGCAAGAGTCTATGCCGGTGAATCTATTTCAATCCGGAGGCCATCATGTAGATGTTGAAGATATCTTCTGTGTCGAGGACTTTGAAGTTTCCGATCTTGCGGGCGTTCTGGAATGTAACTCCCAGTGCTGCATTGCGGCATGCCGCTTCGTCGAAGTTGAGGCCGAGGCCTTTGATGTCTGTCGGCATGTCGATCGAGCGGAAGAACTCTTCGAATTTTTCGATTGTCTTTACAGGATCGCTCTCGCCGAATACGCCTTCACCAAGCTTGACGAATCTGGAAGGATCTACTTCAAGTACGTATCTTGCCCATGATCCCCAGATGGCCGCGAGGCCTGCTCCGTGCGCTACGTCGTATTCCGCGGAGAGCTCGTGTTCTATCTGGTGGCATGCCCAGTCGCCCTTGTTGGAGTTGCCTGCTGCCATGAGTCCGTTGTGCGAGAGTGAGCCGCACCACATCAGATTTGCTCTTGCGTCATAGTCTTCAGGATTCTCCAGCGCGACCGGAGCCCACTTCATTACTTCCTTGAGGAGCGTGAACGAGAGCTGGTCTGTGAAATCGAGGGCGTATCCCTGATGGAAGTATCTCTCAAGCGTGTGCATCATGATGTCTGTAGCGCCGCATGATGTCTGGTATTTCGATACCGTCGCGGTCAGCATCGGATCGAGCATCGCAAACTTTACTCTTCCGAAGTCAGTGTTGACGCCTCTCTTGTATGTAGGCTCGGTCTCATCGTTGGTGATAACTGACGAATCGCTCATCTCAGAGCCGGTTGCCGAAAGTGTCAGCACGCAGCCGACCGGTGCGGTGCCTTCCACTTTGCGCTTGCCGCAGTAGAAGTCCCAGACATCTCCGCCGCCGTAAACTCCGTAGCCGATAGCCTTGGCACTGTCGAGAACAGATCCGCCGCCGACTGCCAGTATGAAATCGCAGCCTTCGCTCTCATAGAGTTTGATGCCCTTACGTACCAGCGAGACTCTCGGATTCGGAACGACTCCGCCGAGTTCAACATATTCAATGCCTGCATCTTTGAGTTTTTCCTCAACATCATCCAGCAGGCCGGTTCTTCTGACCGAACCGCTTCCGAAATGCACGAGCACCTTGATCGCTCCGTAACTTTTCAGAACTTCGCCGACCTGGTCCTCGGCGCCAACACCGAAATACACATGAGTCGGTGTGAAGTATTCCATAATAGCCATAATGAATCTCCTTTTTATTTCTTATTTTCCTCAAACAGGATAGCCTCGTAAGGCTTCATGTGCATTATCTCTTCGACCTCGGCGTCGGTGCGGTCGCGATTGGTCAGGCGGATCGTGAGTTCGTCGAGCTCAAAGTCGCCCGGCATTATGAAGTCTGCGCGCACACCTGAGAAGTTGCCGACGATGAGGAAACGCTTGCCCTCATAGCACCGGCTGTACGAAATGATCTGCCTGTCGTCAGGATAGTACTCAATCGTGCTTCCGTAGATCAGCGTCTTCTCGGACTTTCTGAGCGCGAGCAGCTTCTGGTAGAAGCGGTAGATGGATTTGCCCGGATCGAATGCCGGGTTTGCCGGATTCGTCACTGCAGTGCTGCTCGCGGCAAGGTCCTTCTCCACGTTTATTTTTTTATAATCCGGATTCATGCACTGCCACGGTTTTGCTCCCGCATTGAATCCCGCGTTGTACGATGAATCCCATTGCATTGGAGTCCTGGCATTGTCTCTTGCTGCGCCCCTCATCATCCTGAACGCCAGGCGATCCGGGATATGCAGATCCTCAGCCATCTCAAATATGAAATGCGTCACCGGATCCATCATCTGTTCAGCTTTCCTGAACTTTGTATTGGTCATGCCGATCTCTTCGCCCTGATAAATGAACGGTGTGCCCCATCCCAGGAATGTGATCATCGCCAGGAACGTGGCGGCCTCGTATCTGTACCTCTTTGTGTTGATGCCGAATCTGCTGACGCTCCTCGCCTGGTCGTGGTTCTCGAGCACGAGGGTGTTCCACCCGCTTCCGTAATTCTTCAGCTGCGGATCTATCAGGCCTCGTTTGAACTGTCTGAGATTGAACGGCTTCGGTATCATCTTGAGGCCGAACGCATTGTCTGAAGTGAGATGCTGAAAATCGAAAATGGTG
This sequence comes from Anaerovoracaceae bacterium, assembly GCA_045114615.1. Lineage (GTDB taxonomy): Bacteria > Bacillota > Clostridia > Peptostreptococcales > Anaerovoracaceae > Crickella. The sequence continues at coordinate 6,529 of JBGUKU010000128.1, forward strand.
TCGAGCTCGCCGGATTCCTCACTTATATATCTAAGTGCGTGCTCTTCATCCGGAATGTAGGATTCACCGACGGTGAACGTATCGTAAAGCGAGAGCGCCTTGTCGTTGAGCTCCTTCAGGAACTCGTGCATGCGCGGTCCGTCAACGTAATACGGCGTGCCCTTCTGGAAGCGCAGACGGTTCTTATCATCCTGGAATGGATATACCTTTGAGATCATGTTGAACACATCGAACCTGAAGCCGTCGACTCCCTTTTCGAGCCAGAACCGCAGCACACTTGCCATCTCCTCCCTGACCTTAGGATTCTCCCAGTTGAGATCCGGCTGCTCAGGAGCAAACAGGTGCAGGTAGTATTCGTTGGTGCCAAGTATCGGCTCCCAGGCCGGACCGGTGAACGAGGATGTCCAGTTGGTCGGCGGAATGAGCTCGCCGTCTTTATCCTTTCTGCCCTCGCGGATTATATAGTAATCACGGTACGGCGAGTTCTTGTCGGCCAGCGCGGCCTTGAACCACGCGTGCTGATTGCTCGTATGATTGAACACCGCATCCATTATCACCCTGAGGCCGCGCCTGTGGCATTCCGCCACGAGCCTTTCGAAATCCTCCATTGTGCCGAAAGCAGGATGGATCGATTTGTAGTCAGCGATATCGTATCCATAATCCTTCCACGGCGAATCATAGAGCGGCGAGAACCAGATAGCAGTCGCGCCGAGATCCTTTATGTAGTCCAGCTTCGAAATGATGCCGGGGATGTCCCCAATGCCGTCATTGTTCGAATCCATGAAGCTGAGAGGATATATCTGATATACCACTGCTTCTTTATACCAGTTGGTCTTTACAGCCATATGCATTTCCTTTCTTTTATCATACACCGGCGTCGCGCGCCGGATCATATCCCGCCCGGAATGAGCGGCGTACAGCGTCAGCTGCAAACCTGCGCACAAAACAACGTCACTGCCCTTAAGCTAAACCCGGCTTCCGCACACTTATGAGCGATAAACTCCGGAAGGGATATGTCCGGGGTAGCAGCGACGCCTTTAGGTTTAAGCGGATGTCACCGACAGAAGAGTCGGAAGGAGCTGCTTTTTGCGGCTCATGACTCCCGGCATGTCAAAGATCTGGTCCTCGACCTTTGCGTAAGGCAGATCTTTGTTCGCCTTGTTATTAGACGCCAGCAGCACGCTGTTCTCTCTCAGCACATCCGTGACCATGAGCAGGGTCCAGTCGAGACCCTGTCCATCTGCGATCTTCTGCAGCGCGTCGATGTATGTCTGCGCATACTCACCGACATCCGACAGTGTAGTGACTTCGCACTGACCGATGCCCATCTTTGTGCCGTTGTTCTCGTACTTCTTGAAGTCGGACAGTATCATCTCATCAGGATCCTGAGTTGCCAGGTTGTCGGAGATACTGAACAGCTTCTCGCCGAATTCCTGTACGCTCGGCACTTTGGCGATCCTTGCGAGCATCTCCACCGCCTGCATATCCTGCATGGTCGTAGTCGGACTGCGGAGGATCAGCGTGTCAGCGATGATACCTGTGAGCATCGTTCTGGCAGCGTACTGATCCGGCATGATGCCGTGCCTGATATACTGCTGATAGATTATCGTGTTGACGCTGCCGAGCGGCTCGGCGGCTATGAATATAGGCATGGTTGTTGAAAGCGAGTCGAGTCTGTGGTGGTCGATGATCTCCACGACGTCTGCAGTCTCGATGCCCTCGATGCTCTGCGCCGGCTCATTGTGATCCACCATTATAACTTTGTTGACCGGTCTTTCGAGGAAGCAGCGCCTTGTGACGAAGCCCCTGAACTCACCATTCTCCATAACAGCGAGACCTCTGATATGTGAGTTCATGAATATCTTTCTGCCCTCAACGAACAGGTCATCTATGTCAATGGTCTCGGTCGCGATCTGCATCATCGATTCGATCGACTCAGCAAGCCTTATCCTTCTGAGAGTCTCAGCGGTGCCGAGATCCGTCAGGAATACCGATCCTTCATATCCGCTGAAGTCCACATCCGGCGCTTCGTCTGTCGCAGCAATAATTATGGCAGGAACCTGCCTTTTGATCGCATATTCGATGTGTCTCTTACGCGATCCGAGCACCACTATACAGTTTCCGATCTCTTTGAGCATCTCACTGAATGCCTCATATGTGCCGGCGCCTATCAGCAGGGATCCTTCGATCTCATCGTTCTTTCCCCTGTGGAGCAGCTTACCCGGGATGACACGCAGCACGTTGTCTACCGTGAACCTGTAGGTAGGTATCTCCTCCTTGTTGTCAGACAGGAACCAGCTCGTGATGTCATCTACACTAAGAAGACCCTTGAATTCAGTGCCGTCATATATAGGAACGACTGATGGGTTCTCTGCATTGTATGCGTTCACAAGTGCAAAGATCGGTGCACCGGCCTGTATGTGACCCTGCGGCTTGAGCATCACATCCCTGACCTTCGGGAACACGTCCTTTTTATACGGCGGGACTTCGATCCCCATCACTTCCATCTGCTCTCTTACCTGATCGGATACAGGGCTGCAGTGGATGGCGATATACTCGTTTTCGCTGTCCGTGAGATTCTTGAGATTTGCGTACGCGGATGCCGCGCAGAGGCTGTCGATATCCGGATTCCTGTGTCCTGTGATGTATACTTTTCCCATACTGATCTCCTTTTATTTCAGTTTAGCCTCTGTGCGGGCCATAAATTTTTCTGTGTTTATGATGAAGCGCTCGTGCATTCCCTCTCCTATCAGGCCGGCGTCGTCACTTGCGCTCACCTTGAAGACGAGCCTGCGCCCGTCTACTTCGACGAGCTCGCTCTCACAAGTGATACGGGCTCCAACCGGGCTGGCTGACATATGCGATACGTCAAGTTTTGTGCCGACTGTGCTCCTCCCCTCTTCCATGCAGGGCTCAACACTCGCCCATGCTGTGTTTTCCATCAGAGCTATCATCGCCGGAGTCGCATAGACTTCCAGTCCGCCGCTTCCCCACGCATTCGCGCACAGCTCTTTTGTAACAATCATTTCATTACTTTTTTTGATTCCCGGTTTCAGTTCCATTGCTAAAGCCCTTTTCTAATTATATATTTTGCCTATTTTGGAATTATCGTATTAGTCGCTCCGTCTCAGCATACGTCGCTAAGAAGCGCACTCAGCCGCTTCTTCGGCGGCAACTCTCTTCCCGACTCTGTAGAATATCGCGAACACGCTCCACACATATATGACCGTGATCAGGATATGCGCGCGCGGCACGTTCATGAACACCATCATCAGCATCACGAAGCACAGGGTCAGGATCCACAGTTTCTGCATGAAGGCTCCGTTGATGTGGCATCTTACTTTTGCGTATCTGCCCAGAGCGAACAGGAACGCGAAGTATCCCACCATCGAAACAACGAGGAACAGCATCTTCGGTCTGACCGCCACCTCCTCTTCGCGCATGAACTCGAGCGATGCAGTGATGTTGTTGAGCCCGAATATGATGAAAATATGGATCATCATATACAGAAGACCGTTGTCCTCCTTGTCCCTGTCGAGCAGTTTGTCGTAGATGACCTCGTAAGACAGGAAGAGCCCGACGACGATGAGGAAGGCCATCAGCGAAAAGTATATGACGTTCCAGCTGAAGCTTCCGCCTCCCACAAAATACGATGATATGACGATTATCATCTCGCCGAATGTGAACACCACATAGAGCATGGCGCGCTCAGTCAGATGGCTGAAGTCGATCATGCCGCTAACACCGACCCTCTTGCCCAGGAATGTCATCACGATACCGAGGATCACCGCAGTGAATGCTATCGGAGGAGCAAACGCCGGCTTCACAAACGAAGCGGCAAGCACGATAGCAGCTTCAACGAATAAAGTCATTGCCATCCGCTTTATGACTGTGCGGTTCCACACATCCATCTTATGGTTGCGGAGCTCTATTGCGTACTGCATCCCGATGTTGATCAGTATGAGGCCCCACGCGATGTGGTACTGCGCCTGATACGCGTGCCAGCTGCTCCGCGTGCTCTCGCCCATGAAATACATCAGGTACATGGTGATCAGCAGAAATACGTGATCACGCACTCCGTTGCGGCCGAACATGTTGATGTAGAACGTGGTGAAGTTCCAGATCTGGATGATCGCCAGCGTGCAGAGTATATACGCCAGAAATGAGTCAAGCGAAACGAAGCCTCCCTCGATATGACCGAGGAGCGCATTGTTGCGGCCCGCCATGTATACGAATACCAGGTCGTATATGAGTTCGAGATATTCTACTTTCTTCTCTTCGTTTTTCAGTGGAAGCATTAAACCGGTCCGGATCTTTCTGACAAAACGCCTGTCTTATTTATCAAGATGCTTCTTCGCCCAGGCTGCTACTTTTTCTTCGGAGCGTGGAACATCAGATCCCTGTATAGCGAATGCCTTCTCGACTTTTGCTCCTGTACAGAACTTCTTCAGGTCGGATCTGCTCTTTGCCTCTCCGCTGCCCTCGTGAGTCATCACAGGAAATACATGTTTGCCCCTGAAGTGCAGCTTCTCGAGCTGGCCGAATACCGCGCAAGGATAAGTTCCCCACCAGCAAGGTCCAGCGATCACGATGTTGTCATACTCGCTTATGTCACGCAGATACTCCTTGAGTTTAGGGCGGGCGTTGTCTCTCTGCTCCTGCTTCGCCACCTCGGTGCATTCAATGTAGTCGACCGGATATTCTTTAATTGTCTCGATCTCAAAAAGATCGGCTCCTACCGCATCGCGGATGTATTCAGCAACGAGCTCAGTGTTGCCCTTCTCGAGCTCGACTATATCTCCATTTACATAATTCTGTCCCTTGCGGGAAAAATAGATTACAAGATTTCTAGCCATTATTTTCTCCAAATATTACTTCCATATTGCCGGCCGCAACAATAGCGGTCCATTCTTTTCCATATTAATAATAACACATAACTTGTATGACGGGGTTTGTATTGTTTTTGTACATGACGAACACTCTTTTTTTCTCGTGTTTGTTACCCTGTTAATGTACTATCTTGGTATATAAGCAACCTGCCTCCGGCGCGCCGCTAAGGGCATGCGCCATTGCTTAAGAAAGGAGACATTTATGAGTTCGTTAAAGCTCACGGATACGCTGTGGTGGAACGGCGCGCTCGATCCGGATACCCATATCTCGGACGTTATCGTGCAGATGGAGTTCGGTACCACTTATAACTCATACACTCTTAAGGGCAGCGAGAAGACAGCCCTTATTGAGACATCAAAGTACAAATTCTGGGAGGCCTTCAAGGGCGAGCTCGACGATGCGGTCGACATCACCAAGGTCGACTACATCATCATGGATCACACCGAGCCGGATCACTCCGGAACGCTCGAGAAGCTCCTCGCGATCAATCCTAAGATCACGGTTGTCTGCACGGGTACTGCTGCAAGCTTCCTGAAGGAGATCATGAACACGGACTTCCGCGTCATGACGGTAAAGGAAGGCGACACGCTCTCGCTCGGCGACAAGACCCTGCACTTCATGCCTGTGCCTAACCTGCACTGGCCTGACACCATGTTCACCTACTGCGAGGAGGACAAGACACTCTACACATGTGACGTGTTCGGCGCTCACTACTGCCCTCCGTCGGGCGATGTAAGGCGCAGCATGCTGACCGGTCAGGATGAGGCCAACTACATGCGCACGATGCAGGATTATTTCAACATCATCATAGGGCCGTACAAGAACCCGTTCATGAACATGGCACTCGAGAGGATCAAGGATCTCGACATTCAGATGATCTGCCCTGGCCACGGTCCTGTGCTTGATGCGGGCATCGACTGGGTGATGGAGAAATATCACGAGTGGTGCGCAAGGCCTGAGAAGAAAGAGACCAAGCTGGTAGTCATCCCTTACGTAAGCGCTTACGGATACACCGGCCTCCTCGCAGAAAAAATCGAAGAGGGTCTCAAGGCGAGCGGTCCTATCGAGGTTCATAAATACGACATGGTATTCGAGGAGGACGTCGCGGGAGTAATTGCGGATCTCAACGCTGCTGACGGAATCCTCTTCGGAACACCTACAATCGTCGCGGATGCTCTGAAGCCTATCTGGGATCTCACAACAAGCATCTTCCCTCCTCTCATGAAGGGCAAGCTTGCAAGTGCGTTCGGCTGCTACGGCTGGAGCGGTGAAGGCGTACCTAACATTATCGAGAGACTCAAACAGCTTAAGATGAAAGTCCTCGATGGCTACCGCATCAGATTCAAACCTAGCGAGACCGAGCAGCTCGATGCTTTCGACTTCGGATACAACTTTGGCTGTGTACTGCAGAACAAGGAAGTCAAAAAATCTGATACTCCTGCCGGAGCAAAGAAGATGGTGAAGTGCGTGGTCTGCGGCGCAGAGTTTGAGGAAGGCACAGACACATGTCCGGTCTGCGGAGTCGGAAGTGACAAATTCGTGCCAGTCGAATCAAAAGCAACCAGCTTCAGGAAAGATACAGATGAAAGATTCGTCATTCTGGGAGGCGGCCCGGCAGCAAAGAGTGCAGCCGAGGCAATCCGGGACCGTAATAAAACTGCAGTTATCACTATCGTGACCCAGGAGTCAGACCTGCCTTACAACAGACCGATGCTCACCAAGGCTCTCCTCTCCGATTTCTCGGGCAACCAGGCCGCGATCGAAGGACCTGATTGGTACCATGAAAGAAACATCTTCTTCATGCCTGACACTACAGTTACTAAGATCGATACGGCAGGCAAGAGTGTTGAGCTCATACTCCCTGACGGCAGCAGCGGAGCTCTCATCTACGACAAGCTGATCTACACGCTCGGTGCGTACTGCTTTGTTCCGCCTATCAAAGGCGCTGACCTCGGACACGTGGCGTCAGTCAGAAACATCGCGGACACCGTCCGCATCAAAAAGGTTCTCGAGGAGCGCGGCGCAAAGGAAGTCGTCTGCATCGGCGGCGGCGTAATGGGACTTGAAGGAGCCTGGGAGCTGAAGCTCGGCGGTTACGATGTGACCGTTCTTGAGACCGCACCAGGACTGCTTCCTCGTCAGCTCGACGACCCTGCTTCGGCTATGGTCGAGAATATCTGCAACGCTGCCGGTGTAAAGATCGTTACCGGAGCGAAAATCGTAGAGATCACCGAAGACGCGGTAGTGCTCGACGATGGTACAGCATTCCCTGCTCAGCTTGTTATCATGTCGACCGGCATGAGACCTTACACGAAGGTTGCTGAAGACAGCGGTATCGAGGTCGACAAGTGGGTCAAGGCTAACGACCGCATGGAGACGAATGTAAAAGATGTATATGCTGCCGGCGACTGCTGCATCATCAACGGACAGCCTCAGGCATTCTGGGCACAGGCTATTGAGACCGGCCGCATAGCGGGAGCCAACGCAGCGGGCGAGGCTATAGAGTACAAGGCTCTTGGCAGCTCACTGGTCATCAACGCGATGAACACAAGCATATTCGCACTCGGCACCAATGGCAAGGATCCTGATAAGAAGTTCCGTACAGTTGAATTCAGAGATGACCAGAGAGGCAACTATGAGAAGTACTACTTCCACAACAACCGCCTCGAGGGCGTCATCCTGGTCGGCGACACCGACCGTATGATAGAGCTCAGCGAAAAAGTCGACAAGCACGCAACATACAAAGAAATGTTCGGCCGCAAATAGTTCCAATAAAAATGACAGGGGTTTCGTCCCCTGTCGTTTTTTTATTGCATTCCGAGTGGGAGCTCCATGCGGTTTGCCTCGAGAAGTTCCTTGTTGCTCAGGATCTCCTTTGCCAGGCCATCTGCTGCTATGCGTCCGCCCGAGATGAGTATAACTCTGTCGCAGGTGTCGAGTATCATGTCGAGGTCATGAGATGCGATGAGCTTAGTCTGCTCCAACTCGCGTATCGTGTTGATGACGATACGGCGGTTGTACGGATCGAGCGCTGAAGTAGGCTCGTCCATTAGGATAGCCGCCGGCTCCATTGCGAGAATCGTGGCAATGGCTGCCATGCGCTTTTCGCCGCCGGAGATCTTATGATTATAACGGTGCTTGAGATATTCGAGATTCAGTCTGGCAAGCACTTCGTCAACGCGCTTGTCGACTTCATCGCGCGGAAGGCCGTAGTTGAGCGGGCCGAATATCATGTCCTCGTAGACTGTCGGCATGAACATCTGGTTGTCAGAGTTCTGCAGCACAAAGCCGAGCTTCGCGCGTATGTCGCCGAGCGTCTCCTTCTTCACCTCAATGCCGTCTATCAGAACCTTGCCCTCTCCCTGCAGCAGACCGAGCAGGAGCTTCATTATGGTGGACTTGCCCGCACCGTTGGCGCCAATCAGTCCGACTGATTCTCCTTTTTCTATCCTGAACGACATATCGTGCAGGACTTCATTGCCCTTTTCATATGCGAAATTCACATTCTGGAACTCTATCATTTTTAGTATCCTTTATATCCCAAATATATTTTATAATCCAGCCGGCGCAAAGGCAGGTCTGTAGCAGACTGTATTCGTCTATCCGGCTCCGTCTCATCATACATGCAGCGCGACGTTACCCTAGTGTACGACCAGCCCACCGATGAGCCGAGCAATATTCCCGTACCTAAGCATGAAGAAGAACAATATGCAGACTGCCATAAAGAGTGCGTCGCGCGCCTTGAAGCGGTCGATATCTGCATAGTGGAAATGCTCATGATAGCCGCGGAGTATCATACTCGAGAAGAGCTCCTGCGCGCGGTCCATGCTTCGCAGAAGCAGCTGTCCCAGGAAGGAGCCCCACGCTGAAATGTGGATGCCCTTCTGTCCGGGCGCGCGCAGATGATAAGCATCTGTCATAACTGCAAGCTCTTCTGTCATGACTCCCACATAACGGTAAGTAAGCTGCAGAAGCGACACTAGCATTGCCGGAACGTGAAGCTTGCGCAGCGCCGCACAAAGGCTGTCGATCTTGGTAGTAGCCATGAGCAGGAATGACGCCATCAGGCAGAACACGCCTTTCAGCATCAGAGTTATCATGGATATCACCCCACCGGAAACTCCGATGCCTCCTATGTTCACAAGTATCTCCTTGTCAAAGAATGGATTGAAAAGGCCGACTGCCATCACGAGCGGGAGCACTATGCGCAGCTTATAGAAACAGGTACGCACATTTACACCGCTGACCGTAAACATCAAAACAGGCCACAGCACCATCGGAACGATACCGCTGAGGTCGTACTTGTCGAAAGAAAGTGTGACAAGGATGTATACGATTGTAGTGAGCAGCTTTGCCGCAGGATGCAGAGTGTGGACAGGAGACCGGCGCGCAGCCAGTTCGTCCATCTCCGAAAGTTCGGCTAAAGCCTTCTGCATTTTGTTCATTTTTCAAAAAAGGGGGCAGGTCCGTTAATCTTCACTTATGGTGATAGCCCGTTTGTCTTCCCCTATGATGACTGTTCCTGCAGTTGTAAAACCATTAATAAGGGGCACCGTGTGATGCCCCTTAAAATATACCATATCTTTAAGAGAGAGAGGGATAAAGAGTATGGTTATTCTGTTCTGACTTTTCTTTTGCGGAAGAATCCGCCGATCACGCAGATCAAGATAGCTACTCCCGCAACTATTGCTGATCCGACGATACCGGATACCGTTGTTCCGGCGGCCGATTCGCTGCCAGGGAATGCGTAATCCGGTAAGAACGAAGTTTTCTCCTGTATGGAGCCCGCTTTTTCGGCCGCCGAACTCTCGAATCCGAAGTTCTCTTCATCCAATCCCATGTTTGTGGAGTATCCACCATCTGCATTTCCGAAGAGAGCCCACTCCAGTCCGTCAGGGTTGGAGCTTGCCAGAAGGCTCAGTCCGCCGCCTACCACGAGTGCGACGATAGCCAGAATAGCAACGACCGATTTGAGTGAGCGCTTTGCGGTTTCACCTTCGCTGAGCTCAACTCCGGAAAGGAGCTCCGGACGTGAGTCGTGTACGAATACGAGTACGGCTGCTGTGATAAGACCTTCTACAAGACCGATAGCCAGGTGGATAGGCTGCATCAGCGCGCAGAACGCACCGAATGGCAGCTCAGTTATTCCCGACAGGCTGGTCTCAAGCACTACGGAGAACGCTCCCAGTTGCAGGGTGATTATACACCCTATGATCGATGCGGCAATGATGCGCGCCCTTTCCGCGCTCTTGCCCTCACCGAACCATTTGCCGTTCATTATAGGACGCCAGATCAGGAAGTAGCCGACGAAGCACCCGTAGAAGGCCATGTTCCAGCAATTGGCCCCCAGGGCCATCAGACCCCCGTCGGCGAAGAATAAGCATTGGATCGCCAGTATCACTATCATTGACAGGAAACCGGCGTACGGCCCAAGCAAGGCCGACAGCATCATTCCTCCGCACATATGTCCCGAGGAACCTGTTCCCGGGATCGTATAGTTTATCATCTGTCCCGCAAATACCAGTGCGGACGTTACCGCCATAACCGGAAGCTTTTGCGGTTCATCATCTTTTTTGAGTTTGTGGATCGAAACGCCGGCAGCAGTTGCGGATGCAGCGTACATTGTCGCAGCTACCGCAGGAGCCAGCAGAGCATCTGCCATATGCATAGAAAATACCTCCTTACCCTTTTACCTAAGTACACTCAAATTATATGGGCAGTTTCCGAGGCTCACAAGCCCCCGCAGGGGATGCAAATTGCAGTTTTTCTAAAATAAATCGGATAAAAACGACCCGCACACGCGGTGCAGGCCATATCTCCGGTCTATAATTATTCCAAATCAATCATGCGCATTCATCCATCTTATCAGCTCGACGCAGTAGTCATCGTGTCTGTCTACGAAGCAGGAATGTCTTGCTCGCTCCCAGAGTATCCACTCTGAACCCTTTATGCCGTCGTGCATCGTTTTGGCGATGAGCGGCGAACATAGATCTGAGATCCCGCTCATGATAAGCGACGGAACCTCTATCTCTCCCAGCCTGTCAATGTATTCGAAGTCCCTGAGCGAACCCGTCGGTGAGAATTCATTCGGGCCCCAGCCCTCAACGTATGCCTCGTCCCCTCTCTTCTTAGGCCTCCTGCAGCATTCAGGAACATCTTCTCCAAGCCAGAAATCGCAGTACCTCGCCATGTACTCATCGACCGCCCTGTCGTAGGCTTCGCCGCTGAAGCATCCTGTCTCGAGCGCAGTGTTTATGGCGTCCTGCATGTCCTGCGGCATCATTTCTATCCTGCGCAAGCCTTCTCTCTCCCACATGCTGCTTGACGGATGTCCGCTTGAGATAATGAAACTCTTCACACCTTTGGTCTGCTCCTTATAGTCTATGCCAAAGCAGATGATCATCATACCGCCCCATGACTGTCCTATTATATGACACTCATCGAGGCCGAGATGATCTCTGAGCGCTATGAGTTCACTCATCCAGGTCTCCTTCGTCCACAGCTCAGGATGCCCGTCAAGATATGAATTGCCGCAGCCGATCTGATCATACATTACGATCATTCTCTCATCTTCGTCAGCTACGTTGTCCAGCACCTCAAAGTAATTGTGGGTAGAACCCGGACCACCATGCAGACAGAGGAGCGGTGCCTTTCCGTTATCCTTGCGCTCGCCGGTTATTCTGTAATACGTTCTATGTCCCATGAAAGGCATATAGCCTTCAGTTATTTCAGCCATTCACTTCACCATCCGGTCATCAGTTTTTAAGCTTTCTGTACTGCTTATCTGTTTTCTTTGCACTTGCCGCAGTCGCTGCAGCCATTGCAGATGAGTTTCATCGCGCATTCGCGGCAGTTGTCGCAGTAATGCTTCACGTACAGGCTGTCCTCCGGTATCGGCAGGCCCCAGGTGTCGACCAGTTCGAACTGCATCGGCTTGCCCTGATAGTTCATGCCGGACTTAAGAGCCTGACTTGTCTGCAGGCGCTTTCCCTTTAGTGTATATTGTTTCCCGTCCTTGATGAACGTCGTACCTGTTTCCATAAAGCAGAACGTTATATCTCTGGACTCGCATTCCTCTCTGAGTGACTTGACCCAATCGAAATTGCATGGGCGCTTCCCGCCATAGTTCTCGCCCCCGCAAACTACCTGCTCGATCTGACCGCCGTCAAGATACTCGCCTAGTTTTACAGGACCCAGAATCGGAGCGACGTATATGCCTTTATGCTTGAACGGGAGTTTCAGAAGTACCGGCAAACGCTCGTCGGCACGCTTCTGGTTTTCTGTCGTCACATTCAGGAAGATGTTTTCCCATCCGTCTTCCCAGTCAGCGGGCAGGCAGTCAGCTATCCGCTGCGGCCGTTTGGTCACCAGAATAAAAATGACATCGCTTCTCATGCGCATGATGTTCCATGCTTCACCGCGCCACTGATCCGCCTCCTCGAGGAAGAAATCCGATGTCATGCACACGCTGATCTTTTCACCGCTCTGTATCTTGTAGCTTCCGTTCCTGTTTCTGGACAGGGGATATCTGACATTCGAGGTAAGGTAGATCTCAGATCCATGCTTATCTCTCATGTCGTCAAGATAGTACATATAGCAGTTTTCGCAGCCTTCACTGCATTTGACACATCCGTGCCATGGGTTCCATATATCGTGCATCGTTTTCTCTCTGTCCGGACCGGGTTTCTGCTGCGAGTGTTTTTACAGGTGCGCACGGGCTTTCTGCCATGCGGCTTCCTTGCTGCACTCCGCACACAGCGAAGGAGCAACTGCGCAGCCGCCTTTTGCTGTTTCACGCAGGCTCTCAGGGAGCGCCTTTCCTACGTCGTATGTTATCTGTATCATTTCGTCCAGCGGGATATGAGGGCCAACACCGGCCATTGCCAGCTCTGCGGCAGTATATGCACCTACCGCTCCTATGGTATTTCTGGTCTGACACGGCACTTCAACGAGTCCGCGGACAGGGTCGCATGCAAGCCCGAGCAGATTGGACAGGGCAATACTCGCTGCATCGCAGCATTGCTCAGGTGTGCCGCCCATAATCTCAACCAGGGCGCTTGCCGCCATGGCCGATGCGGATCCTACCTCTGCCTGGCAGCCCGCCTCTGCTCCGGCTACAGAACCGTTTCTTGTGATTAAATATCCTATAGCGCCGGCATTTATCAGGCCGCGCCTCATGGCATCGAGGTCTATGTCGTAGGACTCATACAGCGACATGAGGACCGCCGGCAGGACTCCCGCCGAACCTGCAGTCGGAGCTGCAACTATGACGCCCATGCTCGCGTTAGTCTCAGCGACCGCAAGAGCATTGATTATTGCCCTGTGGATGACCGGTCCGCAGATAGCCTTAGATTCATCGAGCTTGTTCAGTTTGCTCGCCTCTCCTCCGATCAGGCCTCCCATCGACCTGACCGGATCAGCTATCGGGCGATCGACTGCAGTATTCATTACACGCAGGACCTCTTCAACATGATCGAGTATCGTATCTTTACGGAGTCCGCCCAGCTGTATCTCCCTGTTGATCATTACCTCAGATACAGGCATGTCATTTTCAGAGCACAGCCTGAGAAGCTCTTCTGCATTTCTGAAATCCCAGTTCATGGCATACCTCCTTATATCTCTATCAGATCAACGCTGGTAACAGTCTCATACTGAAGGATCTTCTCCTTCAGCTCCTCGGAAATGGAACTGTCTGTCTCAACTACTGTGACAGCTTTCTGGCCCTTTCCTTCCCTGAAAAGCTTAAGCGTCGCAACGTTCACATCCTCTCCGGCCAGACAGGTGGTAATATATGCAACTGTACCTGCCACATCCTGATGGCCGATGATCATGGTGCTGTACTCACCGTTGAAGTCTACTTCTATGTCATTGATTTTTCTGATGCGTACGCGGCCGCCTCCGATGGATTCGCCTCTGACAAGAAGCGTATGACCGTCTTCTCCCGTTATCAGTATATCGACCGTATTCGGGTGGCTCACATACGTTTCTTTATCTGCTACGAAATCGACCTTTAGCCAGTTCTTCCGCGCCTCAACATATGCGTTTCTGATACGCACATCATCCGACCTGTATCCCAGCATACCTCCGATCAGAGCTCTGTCAGTTCCATGCCCCTTATAGGTCTCAGCAAATGATCCGTACAGTGTAAACTCGGCTTTTACCGGGGTGCCCGTGAAGATCTGCCTGGCCATCCAGGCAATAGTCGCGGCGCCTGAAGTGTGCGAGCTTGACGGCCCCACCATCACAGGCCCTATCACATCGAAAAGCCCTATGTAATTATTTGCCATGGTCCCTCCTTATATTCTGAACGTTTTTCAGTATCGTATCCGTATTGTACCATATTTATATGTGATCTTATTGCCTGCTCAGCGAAACTGTTAAATATACTATAGATAGTTGTTATTATGTGAAAAAATACAATTTTTAGAATTGATTTTGTAGATTTTCACAATTATTTAATGTATTATCAGTAACATCCATGCAGGAAAACGCGTGATCCAATGCCTTTGAACGGCTGCGCGGCTTCATGCACAGGAACAGGTTATTTGGGTATTGAGACTGAAAGAGATTATTTATGAACTTCATTTTTATTGCGCCGAATTTCCCTGAGAATTACCGGCACTTCTGTGACAGACTGCACCGCAATGGTGTAACTGTTCTTGGCATCGGCGATGCTCCTTATGATTCACTCAGCGAAACTGTAAAAAACTCTCTGACTGAGTATTACAAAGTCGACTCTCTCGAAGACTACGGTCAGGTCTACCGGGCCGTCGCCTTCTTTGCATTCAAACACGGGCGTATCGACTGGATAGAATCAAACAATGAATACTGGCTCGAGCTTGACGCAAAACTGCGTCAGGATTTCAATGTAACCACGGGCGTTATGCCTCATGAGCTCGCTCTGTGGAGAAGCAAGGCAGGTATGAAGCCTGTGTACAAAGCCGCAGGCATACCTTCCGCGCGCCAGCATCACGTAACTACTATCGAAGCCGCCCATGCTTTTCTTGATGAGGTCGGGGGATACCCTGTCTTCGCAAAGCCTAATGTCGGTGTCGGAGCAAGTGCTACATATAAGATTGAAAACGATGATGATCTGATGACATTCTTTGATGAAACTTCGGGACATGATTACGTCATGGAAGAATTTGTCGTCGGAGACATCTATTCTTATGACGCGGTCTGTGATGAGAATGGGGATCCTCTCTTCGAGTCGTCCTTCATGTGCATCAATGTAGCCGATGCAGTAAATAACGGCACCGAGACTGTTTACTACGTACTGCCTGAGGTACCGGAGCAGCTCAAAGAGTATGGACGCAAGGCGCTTAAGGAATTCAAGGTAAAGAGCCGGTTCATCCATTTTGAATTTTTCAGGCTGACAGAGGCGAGAAAAGGCCTTGGAGATGTCGGAGATTTTGTAGGACTGGAAGTAAACATGAGGCCTGCGGGAGGTTTCACTCCGGATATGATCAACTTCTCCCATTCAACCGATGTATACCAGATATGGGCTGACATGGTCAGCACCGGTACGAGCACAGGCAGAAAGAACGGGCCGGACCGCTGGTGTGTCTTCGCCAGCCGCAAAGACAAGTTCACGCACGTGCGCACTCATGAGGAGATTCTCTCCCGCTATGATGGGAAAATAGTGATGTGCCAGCGTATGCCGGACATCTTTTCGGAAGCCATGGGTAACCAGATGTATATAGCCCTGCTGGATACGGAAGATGAGGTGCGGGAATACGTTGAGTACATAATTGACAAACAGGCGCGTATAGTCATCCCGAGTCTGTACGCATAAACGCACATAAGAAAAAAGGCTGAGTCAGTGAGGTGACCCGGCCTTTTATGACGTTTCCTATACGGTCCAACCATTCACGATGCTGCCGATAAGGTCCAGCATCGTTTTTGCTTTGCGGAATCTCTGCCAGTAGAGAGCAAAACCATGCATCATTCCATCCATGCGTATGAGAGTTGCTTTGCATCCGCTTTCTCTCAGTCTGCGCGCAAAACACTCCCCGTCATCTCTCAGAGGATCGAGCTCTGCAGTAACTATTACTGCGGGCGGCATACCGCTAAGATCTGCGGCTCTGCCCGGGTAAAGTCTCGCATCATACGGATCAGTCCCTACCGGAATGTAAAAATGCATCATTTTTCTGATCGCGTCTGCAGGCAAAATGTATTCGCCATTTCCGTAAAGTTTCGCTGATTCAGATTCATCAAGGCTGAGGCATCCGAAGACTCCATACAGGAGTATCAGCCCGGATATCGCAGGCGCCTTTCCGTCTCTTGCCAGCAGAGCAAGCGCGGCACTGATTGTGGCCCCGGAGCTGTCACCTGCTGCCATTATGCGATCCGGATCTCCTCCAAATGTGGCTGCATTATCATGAGCCCACTCCGCAAGACAGACTGCGTCTTCTATGCACGCCGGGAAAGGATGCTCAGGTGCGAGCCTGTATTCTGCCGCGATGACTATTGCGCCGGCAGCATCTGCAAGCTTGCCGCACAGAGGATCATGGTCTTCTATACTTCCCATGATGAATCCGCCGCCGTGAAAGTAAAGTATCACGGGAACCTGACCCGCTGCGTCAGCAGCGCCTTCCGGCACATAGATGCGGACCGGAAGGTTTCCCGCGCTTCCGCGCGGGATGGTCAGGTCTGTCTTTTTATATACTTCATACGGATCGAGATGTGCGGCATGGCCTGTTATCTCAGCCTCCCTCATCCGCGGGATGTCCTCAGCGCTGAACGATGCGGCAAATCCCGCGCCTTCAAGCGCTGCCTTGTAAAACTCATATACTTCAGGATCGAACTGTTCTCTTCTAACCATCAGAAGCACTTCTCCAGCATTTCCGCATCCGGCTCATTCTTATTAAGCATACCGGCTATGAAGTATGCTGCTCCGCCTGCCAGCAGGCCGAGCACGATCTCGTGGATCCCGAACGGAGCTATCTTGTTGAGGTTGAAGAACACGAATGTTGATACTCCGCAGATTATTGAAGCGATGCATGCCGCTGCGTTGCCGCGCTTCCAGTAAAGTCCGCCGATAAGAGGCCAGAAGAAAGTAGCTTCAAGTCCTCCCATAGCGAACAGATTGATCCATACCAGAATTGAAGGCGGATTCATCGCAAAGATGAACACGATCAGTCCCAATATTATCGTCAGAGCAAAGCTGCTGTATTTGAGCCTCTTCTCAGTACCTTCGCTGACAGTGATATTTTCATCCTGGTCTGCTCGGACAGCTTCTCTGGCATCCTTTTTTGCGATGTACGTTATGTACAGGTTCTTAAGTATAGTTGCCGATGCCAGTATCAGCAGTGAATCCACAGTCGACATTACAGCTGCGAGCGGAGCCGCCAGGAAAAGACCTGCAGCCCACACAGGCATGTAATTATTGACAACATACGGGATGATGGAGTCAGTATTTGCAAGCTGCTCCTCACCTACCAGCGGCAGAGCCAGAGTGCCGGCAAAGTGCATGCCTATCATCAGGATGCCGACAACTGCCGTACCCCATATCATTGCCTTGTGCAGCGACTCTGTATCCTTGAAGCCCATGCTCCTGACTGCTGTCTGCGGAAGTCCCAGAACGCCTACGCCTACAAGCACCCAGAACGAAATAAGATATCCCGGTCTGAGAGCAGCTATTTCAGCTCCATAAGGGCCTTTGCCTATGAGATCCCAGCCCGGATTATTTGCGGCGTTGAATGCCAGTATATTATCCATGCCGCCGCCCGCGCGGATAACGAAGAACAGCAGCAGGAAAGTACCGCAGGCCATTATGAACCCCTGAATCGTGTCAGTTATTACAACAGCTTTGAAACCGCCGATCGACGTGTAAATTATGACGACTGCTGAAAACAGTACAAGTGCGCTTATGTACGAGAGTCCCGTAACCGACTGGAGCAGAGTCGCTCCTCCTTTGAACTGTGCGATCATCTGCGTGATAAAGAAAACCACGAGCATTATGCTGCAGATTATGTCGACAGCCGGTGACTTATACCTTGCTCTGAGGTAGTCCGAGATAGTGACCGCCTTGATACGGCGCGAAACCATGCCCAGCTTTTTGCCGACAATGCCTAGCGTCAGGAACGCAGTACCGATCTGGATGGCCGCTACCCATGACTGCGTAAGGCCCCAGCTTGCGGCAAGTCCCGGGCCTCCCAGGAAAGAGCTCGCGCTTGTGTATGTTGCGATAAGTGTCATTGCCAGGACGACACCTCCCATGGTGCGTCCGCCTACAAAGTAGTTCTGGATAAATCCGTTGCCCGCATTCTTCCTTGCGGAAGCACGGCTGATCCATACGCCTATAAAAGCGTTGATCAGCATATAACCGACGAGGATCGCAAGTATAGCTATCTGTCTGCCGCTCATGCCCGCACCTCCTCTTTGGTCTCTTCGCACTCATCATCGAGGCTGAAGTTCACGAACACCTTGTTCAGCAGTATCACAACACCAATCACTGCTATCACGAACACTCCCGGTGTGCTCAGGATCCACCACAGCGGCAGTCCGCACACCGTTGCTCCTGTGCCGGAAAGCAGATAAGCGCATCCTACATGCCACAGGAAACAGATGCAGAAGAGGATCGCAGTCGCGCGGGCCTCTTTTCTGATCTGAGCATTCTTCTCTTCTCTTGTCATTGAAGTAACTCCTTTCGCGTCGGCACCACAGGCGCCGGATAAAATAAAAACCGCACAGCCACGGGCTTGCGGATGGACACTTCATATAATATAAGGACAGCAAAAGGAAAGCTTATTCGCCGCCAGGTCGTGTTCGCAATGATACACGCCGTTGAGTGCAGCTTCTCCTGAGATGTTCCTTGTCTATATGATGGTATTGTTCCAGAAAATGGATACCGTCCATCAATGCGAATATAACACTTCAGGCTGTAATTGTAAAGAAAAACACGACCTGCAGTTACCTGCAAGCCGTGTCCGTTGCCATTATATTTCTGCCTGACCTTTTCTTCCGTCGAGAATCATATCCCCGGGCGGTTCTGTCCGGCATAGCACATCCGGAACAAGCAGCAGCTTCCTCTGTCCGTAGCTGTCGCTTACAGCTCTTGCCGAAGCATCGATCGTGACCCAGATGTTACTCTCCGGACGCGGATCGTCCGCGTCACCTGAAGATAGGTCTGCCATCTCAAATGACATAAACTGAAGGTCTGCCATGCAGCATGTCATCACGACTCTCCCGCAGCGCCACAGACCATCCGCTTCTGATTTTCTGAGCTCTACCGGATCAGTAAAATGTATGACCTTTCCGTCGTAGTGCTCCGGGTGATCGAGCGCGTCAAGCCAGAGAGGAAGATAGCTTTTTTCATCGACCCTGATCTCGCTTTCATCAAGCGGGAACGGTAAAAACAGTCCAAACGCCTTCTCGTGGTATCCCATCGGGTCCTGCCTCAGATACATTGCCTTCGGATTCATCAGGCGGAAAGCCTGCGCATATGGCGCCAGCAATTCACCGGACGGGCATCCGCGGAAAGTGACCTGATTCGATTCAGAGACCATCTGCTTCATCATCTGCATGAAATTGAGATAGTAGACAGGCATCGTGGCCCAGCCAATCAGCGCTATGGAGAAGGTCACGCGCATGCAGTCCGGAAATTGCTCTCTGAGCTCCGGCATCATCGTGTTCATCTCCACATATATACGGTCAGGCTGATATGCTTCTATGCATTCTTTGCAAAAGCATGTTATCTCACTTTCCCTGTCATAGTACACGACCCTGGCGCGCTTTTCTGCAAGCGCTTCCGCGTCGTATTTCTCCTCACCCTTTTCAAAGCAGATGATTAGGGTCGATCCGTATTTATAGAACCTGTCGTCCCGGATATTCTCTTTTATGTATGTCGTCTTCCCCGCATCGAGGAAGCCGTATACAAGTCTCGTGTCGATTTCTTTTAGTCCTCGTATACACATGCGAGACGTCCGCTTACCTTTCCTTCACGGAGCTGGTCGATGCCGTCTGCGATCTCTTCGAACTTGCATGTGTGGAGTTCAGGATCGAGCCTGCCGCTTGCGAGGAGATCCAGAACGTCCTTCAGGTCGTCAGTTGTGCTTCCCATCGAGCCCTGGAATGTGAGTTCTTTGAAGATCATCGAGTATGAGTAGATAGTTGTTGTGTCACCGCCCATACCTACGAGTACGACCTTGCCGTGCGGTCTTACTGTCTTCAAAGCGTCATCTGTAGTTGTGCCTGCGCCTGCGAAGTCAACGATGAGGTCAAGATTCTTGTCTGCGAATTCCTTGATGTTCGACTTTACTTCCTTTGCGCCGAGCTTGAGTGAAAGCTCCTGAGCGGATGGCTTTCTTGTAGCTACATAAACTTCGCATCCCTTTGCTACAGCGATGCTGACTGCGAACTGTCCGAGTCCGCCGACTCCGATGATGCCGACCTTTGTGCCTTCTTTGGCTCCGCCTACTGAGCAGAGAGCATGATACGAAGTAGCTCCCGCGTCTGTAGCTGCCGCAGCTTGTGCCGGAGAAACTCCTTCAGGAACCTTTACCAGCTGCTCAACAGGAGCAGTTGTCATTGTTCCGTATCCGCCGTCTCTTGTATATCCAGGAGTTGTTCCATCCTTTGCGTACAGCGGGCATACTGCTACAACGTCTCCTATTTCGAATCCTTCGACGCCTTCACCGATCTCGACAATCTTTCCACAGACTTCGTGACCCATGATAACAGGTACGTTGAACTGCGGCATCCATGATTCGATGTCAAGAGCAGATACATCTGAGTGGCAGAGTCCTCCTGCCAGTGTCTTAAGAACTACATAGCCCGGCTTTGCCTTTGGATCCGGTTTCTCAACGATCTTAAGCGGTTGATGTGTTCCTGTAAATTCCCAGCCCTTCATAATGCGTGTTCCTCCTTTAAATAGTCTTATACAGTCTGTTGCTTTGCTCAGAATACATCAATTTGTATAGAGCTAAAGCCAAAAAACAATTAACAAAGATAGTATATATCTTTGTTAATTATAAAACAATATACAGAAAAGCGCCGCTTATTCCTAAATGTGCAATCCGTGTAAAAAAGGAAGACCTGAACCGCAGCATAAATCGAACACGCCGGATGATTAAGGCAAAAAACGCGGCTTACAGTAATCTGCAAGTCGCGTCCTTTGTCTTGAATTATCAATCTGCTTCTTTAGTAGAGCTTGGCGCCTGCCGGGATCCTGTCGTCTACGAGCAGAAGGTTGAGCATCTCCTCTCCGTCATACTCGTTTACTGCGCTGATCAGCATGCCATTGGAATACTGTCCCATCATCTTTCTCGGCGGAAGGTTTGTGATCGCGATAGCGGTCTTTCCGATGAGTTCTTCAGGATCGTAGTATTTCTTGATACCCGAAAGGATGACTCTGTCCTCGCCCGATCCGTCGTTGAGGACGAACTTCAGAAGCTTGTCACTCTTTGGAACTTCTTCACAGCTCTTGATCTTTACTGCTCTGAAGTCGCTCTTGCTGAATGTCTCGAAGTCTACAAATTCTTCGAACAGCGGCTCTACTTTTACCTTGCTGAAATCGATCTCTACGCGCTCCCTTTTGGCACCTGCACCTTTACCTTCCGGCTTCATTGTCGGGAGTATCCCCTAACGAAGGAGACGGCTTCATTCCAAAAATTTTTAGCATTTTGGCACCTTGTCTGGTCAGGCACAGACCATTTTTGTGAATTCAATTTTTTTGATTTGAAGACTCTCCGAAGCATATGGGACAGTGTCTGGGGTGAAATGGGGTAAGACCATTTAGTTTTTGTAACTAGGCTTCCTCATGCAGCCAATAGGTTTTTCTCCAATGTCCAGCAGGACCCTATTCCATTCGCGCACGCTGAACTTTCCTTCATATTTTAATATTAATAAATACATTGCGTCAATCGGAGAGTTTTCCTGCAAACGGAATGAGGACATCCTCAGCAAGTGTAACGACTCATTGAAACCTAGTTTCATAGCCACGCACACGGCTATGATCATTTCCTTCGTTGGCCGATACTCATCTTCGCACTTCATCCTCCTGATAGTCCGCTCAGATAGATCAGCTTTCGTTGCCAGACTTTTACAGGTATAACCATTCTCATCCATAAGCTGCTCCAGCATTTCGCCGAAGCCAACTTTATGCCTATCTGTCCGGGTTCTTATTTTAGCGTCTTTGAGTTGGTCCCTAAGGATTTTGTATTCTATCTCATCCATTGTATCTCGATTTTGCTGCTTCAATATAAAAGATTATTCTTATTATATTTTCGAATTCCTTTATGCAGCAAGTTTACAAGATAAAGCGACATTGATTCTTCTAT